>NZ_JCAKMX010000014.1:0-105354 GCF_059515825.1 Acinetobacter sp. CY17
GCTGCGATATCTTCTTCGACCGCTTCGTCCCATAGATGGATTTGTTTTGCGGTGAGATGTTCGTTTTTACTGCCGAATTTATGCTTTTTAAACAGCGCCAGTTCATGCTCGTATTTTTGATTGAGAATAGAAAGATGCTGAACTTTGGCATCCAATTGCTGGTTTGATTTTTCTAATTCTTGATTTGATTGTGCCAGAGACTGATGCTGCATTGCCAACTGCTGGGTAAATTCCAGCAGTTGTTCATGGGTCAGTTGGCTTAAGTCAGGCAGCGTATTCATGATCGCAGTATGCCTGAGGTCATGACGCAGAGGAAATAGAACGTTTGGAGAATAGCAGAATAACCGAGCTTGGTTTAGAGCATTGTGACCACTTGCTGTCGTCCAATGCGCTGCCAGGGCAAACCCTGGATTAATGCCTGTAACTGTTCCGGGTTGAGGGCCACGGTTTCACCTTGGTGAACTTGAGCCCAGTGGAATTTTCCCTGTTCCAGCCGCCTGGCACACAGCCAGATGCCCAGTCCATCATGTACCAGCACTTTCATACGATGGCCACGTTTATTACAGAACAGGTAAGCACAATGCGGTTTAATGTAGCCAAAGGCTCTCACCACCTGAGCCATGACAGTATCCATCCCTGCTCGCATATCCAGAGGTTGGGTAGAAAGCCAGATTTCATCAATGCGGATCATGTTGCCAGTGCCTTGAGTAATTCTGCTAAAGCAGATATTTCTGATACTTGCCATTTCAAGCCAATTTCTGCTTTTGAGTGGGGTAAAGTAATTTGAACCTTTAACATGTCAGTAGGAGTAGGATCTAATGGTGCAGAGCAAGATAAGGCAATAAATGCAGGTTTATTCGGTAGTGGTGAGCGATCACTCCCTGGCTTAGCATCAATTAAGCGAATCCATTTGGATACAAGATTTGTATTCAATCCATGTTGCAAAGCGACCGAAGCAATTGAAACGTCCGGTGCTTTACAAGCCTGAACGATCTGCTGTTTAAATTCAGCACTGTATGTTCTTCGTTTTTTCGCAAGAGATGCGATGGATGTCTGGTGATTTGTAGTCATAAATTTTAGTCCCCACTTGTTTTTAAGTGGGGACTAAATTAAGGCTTATAGGATGAATTCATAAGGTGTGTTCAGCGGACGCTTACAAATTAATATAAAAATGAGCAAGATATGTTGCATAAAATTAAATTAATTCTCGCTAATCCTGCCAAAAGCTTATGGGTACATCCAACCCTTGGTGCTGTGTTTGCAGTCGTCTTTTCTTTAATTGCCAAATTAGGCGTGTATTTGTTTGCAAGTGATGCAGTACCCAATATTTCAGTGGATACCTTATCCGATTTACTCAATATTATTGCTTCGAGTATGTTGGCTGTCACCACATTTTCTTTATCTATTATGGTGTCGGCCTTGGCATCGAGTTCAAACAGTGCCACACCACGTGCGCGTTTGCTAATTATGGCAGATGGGACTGCGCGTATTGCGATTGCTTCTTTTATTGCCGCGTTTATTTATTCTGTGATTGCAAAAATTGCTTTGAGTTTAGAATACTACGGGGTACAAGGGCGTTTTATTTTATTTATTAGTACCATTTTAGTGCTGATGTATATCATCTTTACTCTGATTCGTTGGGTACATACTTTATCGCAACTGGGTTCTTTAGGGGATGCTATTCAGCGTATTGAAGATGTAGCAACCAGCAGTTTAGCGCGTTATCGGGCCCAGCCCAATTTAGGCGCAATCCATGCAGGACCCACAAGGCAAGCTGATTTTGAAGTGCTGAGTCCAGTTACCGCATATATTTGTGATATTGACTTACAGACACTAAACCACATTGCAGCTGAGCAACAACTACATGTGCATATTGCCGCACGTCCGGGTAAATTTGTGGCCCTCCAACAAACGATTTTACAGGTCTATCGTGTTAATCCATTAGATCAGGACAGTATGCATAAGCTGCAACAACAGCTGATGGCATGTGTGCTATTAGAACAAAACCGTCGTTATGAACAAGACCCACGCTTAGGTTTATTGGTCATGAGTGAGGTAGGGCAACGTGCTATGTCAGCCTCAATTAATGATCCTGCCACCGCGATTAGCGTTTTAAATGCTTTAACGCGAGTGATCCTTGATACCCAAGCTTTAGAAGAAGAATTGCCAGAATTTGAGCATTTAAGTATTGTGCCTTTGGATGAAGCGGAATGGATTGACAGTGTTTTTGCTCCGATTGCACGTGATTCGGTCAATAATTTAGAAATCAATCAGCGCTTAATCAAGTGTTTGGCTTTAATTGCCCAATATGCACCCGAAGTCGGTTTACAACAAGCGGCAGCAGTTCAAGCTCAAGAAATACTAGAGCGCGCTTTAGCACATTTAAGCCTAAAGCTAGACCAACAATGTTTGCAGCAATGTTTTGATGAGGCATTTCAAAAGATCCCCTGACTAGACAGGGGATCTTGGCTTTAGGCTTTGACAATCAAGACGGGAATGGGAGATTGGGTCAGCACATTGTGTGCCACACTCCCGAGCATGAGTTTTTGAAAACCTTGGCGCCCATGTGAGCCCATCATAATTAAATCGGCGCCAACTTCATCGGCCACATGAATAATGCCTTCAGATGGTGAGACGCCGCGAATTAATTTAACCTGAACACGAAGATTGTCATTTGCTAAGCTGGCTTGAATTTCATTGAGCCGATTTTGGGCATTACTTTCTGCTTGCATAAAGTAGTCAGTAATGGCAGGTGCGACTTTATAAAAATCCACACCCACAAAAGGGTCGACCGCAATCACGCTCATAATAGTGATTTGTGCATTTAAATCCAGCGCTAAAAGTTTAGCCTGTTCGACGGCAGCATAAGAGATCGGAGATTCATCCATGGCCACCAAAATATGTTGATAGGATTGGCTCATCACGGCCTCTTACGCTTTAATCACAAGTACAGGTAACTCAGAGCTTGCCAATACATCTTGAGCAAAGCTACCTAAGAAGAATTTTTGGAAGCCTTTACGCCCATGTGAGCCCATGACAATTAAATCAGCTTGTAATTCATGGGCACTGGCCACAATGCCTTCTGCTGATACGGCACCTTTGACAATTTTAGATTCGGCGTTGGCACCGATGTCAGCAGCAAGGTTGAGTGCCTCAGCTAAGGCTTTTTTTGCATTGGCTTCTGCTTCAATAAAATATTCTTTCATAATGGCCGCAGAATAATAAAAATCTACGCCTGTAAAAGGATCTTCGGCAATTAAGCTAATTAAAGTCAGCTTGGCATGAAAAGCTTGAGCAATTTGAGCGGCATGTTTGACAGCAGAAAAAGAAATTTCAGAACCATCCACAGGGACTAAAATATGTTGGTAAGACATGGAATTGCTCCTGATACATTTATCGTTATTGGGTATAATTTATACATAGCATATTGTGGATATATATACAATAAAAGAGCTAAAAATATTTGTAAATTCAGTGTATTAGCTTATTTTTAAATTGGAGAAATCCAACTAAAATAATCAAATTTTAAACCCTTAATATTGCAGTGTTTTTATGCTTTAATGGCGCTATAAAAGCTAAAAAAGTCTACTCCATTGATGATGAAAATATACGCTCAGGCATTGGCGCTAGCAGTGGGCTTGACTCTAGCGGGTTGTCAAAGTCCGCAATCGAGTCAAGTGATTGCCAAAGCCTTTAATGTGACCACTAAAATGCAGCAAGGTTTAATGGATCGTGGTGCACCACAAGATGTACTGGTTAAACATAATATTGCTTATCAGGTTCAGCCGGATTTACATCTTGATCTGTATCAAGCAAAGCATGTCTATGCACAAGCTGCAAAGCCGACGATTGTGTGGATTCATGGGGGTGGCTGGATTTCTGGTTCTAAACAACATGCACGTGGATATTTTAAGCGCTTAGCGGCAGCGGGTTATAATGTGATTGCTGTGGAGTACCAATTGGCACCGCGCTATATTTATCCCACGCAATTACAACAAATTGATCAAGCTTTAGAATTTATCCGCCAAAATGCGGTGAGTTTACATGTAGATGCAACGCAGTTGTATTTGGCCGGCGATTCGGCCGGAGCCAATTTGGCCAGTCATTATGCAGCATTGCTCAGCAATTCTGACTTTGCTCAAGCTGCTCAGCTAAAACTAAAAACACCG
The DNA here is from genome assembly GCF_059515825.1 of Acinetobacter sp. CY17. NCBI lineage: Bacteria > Pseudomonadati > Pseudomonadota > Gammaproteobacteria > Moraxellales > Moraxellaceae > Acinetobacter > Acinetobacter sp. CY17. The sequence continues at coordinate 4,170 of NZ_JCAKMX010000014.1, forward strand.
CGTAGTGATGTAAAAGGCTTGATTTTGCACTGTGGTATTTATGACTTAAATGCCTTTGTGGATACAGCACCCGATGAAATACGCGTGGTGGAATGGGGCGTGTATCAATTGGTGGAGGCTTATACCGGGCAAAAGCGCCGTGATGGGGATTTTTTAAAACAATTGTCTCCAATTGAGCATCTCACAGCCGATTATCCGCCTGTATTGATCAGTGGCGGCAATAAAGACTTTTTAACCAAGAGCCAATCGCTACCTTTTGTCAGGGCACTAGAGGCAAAAAATATTGCGGTAGATGCGGTATTTTATCCAGATTCAAAAGAATGGTTGTTACATGAATATCAATTCTTTTTAAATCAACATGCTAGCCAAGCTACATTTAAAAAGACCTTGGCGTTTATCAACACCTATAGCCCATAAAAAAGCAGCTTAAGCTGCTTTTTTATGATTTAAAATTGTAGTGACCACTAAACCTAATAATAAACCCCAAAAGGCAGCACCAATATTTAAAAATTGTATGCCTGATGCGCTCATTAAAAAGGTAATTAGGGCCGCTTCGCGATGCTCAGGTTCACTAAAAGCCAGCGTAATGTTGTGGCTGATGGTACCCAATAGCGCAATACCTGCAATGGCGCTAATGAGTAAGCTTGGAAAGCTCAGTAGGGCTTGCGTTAAAGTGGCAGCAAAAATCCCCACAATGATATAACACAGCCCTGAACTCATCCCAGCAATATAGCGCCGCTTTGGATCAGGATGTGCTTGGTCGTCAAGGCTAATGGCTGCGCTAATGGCCGCAGTATTTACAGAGAAACAGCCAAAAGGTGCCAAAAGGGTTTGCACGGTTCCTGTCCAACCAATCAGATGTTTGACATGTGGTTGATAGCCATAAGCTTGAATAATGGCAATACCAGGTAAATATTGTGATGCCATATTAATCACCAATAAGGGCAACGCTAAGCCTAAGATTGCTGCCAGATTAAACTCAGGTGCCATCCACACTGGGCTAGTGATGCTCCAATGCAGTGGAGCAAGATCAAATGGCATAAACAATGCACATGTCATCATGGCAGCTAAGACCGTTACGACAATACTATAACGCGGCATCAGTCGTTTACTAATGACATAAATGGCCAGTAACCCTAAAATGAATCCGAGATTGTCATTTAAACTGCTAAAGAGTTGTACGCCAAATTTAAGCAAAACGCCGCCTAGCATGGCAGCGGTTAGAGTGCTGGGAATAAAAGCCAAAAGACGGCCAAAAATGCCAGAAAATCCTAAAATAGCAGTTAATACACCACAGACGATAAAGGCACCGATCGCCTCCGCTAAACTATAACCAGAAGCCGTGGCCAAAATCATGGCTAGACCCGCAGTTGACCATGAGGTCGCAACAGGATATTTAAACTTCCATGACAACAATAATCCAGACAGCCCAATACCCAAACATAAAGCCCAAAACCATGAGCTAATTTGGGCTTGGTTAGCACCTAATAGTTGTGCAGTTTGAATGACCAATACAGCCGATACGCTAATGCCCACCAAACAAGTAATAAAGCCTGCAAAGGCAGCAGGCACAGAAAAATCACGCAGTAAATGATGCATAGAGAATATAAAGATGCTTAAGTTTTAAGCATCATACGCTGTTTTTTTTCACTTACTACTTTTATAAGGTTGATGTAGCCAGTTTTAATCCAAAACCGCAAAACAAAACTCCCACGGAGGCAACACACAGCGCAGTAAAGCGATAACGATGGGCAAAATAGCCAGATAATTTTGCTCCAGAGAAAATCAGCACACTTAAATAGGACATGCTAATACATTGCAAAATCACCGCCAGAGCAGTAAAGGTCAAGGCAGGATAAGGGTAAGCCGGATCAACAAATTGCACAAAAAAGGACAAGTAAAATAAAATGGCTTTTGGATTTAAAATACTGATGGTTAAAGCGGTGCGAAACGGACTCAGCTGATCAATATGTTGTTGTGTGCTACGTTGTGCTTGTACTGAGGGCGGAGATTGCCAGCTGTGTTTGGCGGCCATTAATAATTTAATGCCCAAATAACTTAAATATACCGCACCAACGATTTTTAAAATGGTAAATAACCAGGGCAAATGGTGTAATAAAGAGGCCGCCCCCAAAGCGGTAAGCAAAATTAAAATTAAATCGCCCATATACACGCCAAACGCGCTTTGATAACCGACTTTAATGCCATAACGTGAAGCCACAGACATCACATATAAGGAGTTTGGCCCCGGTAATAATACGATTAACGTGGTGCCAATGATATAGGTGGGTAAATCAGTAATCCCGAGCACGTGACAGATCCATGAAAAAGCCGATGCTGATTATAACAACATCGGCTCAATAGCGTGTGCTTAGCCTTTAATGTTTAAGCAGAAATTTCTGCCTGTGCTACAGCTGTGGCTAATAATTGATGCAGTTGCTGGCGTGCTTGAATAAAACCCTCAATACCACCTTGCAATAATTGACTGGCCATCAAATCACGCTCAACTTCGGCTTTAAAAGTGGCTTCATCCAACACCACTTGATGATTTTGATGCGGTGCTGCATGCTCAGGCGAAAGCTGACGAATGACTTGGATTTCACTGTGTTCGAGTTGTTGCAATAAATTAGGTGCGATGGTCAGTAAATCACAACCCGCAAGGCCTAATACTTGTTCGATACTGCGGAAACTCGCGCCCATCACTTCGGTTTTAATGCCATGTTGTTTGTAATATTGGTAAATTTGTTTAACAGAGAGTACACCCGGGTCTTGACTAATGGGATATGCATCAACTCCTTCAGCTTTTTTGTACCAATCTAAAATTCGTCCTACAAAGGGTGAAATCAAAGTAACCTGTGCATCGGCACAGGCACGTGCTTGGCTTAAACCAAACAGTAAAGTCAAATTACAATGAATCCCTTCAGCTTCCAAAACCCGTGCCGCTTGGATGCCTTCCCAAGTGGAGGCAATTTTAATTAAAATACGTTCTTGGGCAATGCCATAATCTCGATACAGCGCCAATAATTCTTTGGCCTTGGCAATTGTGGCTTGGGTGTCATAAGACAATGCGGCATCGACTTCGGTAGAGACGCGGCCATCAATCAGTTTTAAAATTTCTACGCCGAGTTTGACCGTTAAAATATCAATACTGCGTTCAATTAAGGCATCATCTTGATAGCCTTCAGCACGTGCTTGAGTAAAGGCACTCTCAATGAGGGCACGGTTTTCAGCTTGCCTTGCTGCAGCGGTAATCAAAGATGGATTGGTGGTGGCATCGAGTGGGCGCAACTGTGCAATCGCGTTTAAATCGCCGCTATCGGCAACGATGGTAGTGAATTGTTTTAATTGCGTTAAGGCGTTTGCTTTCATTGCTGTAATTCTTTATTTAATGACCCTGTAGTAGTGTTATATAGCAAATAAAGCCCTATTGCCAAGTGCTGAACAGGGCAATTGGGCTTATTCAACTTGATTTTTCCTGTGATTTTGCAAATATTGGATTAAAAATTGTGCAGCTTGTCCAAGAGCTTGATCGCGTCGCCAAACTAAGTCCATAAAATAGGTAAACTGTGGCGTAAAGTCATGGAGGGCCAAAATCTGCAGCTGCTCGGCCAAATAAGGATTTTCTTTGAGCATTTGTAATGGCAACACGCCCCAACCCAAGCCTTGTAAAATCAAACGACATGCTGAGTCATGATGATCAGTATGCCACGCTTGGCTCGAAAAACTTAATTCCGGAACTAAATCGCGTTCACGACTTGCCACAACAATTTGTCGGTGCTGTTGTAAGTCGGTTAAGCCCACCTGTGCTTGTTGGGCCAATAGATGTTGCTTGGCTGCTACGGCCACCAAGGTTTGTTGTTCAACTTCAATAAATTGTTCGTCACTGTTTAAATGTTCACGCTCAAACATAAAAGCCAATTGGGCCCGCTGTGCTTTGAGTAAACCTAAAGCATCCTCTTGTGGGGCATTTAAAATATTAATTTTTAAGCTTGGAAAAGCTTTGGCCACGTGCGCGACATAGACTGGCCAACTGCTATATTGTAATTCTGACACCACTACAATATTTAGCTCTGCTTCTAAGCCTTGACTCAATGCTAAAGCATGTTGTTGCCATGCTTGCATATCTGCCAGTAATTGGCGTGCTTTGGCATACAATTCTTGTGCGGCTAAGGTAGGTTGAGGTTCACGGCCAAGGCGTTCAAATAGCTTTAAATTTAAATCAAGTTCTAAATTGCTGATCGCCATACTCACCGTAGAAGGCACTTTGCCTAAATGCCGTGCCGCAGCGGAAAAAGAACCATACTCCATCACCACTTTAAAAATTGTCAGTTGCTCTTGATTTAAATTCATGTGCTACCTATCAATACAATTGAAAGAATCTGATTTTATTTATCAATATTTAACACATATGATGCTTTCAATTTAAAACATTTGCGTGGAAATATGTGGTTATCTAAGCGTCGAATTATTCATGCTGTGAGCTATGAAGGTATTTTATTGGTGATCATTGCCATCGCGCTCAGTATTATTTTTGATATGCCGATGGAGGTGACTGGGGGAGTAGGTGTGGCGATGGCGCTAACATCAATGTTATGGAATATGGTGTTTAACCATTGGTTTGAACAGTTTGAAGCCAAGCATCAGTTGCAACGCACCATTAAGGTTAGAATATTGCATGCGATTGGTTTTGAAGGCGGTTTGATGTTGGCCACCATTCCGATGGTGGCTTATGCACTTAACATTGGTCTATGGCAAGCGGTGGTGCTCGATTTTTCCATGACTTTATGTATTTTGCTGTATACCTTTATTTTTCAGTGGTGTTATGACTATATAGAAGCGCGTTTAGGGGATCGCCCTGAATACAAGCATTAAAAAAGCACCCCGTGGGGTGCTATTGCTGTTTATTTTTCGATAATGGCGGTAACACCTTGACCACCGGCAGCACAAATTGAAATTAAGGCACGCCCTGAACCTTTTTGATGCACTAATTTGGCAGCGGTGGCTAAAATACGCCCACCTGTAGCTGCAAAAGGATGACCGGCAGCGAGTGATGAGCCATTGACATTAAGCTTAGTGCGGTCAATTGCACCGAGTGGCGCATCCAAACCTAAGCGATTTTTACAGAAATTCGGATCTTCCCAGGCTTTTAAGGTTGAAAGTACCTGTGCAGCAAATGCCTCATGAATTTCATAAAAATCAAAATCTTGTAGGTTTAAATTGGCACGCTGTAGCATACGGGGCACAGCGTAGGCCGGTGCCATTAAAAGCCCTTCTTTTTTATGAATAAAATCCACCGCTGCAGTTTCGCTAAAGCTTAAATAGGCTAAAATTTCATGCCCATTGGCTTTGGCCCATTCTTCTGAGGCCAATAACACACAAGACGCGCCATCGGTCAGGGGTGTTGAGTTACCTGCGGTCATGGTGCGCGCATCGCCTTTACCAAAAGCAGGTTTGAGTTTGGCTAACTTTTCTATGCTAGAATCAGGGCGTAAATTATTGTCACGTTGTAAACCTAAAAATGGCGTCATCAAATCGTCAAAAAAGCCTGCTTCATAGGCTGCATGCATTTTTTGATGGGAGCTGGCAGCCAGCTCATCTTGCGCTTCACGCGAAATGCCCCATTCTAAGGTGGTTAAAGCTTGATGATCACCCATAGATAAGCCTGTACGCGGCTCACCATTACGCGGGGCATCCATTAAATCTTTGACATTAAGTTTGGCTAAAGCTTGTAAGCGTGCTTTGGCAGTTTTGGCGATGTTGAGTTCTAATAAGACTTTACGTAACCCATCGCCTAAGGCAATAGGCGCATCGGATGTGGTATCCACACCACCTGCGATGCCGACATCAATTTGACCTAAAGCAATTTTATTGGCCACTTGAAACGCCGCTTGTAAGCCTGTGCCACACGCTTGCTGTAAATCATAAGCTGGCGTTTCAGGAGCAAGCTTGGTGTTTAAGACACACTCGCGGGTCATATTAAAGTCACGGCTATGTTTGAGCACTGCACCGGCCGCCACTTCACCTAAACGTTGACCTTGTAAATGAAAACGCTCGACCAAACCATTTAACGCGGCGGTGAGCATGTCAATATTGCTGGCTTGAAAATAAGCGCCGTTAGAACGGGCAAAAGGAATGCGATTACCGCCTAAAATAGCCACACGGCGAATAGTATTTTGGGTCATAAATTCTCGTCCTAAAATGGGGTGGTGCAAATAACAAAAATCAATATGATTATGATTGCTGTGCTTTTTGTTGTTCAGTCTTGACCTTAACATACTCTAAAGCAAAGGGGATTGACTAGATTGACAGCGGATTTTGTGACAAGGTCAAGTCATCAAATTGTAAACTCACGTATCATCGCAGTGAAAAACATAGATCTTTTGCCTGATAAGTGTTTAATATCTCTATAAACAAAAGATCAATTCAACTTATATTTGATGCGAGATAATAACCATGACTGATCAATATCAAAATTTTTCCCATTCTCCTATTGGTAAATTTGTCATTAAAAATTTAGGTTTACCTCATCCACATGTATTGGAGCGCTTTAGCAGTGCCACACCAGTATTAAAAGGGGCTCTACTTTTAGGGGTAGCCAATAACAGCACATTGACACCCGCTATTGCGCAAGTGCTGAATAATATTCATGCCAATAGCTATGCAGGCAATAATCCTCAATTGCAGCAACAAGCCGCAACAGCAGGCTTAAACTTAGGCGCTTTTAACGCAGGTGATAAAGAATCAAAATTTAAAGCCTTGGTGTTTGATGCTTCAGGGATTCAAAACAGTCAACAACTCAAGCAACTGTATGATTTTTTCCATCCAGTGCTGCGTCAAGTTTCGGCATCTGGACGGGTGGTGGTGCTAGGAATTGATCCTGAGCATGCCACAACTGTCTCACAGGCCATTGCTCAACGTGCTTTAGAAGGCTTTGTTAAGTCACTGGGCAAAGAATTAAAAAAGGGCATTACTGCTCAGCTGATTTATGCTGCACCTGACGCAGCCGAGCAGCTCGAATCGAGTTTAAGGTTTGTTTTGTCAGCGCGTTCAGCTTATATCTCGGGTCAAGTGTTAAAAGTGCAAAAAGCGCAAGCACAACAACTTGATTGGGAGCAACCTTTGGCAGGTAAAACCGCTTTAGTCACTGGTGCGAGTCGTGGCATTGGCGCAGCGATTGCAGAAGTGTTGGCACGTGATGGCGCACATGTAATTTGTTTAGATGTGGCGGCGCAGCAGGCAGATTTAGAACGGGTGGCGAGTCGGATTCAAGGATCAATCTTAACCGTAGATATTACCAGCGAACAGGCCAGCGAAGAAATTATTCAAGCGGCAGCAGCGCAGGGTGGTTTAGATATCGTGGTGCATAACGCTGGCATTACCCGTGATAAAACTTTAGCCAATATGAAAGCTGAGGCTTGGGATTTAGTTTTAAATATTAATTTATCCAGTATTGAACGCATTAATACTGCCTTATTGGCGCAAAATGCGATTCGAGCGCAAGGTCGAATTATCTGTGTCTCTTCTATTTCTGGGATTGCAGGTAATATGGGGCAAAGTAACTATGCCACTTCCAAAGCCGGCGTGATTGGTGTAGTGAAATATAGCGCGCCAACCCTAACGCAAGGAATCACCATTAATGCTGTAGCACCAGGTTTTATTGAAACCCAAATGACTGCAGCCATTCCCTTTGCCATTCGTGAAGCAGGGCGTCGCATGAACTCTATGAGTCAAGGCGGTTTACCTGTAGATGTGGCAGAAGCGATTGCATTTTTTGCCAGTCCTGCATCGGGTGGCTTAAATGGCAATGTACTTCGAGTTTGTGGACAAAGCGTACTGGGTGCTTAAAAATTTAAAGGACTATTCATATATTAACGCGTCATTTTCAGCATTTGCCAAAACCCTATTTGGCCTATCCTAAAATCATTCAGGGTTTAATTCAAAAAAAACCTAAAGCACAGTCGCTACCCGCATTACATTATGTGGTAGATGATTTGCGTCTAGACAGCCAGCATTTGGCCAAATATCAGGCGCTGACGGGTTTTGCCCAGAATCAGCACGTGCCGGCTTTATATTTTGCTGTGCTGTCACAAAGCTTACAGATGCAAATGATGAGTTTGCCTGAGTTTCCTTTTCAAGCCTTAGGTTTGGTGCATGTGGCCAACGAAATCGAACAAAAACGTGTCATTTTGGCCGATGAGCATTTTAGCTTGTCATGTCGTTTAGGTGAGTTATCTGCGCATGAAAAAGGCGTCGTATTTGATTTTATCACTGAGGTCAAAGTGGCTAATCAAATCGTGATGTGTGGTGTGAGCCGTTATTTATCTAAACAAAAGGGCAGTACGCTAGAAAAAACGAAAAGCACAGCTCAGCCAGTTTATTTGCTTAAAGATGAATGGCAGGTGGCAGAAAATACGGGTCGTCAATATGCGTTAAATTCAGGGGATTTTAATTTAATTCATTTGCATCGTTTCACTGCCAAAGCCTTTGGTTTTAAACGTGCGATTGCCCATGGTATGTGGAGTAAGGCACAGGTGTTATCACGTTTAGATTTGCCTGAAGCCTACCGTGCTTGGGTTGATTTTAAATTGCCGATTTATTTGCCTTCACGGGTTGAATTATTGACGGCTGAAAACGGCAAAATCGAGTTTTTACTGCGTAATACCCAAGATCATAAACCGCATTTGGTGGGGGTTGTCAGTACGCTATAGCGCATTTAAAGGGTGATTTTTTCTGTGAATATGCTATTTTGCCAGAGTGATTTTAAGTGGTAATGCAGCATGAAAAAGCCGATTCTTATTCCTTTATTTGCCACCAGTGTGGTGGTGTTGGGTGGTTGTCAGGATACGAGTAGCCCACAGCAGCAAAGCGTAGCCATGGAGCAAAAAGTACAACAGGCACAGTGGGTGGGCACGTATCAAGGCACGACGCCGTGCTTGGGCTGTATCTCACGTTGTCCTGACTGCCCAGGGATGGCGGTGGATTTAACTTTAAATCAAGATATGAGTTATACCTTAGTGCGTGAAAGTTTAAGTGGTCATAATGCAGTTGAAACTTTAACCGGTATGATGCGTTTTCGTGATGCCGACCAGACCGAGCTAGAATTGCTGAATGTCAAAACCCGTAATTTATTGATTGTTGATACTGCACATAAAGTTTTAGAAATTCGTGAAGATGTGACTGGTAATGGCTATGCCGCGAGTGATGATTTCTTACTTGAGCAAGCTACGCAAAGCAGTTGATTTAAAGTGCTTATCAGGATGATCAATGATCATCCTTTTTTATCGTTGATTGCTGAGCAAATGACGTGGCCTGATTCACTAATGACTAAAAAAACAGTATGCTAATGCTTGCAATAAGGAGCATACATGTATCAGGTACTCGCGCGTAAATATCGTCCGCGTAATTTTAATGAATTGGTCGGTCAAAACCATGTCTCACGTGCTTTAACCAGCGCTTTAGAACGTGGTCGTCTGCATCATGCTTATTTATTTACCGGAACGCGTGGGGTAGGTAAAACCACCATTGCCCGTATTTTAGCCAAATGCTTAAACTGCGAAACTGGTGTGACCTCAACGCCGTGTGAAGTATGTCCAACCTGTGTGGCGGTCAATGAAGGACGTTTTATTGACCTGATTGAAATTGATGCAGCATCACGTACCAAAGTTGAAGACACGCGTGAATTACTCGATAACGTACCGTATGCACCAACGCAAGGACGTTTTAAGGTGTATTTAATTGACGAAGTGCATATGCTCTCGACGCACTCGTTTAATGCTTTACTCAAAACTTTAGAAGAACCGCCTGAACACGTTAAATTCTTATTTGCCACCACAGATCCGCAAAAATTACCGATTACCGTGATTTCACGTTGTTTGCAATTTACCTTGCGACCACTTGCGGTAGATGAAATTACCGATCATTTAACTGATATCTTAACTCGCGAAACCATTCAGTCTGACCAAGATGCGATTTGGCAAATTGCTGAATCTGCACAAGGTTCATTGCGTGATGCATTGTCGTTAACCGATCAAGCGATTGCCTATGGTCAAGGGGCAATTCGTCATCAAGATGTCAAAGAAATGCTCGGCTTAATTGACCGTACCATTATCTATGATTTATTGCTGGCGATTCATCAAAATAAACCTGCGCGTGTTAGTCAATTGTTATTGCAATTTAGACAGCAGGCATTAGATGTATCTTTGGTGTTGGATCAGTTGATTTCGACCTTACATGAACTGGCACTATTACAATATTTACCTGATTTAAGCCTGAAATATAGCAACGAAATTAATCAAAAAATTACACAGATTTCCAAATTAATCAGTGCGCCAGATTTACAGTTATATTATCAAATTGCCTGTAAAGGCCGTGCCGATTTGCAGTGGGCAGTGACCCAAGAGCAAGGCTTTGAAATGTGTATTTTGCGTTTATTGGCATTTCGTCCCATGCAGCCACATGAAGTGCTGCTCAGCCAGACACCAAACACAACTACGGCGCTTGCAACCGTCGATGAACCTGCGACGCTTGCTGTAGAAGCTGTAGAAGCTGTAGAAGCTGTAGAAGCTGTAGAAGCTGTAGAAGCTGTAGAAGCTGTAGAAGCTGTAGAAGCTGTAGAAGCTGTAGAGCCATTGAGCGAAACGCCTGAATTCAATGCCGATCAAGTGGTCTTTGCTGCCAATAATGAGCTACTCGATTTTGATTTAGGTGAAACGTCCAGCATAGACAGCACCTTGCCTGAAGATATCTTCTTTTTAGACAATGCAGCAGCTCAAATACAAGACCTAACAGTAGATGCTGCAGAACCTGCTGATTTATCTGAAGTTGCTGATACAACAGATAATCAAGCTGTAGATGATTTATTTGCAGTAGCGCCAGCTGTAGAGTTCGTTCCACCAATGGCAGTAGTAAGTCATAGCACACAGATGCCACAAGATATTCTCCAAGTGCCTGTTCAGGATTTAAGCGGAGAATGGACACTGGAAAAATGGGAATATTGGTTTAGAGAATCGGATTTAAGTCCAGCGCTGCAAGAATTGGCACAGCATGGCCTCATGCAAGGTCAGATTAATGCGCAGAGTGTATTTGTTATTGCACCGCAATATGAACAATTGCTGACATCGTTGCAAAGCCATTTAGAGCAAGCATTGCATGCGACATGGCCAAAAACCCGCTTTAGTGTCAAATATCAAGATCTAACTACCACGACCCCATATCACTTACAGGCGCAGCGTAAACAATTGGCACAGCAGCGCGCTGTGGAACTGCTGCAAAATGAGCCTGTAGTTAAAGACTTAATCCGTCAGTTTGATGCGACATTGGATAACGTCCAGATTAAATAAGTGATGATTTTAGCAGCAACTGCTGGAGTTGCTGTAAACCTTGACTCGCTGTTAAGGCAATTTTTTGATACTGCTGTGGTAAATGCTGTAGCTTGGCTTGCGGGTCAATATAGTAGGCTTGTGCAGTGGCTGAAATGCAATGAACTAAGCCTGCCACAGGATAGACTTGTAAGCTGGTGCCAATCACCACAAAAATATCCGCTTGTTGTACTAAGCGTTCGGCTTCACTATAGGCAGGTACCGCCTCGCCAAACCACACTACGTGTGGACGCAGCGGATAGCCTTGAGGACATTTGTCGGTGTTTAAATCTAAAGCATCACCAATAATGGGATAGAGTTCCTGATCATCACGCGCTTTGGGGTCAGAACTTTTCGCCAAACGGATATTGCCATGCAAATGCAGCACTTTGCTGCTGCCAGCACGTTCATGCAAGTCATCAATATTTTGCGTGATCACTTGTACATCAAAATCTTGTTCTAATTCGGCAATGATGTGATGCGCAGCATTAGGCTTGGCCGCTAAGATATTTTTGCGCCGTGCATTATAAAAGCGCTGTACAAGTTGTGGATTTTTAGCCCAAGCTTCAGGCGTTGCTACATCTTCGACTCGATGCTGCTCCCATAAGCCATCACTATCACGAAAGGTTTGAATGCCGCTTTCGGCACTCATGCCTGCACCTGAAAACACCACTAATTTTTTCATACCGTTGTACTCACTACCGTTTTTAACCATTGTACAAATTTTGCCAATAAAGGCGATAAATCGCTGTCAGAATGCATCACATAATAACTACGGCTGCCTTGTAGTTGATGTTTGGAAGCAATGACTAAGCTGCCATCACTGAGTTCTTTTTCTAATAGCATTTGCGGAATAAGGGCAACGCCCATGCCATGGGTAGCGGCAACGGCCAGCATGGAAAACAGTTCATGGCGCTGACCATCATAAGGATTGGGATATGAAACACCTGCACTTTGTAGCCATTCTTGCCAAATGCTCGGACGCGTAGTTTGTTGTAATAAGGGTAATTGGCGCAGTTGCTCGGGCTTTAGATCATAGCTTTTATCGGCATCGGGGGGTAAATTGGGGAAATATTGCTGAATTAAACGTGGCGAACACACGGCAATCACATCTTCAGGCATTAAAAAGTGGCTTTGCGTTCCCGGCCAGCGCTGTACTTGCTCTGGCGTACCTGCATAAATCGCAGCATCAAAAATATTGTCATGAAATAAAAATGGTTTGGTGCTGGTTTCTAAATGAATGGTGATTTCAGGATGTAACTGATTAAATTCATGCAATTTTGGTAATAACCAACGCGTGGCAAAGGTGGGAACAACGCCAATTTTTAGGGTGCCACCTAAACCTTTGTGTGACATCACATCTAAGGTGGCGCGTTCGAGTCCCTCTAAATAAGGTTGAATAGCTTGATAATACTGCTGCCCCGCAGGGGTGAGTTCAACACCATGTCGCGTGCGATGGAATAAATTTAAATTTAAAAATTCCTCGAGTTGTTGAATCTGTCTAGATACTGCGCTTTGGCTCATAAACAGTTCTTGCGCTGCATGGGTATAGCTTAAATGACGTGCCGAAGCACTAAAACACAGCAGACTTTGTAAAGGAGGAATTTGGCGGCGCATGGTGTGTTCTCACGTGAAGATATGCATATTGGTCTAATTTTTAGGCAATAATAGCGGATAATGTGTATAAGGTATGTGCTTTTTGCATATCTGTATGCAAAATTATCGTTTGCGCCAGCTTGGACTTTTGCTCTACGATCAACTCAAATAATCAAAACATGATCAAAAAGGCAGAGGACGCAATGAATCAAATGCTCAATACCAAAAAACCTAAAGTTCAATTTGACTGGCAGGATCCATTTTTAATTGAACAGCAGCTCACAGAAGAAGAACGTATGATTCGCGATACGGCACATGCCTATTGCCAAGATCGTTTACAACCGCGTGTTTTAGAGCAATTCCGCCATGAAAAAACCGATGCTTCAATTTTTCGTGAAATGGGTGAATTGGGTTTATTAGGCCCAACCATTCCAGAAGTGTATGGCGGTGCAGGTTTAAACTACGTGAGCTATGGCTTAGTGGCGCGTGAAATTGAGTATGTCGATTCAGGCTACCGTTCGATGGCCAGTGTACAAAGTTCATTGGTGATGGTGCCGATTAACGAATTTGGTTCAGAAGAGCAAAAGCAAAAGTATTTACCAAAACTTGCCACAGGTGAATATATTGGTTGCTTTGGTTTAACTGAGCCAGATCATGGTTCCGATCCGGGCAGCATGATTACGCGTGCTAAAAAAGTTGAAGGCGGTTATCGTTTAAGTGGCGCAAAAATGTGGATCACCAACAGTCCAATTGCCGATGTATTTGTGGTGTGGGCTAAAGAAGTGTCTGAAGCAGGCAATGTGGGTGATATTCGCGGCTTTATTTTAGAAAAAGGATGGGAAGGTTTATCGGCACCTGCCATTCATGGCAAAGTGGGTTTACGTGCCTCAATCACCGGTGAAATTGTGATGGATAACGTGTTTGTGCCTGAAGAAAATGCCTTCCCAGAAGTACGTGGTTTAAAAGGGCCATTTACGTGTCTAAATAGCGCACGTTACGGTATTGCTTGGGGTGCGATGGGTGCGGCTGAGTTCTGCTGGCATACTGCACATCAATACACCATGGATCGTAAACAATTTGGTCGTCCATTGGCTGCTAATCAGTTGATTCAAAAGAAACTGGCTGATATGCAAACTGAAATTGCCTTAGGTTTACAAGCGGCATTACGTTTTGGTCGTATGAAAGATGAAGGCATTGCTGCGGTTGAAGGTACATCACTGATTAAACGTAATAACTGTGGTAAGGCCTTAGATATTGCACGACTCGCACGTGACATGATGGGGGGTAACGGCATTAGTGATGAGTTTGGCGTGGCACGTCACTTAGTCAATCTTGAAGTCGTAAATACCTATGAAGGTACCCATGATGTACATGCCTTAATTTTAGGTCGTGCGCAAACTGGTATTGCCGCATTCTCAAACTAAAATATTGAATAATCATCAAAAACGGGCGCGCTTTTTAGCGCGCTCTTAGGTTCATGCAACCATAAAAAAGTTAATCTTGGCAGTGATCTATAACTATATGAGGTCATGGAGACCTTAAACTGACCAAGATAACTCATTTGGGAAAATGAGGGAACAGCATATGGATTCAACTGTAAAACTGCCGTCTAATCTCGGCACTGCACATAAAATTAATAAAAATACCTGGAAACTGGCGTTTATTTTTGCCTTCGTATCCTTAGTGATCGATGGCGTAGATATCATGCTTTTGTCCTTTAGTTTAAGTAGTTTAAAAGCAGAATTTGGTTTATCGACCTTTGAAGCGGGGATGCTTGGCAGTGCCTCACTTGCAGGTATGGCACTGGGCGGTATTTCGGGTGGTTGGGCCTGTGATAAGTTTGGTCGGGTGCGTACCATTGCATGGTCGGTGGTGTTTTTCTCGATCATGACCTGTATTTTAGGTTTTACCCAAAGCTATGAGCAATTCATGGTGCTACGTTTTATTGGTGCCTTTGGTTTAGGCTCATTGTATATGGCTTGTAATACTTTAATGGCAGAATATGTTCCAACCAAATACCGCACCACGGTGTTAGGGACACTGCAAACAGGTCAAACGGTCGGCTATATTGTGGCAACCTTAATGGCAGGCGCGATTATTCCAGATCATGGCTGGCGTATGCTGTTTTACGTGACCATTATTCCTGCGGCATTTGCACTGTTCTTTATGCGTTTGGTTCCTGAACCTGCGGCATGGCAAGAAGCTAAAATCCAACAATTACAGGGTAATAGCCTAAGCTTAGACGCAAGTAATACTCAAGTCAGTAAAGCACCGTCTGAAAGTATTTATAAACGCATTTTTGGGCACAATCAGCATCGTAAAATGTTTTTATTGTGGATGGGCACAGCCGCGTTCTTACAGTTTGGTTACTACGGCGTCAATAACTGGATGCCGATGTATCTTGAAACCGAACTGAATATGAACTTTAAGTCTTTAACCGGCTATATGGTGGGTGCATATACCGCCATGATTTTAGGCAAAATTTTAGCGGGTTATGCTGCTGACAAATTGGGTCGTCGAGTCACCTTTGTATTTGGTACAGTAAGTACCGCCGCCTTTTTACCCGTGATTATCTTCTTTAATACTCCAGATAACATTGCCTATTTACTGATTACCTTTGGTTTCTTATACGGGATTCCTTATGGCGTCAACGCAACCTACATGGCTGAAAGCTTCTCAACGGATGTGCGTGGTACCGCTATTGGTGGCGCATATAACATGGGCCGTTTAGGTGCAGCAATTGCGCCAGCCACCATTGGCATGATTGCAGCAGGTAGCTCATTTGGGATGGCGTTTATTGTGATGGGAACAGCTTATTTTATTGCAGGTGTGATTCCGGGGCTGTTTATTCGTGAACGTCAATATGACCCACAGCAATCGAGCCTTGTTAAGGTGGATACGGATGCTGAATCAGAAGCAACAACAGCAACAACCCCAAGCGTGGCTGCCACAGCTAACAAATAATATCAGGTCATTACAGCTGACCTTGGAGGAATAAAGCATGGGTGCATTACAAGGCATTCGAGTATTGGATTTAAGCCGTGTTTTGGCAGGGCCGTGGTGTGGGCAAATTTTAGCCGATCTTGGCGCAGAGGTGATTAAAATTGAACGACCGCGTGTGGGAGATGACACCCGCATGTGGGGTCCGCCGTGGATGAATAATGCCCAAGGTCAAGCCACGCGTGAATCGGGTTATTATCAATGTGCCAACCGCAATAAATACTCTGTGGCGGTGGACATTGCCTCACTGCAAGGGCAAGAGATTATTCGTGACATTGCCAAAACCGCAGATGTGGTGATTGAAAACTACAAAACGGGTTCATTGGCCAAGTATGGCTTAGATTACGCGAGCTTAAGTGAATTAAATCCAAATTTAGTCTATTGCTCCATTACCGGATTTGGTCAAGATGGCCCGCGTGCTGATGAACCAGGCTATGACTTTATTATTCAAGGCATGTCAGGCTTAATGAGCATTACTGGTGAAAAAGACGGTTTACCAGGTGCAGGTGCACAAAAGGTTGGGGTGGCAGTGGTAGATTTACAAACTGGTTTGTATTCGACCATTGCGATTCAAGCGGCATTATTGGCACGCCAGCATACTGGACGTGGGCAATATATTGATATGTCGTTATTGGATGTGCAGGTAGCAAGCCTTGCCAATCAAGGTATGAACTATTTAAGCAGTGGCAAATCTCCAGTGCGCATGGGTAATCATCATCCCAATATTGTGCCGTACCAAACTTTTATGGCTAAAGACAAAGAATTTATTATTGCTTGCGGTAATGATAAACAATTTAAAGACTTGTGCCTTGCGATTGGCTTGCCTGAGCTTTTAGACAATCCAAAATTTCAGCGCAATCAAGATCGAGTTAAACATCGCGGTGAATTGGTCGGTTTACTCAGCGACTACTTTGTACAGCATAATGCCGCGCATTGGGTCAGTCAAATTCATGCAGTGAAAGTGCCTGTTGGCGTGATTAACTCCATTGAAGATGCTTTAGCTGAACCGCAAATTCAACATCGTGGTTTGGTGGTTAATCTGCCACATGCCTTAAATCCCGATTTTAAGGTCATTGGCTCACCGATGAAACTATCGGATACTCCCGTTGAATATCGTCATGCACCGCCACAATTGGGTGAACACACCGAGCAAGTGCTCAGTGAGTTTTATACCCCTAAACAACTGCAACAATTACAAGATGCTGGCATTATTGAAACGTTGCCCACAGCAATAGCAACAGTGGCTTAAGGCATAAGAAACCGACCTAGCGTTTGATAAAACGCTAAAGGTTCAGAGATCAGCGGCGCATGGCCAGATTTAGGCAAGATTACATGCGTCGCTTTTAATTTTTGTGCTAATAACTGTTGCCCAAGAATCGGATACAACGTTGATTTTTGACCACTCAGCCATGTCATTGGACAATTCAGTGTGTGCAAA
This sequence comes from Acinetobacter sp. CY17, assembly GCF_059515825.1. Taxonomy (NCBI): domain Bacteria; kingdom Pseudomonadati; phylum Pseudomonadota; class Gammaproteobacteria; order Moraxellales; family Moraxellaceae; genus Acinetobacter; species Acinetobacter sp. CY17. Next base: position 21,561 of record NZ_JCAKMX010000014.1, read on the forward strand.
CTGGGGCGCAAATCTAGATCATGCCCAATATAACTGTCTAAATACCATGCCATCATCTGTAAATTTTTAAGCGCTAAAGTATAAGCAGCAAGTTGTGGGAATCGATTGAGCTGTTTTAAACCTTGCAACAACAGGCGATGAGAACCTTGAAAGGCCAGTAGCGTCTGCCATGCATTAAAAAGCTGTTGTTGCTGTGCGTATGGCATATGCTCTAGCGCAGTATAATCCTGTAAAGTCGCTCTTAACTGGCTTAAACAGGCCAAATATTGGGTTTGTTGCGCGCCATATAAACCGTATTGCCAATCAGGTCGATTTTTAATACACGGGCTTTGGTCAATATGTAAATAGTGGCTGATCTTGCTAGAAAAATCAGCATATTGCATGCCATACATGGCAGTGGTAGCACCCATCGAATAGGCAATGACGCGTACATCATCCAATTTTAATTGTTGGCAAATACTGTTTAAGTCTTGCCAATGGCTAGAAATGGCATCTAGGCGTGGAATTTTGGCTTGTTTCGAGCCACCAAAACCACGCCAATCTGGAATAATAAAACGAAAATTCTTTCTAAAGGGATACACAAAGGGCAACCATTGCTGGCTGGTCATGCCAAGTCCTGACAGCACCAATACAGGTTGACCGTGTCCAAATTCACGTACAAAGAGGAGCGAGCCATCTGACATTTTAAGGCGCATCATGGATATCCTCTGGTTTATATTGACCTAAACCGTATATCAGTTGCTTTAACCAAGTCACCCAGCTTTGTTCTAAATCTAGACCCAATTGCAAAATCATACGATGAATATATTGCTGTCGATGAGATGGATCAGCATTGGAAAAATCTTTAGCAAAAATCGCTTGATAGGTCTGAAGGCGGTTTTGATGCTCAACGAGATGTTTTTGTAACTCAGACATTAAAGCTTGCGAGTTAAGCTGTGCTTCGGCACGTAAACGCACCATTAAATCTTCACGTAATTGCGCGGGGGCACTGTGCTCAAGCATCCATGCTGCTAAGGCTTCGCGCCCTTGGGCTTCAACTTGATAAATTTTTTGTTTTAGATCGGGCTGGGCTTGGGTGCTAATCCAGCCTTGCTCTAGCATATTTTTTAATTCACGATAAATTTGCTGATGCGTCGCACTCCAAAAATAGCCCATCGAATGGTCAAAACGCCGTGCCAATTCAATGCCACTACTGGGTTTTTCTAATAAACTGGTGAGTAATACATGTGCAAGGGACATTGGACGCCTCAGTCATTTTTAAAGCTGTCTAAAATTATGCAACATGTTGCATAAAAAAGCGATCACGTTTATAAACGAGGGCAGAGTTGTATAAAACTAAAAATGTCTGCAAGGAGCTCGCTATGACAGTTTATCCGCACTTATTTACCCCATTAGATTTAGGCTTTACGACCTTAAAAAACCGCGTGATTATGGGTTCTATGCATGTGGGTTTAGAAGAAGCGCCCAATGGTCATCAGCGTATGGCAGCATTTTATGCTGAACGCGCGCGTGGTGGTGTTGGTTTAATTGTTACAGGCGGTATTGCACCCAATAGTGCAGGTTTAACCCGCGCAGGTGCGAGTAAGCTCAGTACACTTGCAGAAGCAGAGCCGCATAAAATTGTCACTCAAGCAGTGCATGCGGCAGGAGGTAAAATTGCCTTACAGATTTTGCATACCGGACGTTATTCGCATCAAAACCAAGCCGTTGCACCCTCAGCGATTGCCGCACCGATTAATCCTGTGATTCCACATGCATTAACACCTGTGGAAATTGAGCAGACCATTACTGATTTTGTCGAATGTGCGAAATTAGCCCAATACGCGGGTTATGACGGTGTGGAAATTATGGGCTCTGAAGGCTATTTAATTAATCAGTTTATTACCAAACGTACTAATCATCGGGATGATGCGTGGGGCGGTAGTTATATGAATCGCATCCGTTTTGCAGTGGAAATTGTGCGTCGTACCCGCCAAGCAGTGGGTGAAAATTTTATTATTATTTATCGTTTATCCATGCTCGATTTGGTTGAAGGTGGCTCGACCTTGGCGGAAGTGACGCAATTGGCCAAAGCCATCGAATCTGCAGGCGCTACTATTATTAACACCGGCATTGGTTGGCATGAAGCACGGATTCCCACCATTGCCACTAAAGTGCCCCGCGCAGCTTTTACTTGGGTCACGCAAAAAGTCAAAAGTGCAGTCAAGATTCCACTGGTGACCTCAAATCGGATTAATACGCCTGCCATGGCTGAGCAGGTGCTGGCACAAGGGCATGCTGATTTGGTCTCTATGGCACGCCCGTTTTTGGCTGATGCTGAGTTTATGCTCAAAGCAGAGCAAAATCGTAGTGATGAGATTAATACCTGTATTGGTTGTAACCAAGCTTGTTTAGATCATATTTTTAGCGGCAAGCTCACGTCCTGCTTGGTCAATCCGCGTGCCTGTCATGAAACAGAGTTGCCCATGGAGAGTGCTGTACACAGTAAAAATATTGCGGTTGTGGGGGCAGGACCTGCGGGTTTAAGTTTTGCTTTAAATGCTGCAGAGCGCGGTCATACAGTCACTTTATTTGAAGCGAGTGCTCAGATTGGTGGACAATTTAATATTGCCAAAACCATCCCGGGTAAAGAAGAATTTTATGAAACCATTCGCTACTTTAAACGCCAGTTAGAATTACAGCCCAATATTAAATTGGTGCTCGGTTATCAAGTTAAAGTCCAAGAGCTGATTGATCATCAATTTGATGAGATCGTGCTGGCGACTGGTGTTGAACCACGGCAACTCGATATTCCGGGTATTGACCATGAAAAAGTACTCAGTTATTTACAGGTTTTAAAAGAGCGCGTTGCTGTGGGGCAACGTGTGGCCATTATTGGTGCAGGGGGGATTGGTTTTGATACCGCTGAATATCTAAGCCATAGCGGCGAAAGCAGCAGTTTAGATCCACAAAAGTTTTATGATGAGTGGGGGATTGACCCGAAATACCAATATGAGGGAGGTTTAAAGCTGGCACAGCCAAAGCCTGCAGTGCGTGACATCTTCTTATTACAGCGTAAAGCCAGTAGCGTCGGCTCAGGTTTAGGTAAAACCACTGGCTGGATTCATCGTAGCGGTTTGAAGCAGCGTAATGTACAAATGTTGAATGCGGTGCAATACGATAAAATTGATGATAGCGGTTTGCATATTAGTGTAGGTGAACAACAGATTTTATTAGATGTCGATCATATTGTCATTTGCGCAGGGCAAGAGTCTTATACCCCTTTATATGACGAATTAGTGGCAGCAGGTCAGCAGGTGCATTTGATTGGTGGCGCGAAACTTGCAGGAGAATTAGATGCCAAACGTGCGATTGCCGACGGGGCTTATTTGGCTGCTAGCTTATAAGAATATACATCACTGATAAGCACTAGGTTGAGCACTTGCTGCTTGACCTTCAGGTTTTTTATCTTAAATCAGGACTATGCATGCTCTGCAAAGCTCCATATCAAGGGCGGCACCACGCGGCGCAGTAGAAAATTAAGCTCTACAAGATTGCACTTGAATTTGATGGATAAATTCAGCATAAGTCATGAAAGGCTGCTTAATTTAATTGTGAGCTTTCAGAGCCTGATTGTAGACGAAAAGAAAAAATTGTTGAGGCAGATGGAGCCGACGATAACAACAAGACCCACATAAAACGACACCAGCCAAGAAGGAGTATACGATGTTAAGATTACAAAAATTAAGTCATCGCTTGGCCGCTTGTATAGAGCACTGGGCAGGTGCGGCTACACCCAGTTTATCCTATCATCCACAGGGTATCTTTGCCCAATTGGTTCCTGAACTGAAATCTCTACAAAAAAAATATTGTCCAACGCTGTGGCTTGCAAATCCACATGCGCAAATGTTGTATTTTGATTTATTTAAACGCCATCGTATTCATCTAGAATATGATGCCGTTGAACAATTGACCATGCAAGATGGCGGCATTACAGCCATTGCCTGGTATGGTCAACAGTTAAGTCCAACTACTCCGACTATTGTACTGATGCATACTTTAACAGGTACAGCTGAAACCATGCGTGAATTGGTACAGGATTTACATCACTATACCGGTTGGCGGATTGCCTTGTGTTTGCGCCGTGGCCATGGCAAATTACCGTTAACCGTGCCAAAAATTAATATTTTGGGTTCCACAGAAGACTTAGCAGAGCAAATCCAGCATATTCAAACCGTATATTCTCAGTCAGATTTATATGCTGTGGGCTCATCGGCAGGCACCGGCTTATTGGTGCGCTATTTAGGTGAAATGGGCAAGAAAGCACCATTTAAAGCGGCTTTTGCTTTAAGTCCAGGCTATGATAGCGAACAAGGTTTTGCACGTGTTCATCCTATTTATAGCAAGTTGATGACCAAAAAATTAGTTAAGGCATTTATACAGCCCTATAGTAGTACTTGGCAATGGACCAATTTAGAAACGCTATTGCAAGCGAAAACCTTGGCCGAGTTTGAACAATGTTATTTTAAAATGGCTGGGTTTCATGATTACCAAAGCTATGCCAAAGCAGTAAATCCTATTTATGTGATGCAAGATATCCAAATACCCTTGGTGGTACTTAACGCTGAAGACGATCCGATTTGCAGGATCGATAATTTAGTGCCACATAAACAAGTGCTTATCAATATGCCAAATGTTTTAATTGTGACAACAACCAAGGGCAGTCATTGTGTTTTTTATCAAGGTTTAATTAAAACCAACTCTTGGGCGAGCTGTGTGATTGCGGATTATTTCCGTCACTATGCCAGTCTCATACAGACAAAAAAACCCAGACAAGCTGGGTTTTTAAATCTACAAGCAGCTTAATCCAGCGCTGGCGTGGCAGCGGCAATCGCTGCTGCAACTGCATCATCTTGTGATTGTGTATTTGTACTGCGTGGCGCCTCAGTCTTAGGCACCTCTGCTTTTGGCTCAGCTTTAGGTGCTTCAGCTTTAGGCGTAGTCACTTGTGGTTTTGGCTCAGCTTTAGGCGCTTCAGCTTTAGGCGTAGTCACTTGTGGTTTTGGCTCAGCAGGTGCTGGGCGAGTTTCACGACGGATTTCAGTCGTGGTGTTTGGTGTTTCTTCGCGAATCACTTCTACTTTTTGTGGCGCAGTTGCAGGTTTGGCTGCTTCAGCAGCTGGCGCTGGCTGCTCTGGCTCAGTTGGGCTTAAGTTTTCAAATTTAGCTTCAGCTTTCGGTTGAGTCGTTGGTGCTTCGGCACGCGTCTCTTCTTCAGCGGGAGTTTCTTTCTTGACACATGCACTTAATAAAAGGCTAGTTGCAATTGCACCACAGATTAAAATTTTCTTATTCATAACTGCACAAAATAACGCGTTAGATGGACAAACATATTATAACCATAAAAAGCAATAGAAAAATCATCAAAAGATAAGCTAAATTTTTATCGCAATTGCTGATACAATAACCAATTGTTTATTGTTCCATGAATTGATGCACAATGACTTTGCTTTATTGGTGCAGAGTAAAGTAAAATTGCGCAACATTGCAGGCCGATTTAGGCTCGATTGTACGAGAAACCCAATGACCCATTTTATTTTCGTGACTGGTGGTGTAGTTTCATCACTAGGTAAAGGTATTTCAGCTGCTTCAGTTGCTGCACTTTTAGAAGCCCGTGGTTTAAAAGTGACCATGGTCAAAATGGATCCATACATTAATGTCGATCCAGGGACAATGAGCCCATTCCAACATGGTGAAGTTTTTGTCACAGAGGATGGTGCAGAAACTGACTTAGACTTGGGTTACTACGAACGTTTCCTACGTCGTGCGAAAATGACCAAGTTAAATAACTTTACATCTGGCCGCGTGTACCAAGATGTATTGAACAAAGAGCGTCGTGGTGATTACCTTGGCGGTACTGTTCAAGTTATTCCACATATCACTGATAACATTAAAGAACGTGTACTTCGCGCAGGCGAAGGCTATGACGTTGCGATCGTGGAAATCGGCGGTACAGTAGGTGACATTGAATCTCTCCCATTCATGGAATCTGTACGTCAGCTGATGGTTGAACTTGGTCACAAGCGCACGATGCTGATGCACTTAACCTTACTCCCATACATTAAGTCAGCAGCAGAATTAAAAACTAAACCAACACAGCATTCTGTGAAAGAGTTGTTGTCGATTGGTATTCAGCCAGATATCTTAATCTGCCGTACTGAGCATGATGTTGATGCTGATACGACACGTAAAATTGCGTTATTTACTAACGTTGAAGCGCGTGCTGTTGTGGTATGTAAAGATGCGCGTACGATTTACCAAATTCCACGTACATTCTATGAACAAAACGTTGATGATTTAATCTGTGAACGTTTTGGCTACAACGATCTTCCAGAAGCTGATCTAACAGACTGGGATAATGTGGTAGAAGCTTTACTGAATCCTGAATACACAGTACGTGTGGCGATGGTGGGTAAATACGTTGAACTGCCAGATGCCTATAAATCTGTCAACGAAGCGTTACTGCATGCGGGTATTCAAAACCGCGTTAAAGTCCAAATCGATTACGTGAATGCTGAAGAGCTAGAAAGCCAAGATGCAGCAGAAGTCTTAAAAGATGCTGATGCCATCTTAGTGCCAGGTGGTTTTGGTGAACGTGGTACCGAAGGCAAAATGCAAGCGATTAAATTCGCACGTGAAAATGGTGTGCCATTTTTAGGCATTTGCTTAGGTATGCAACTGGCTGTGATTGAATATGCACGTAATGTGGCAGGTATTTCTGATGCAACCTCTACTGAATTTAACCGTTCAACTAAATCACCTTTAATTGGTTTAATCACTGAATGGTTAGATGAGCGCGGTGAAGTACAACAACGCTCTGCAGATTCTGACCTTGGCGGTACTATGCGTCTAGGTGCTCAAAAATCTGAATTGGTTGCGGGCACAAAAACAGCGGAAGTTTATGGTTCAACAGAAATCATTGAACGTCACCGTCATCGTTATGAAATGAACAACCGTTTTATTCCTGCTTTAGAAGAAAAAGGCATGAAGATTTCAGGTTATTCACCGATTCAACGCTTGGTGGAAACGGTTGAAATTCCTGCACATCCTTGGTTCGTTGCGGTACAATTCCACCCAGAATTTACCAGCTCACCACGTGATGGTCATCCATTATTTGCAAGCTTCATTGATGCTGCGAAACAGCAGTACCAAAAAGCCAAGTAATTGGTGTTTTGCATAACTAGGAATGTTTAAATGTCACAATTAAAACCACAAGAAATTGTACGTTTAGGCGATATACAAATGGCAAATCATTTGCCATTTGTACTATTCGGCGGCATGAACGTACTCGAGTCTAAAGACTTGGCTTTTGAAATTGCAGAAACTTATGTTGAAATCTGCACACGTTTGGATATTCCATATGTGTTTAAAGCCAGTTTTGATAAAGCCAACCGTTCAAGTTTGAATTCTTACCGTGGCCCAGGTCTTGAAAAAGGTATCGAGTGGTTAGCGGACATTAAAAAGCATTTCAATGTGCCGATCATTACTGATGTGCATGAGCCGTATCAAGCGGCGCCTGTAGCCGAAGTGGCGGATATCATTCAGTTGCCGGCATTTTTAAGTCGTCAAACTGATTTGGTTGAAGCCATGGCCAAAACGGATGCCATCATCAATATTAAAAAAGCACAGTTCTTAGCACCACATGAAATGCGTCATATTTTGCATAAGTGCTTAGAAGCTGGAAATGACAAACTGATTCTGTGTGAACGTGGTTCAGCATTTGGTTACAACAATTTAGTTGTCGATATGTTGGGCTTTGACACCATGAAAGACATGAATGTTCCAGTGTTTTTTGATGTGACCCATGCGCTGCAAACTCCAGGTGGGCGTAGCGACTCAGCCGGTGGTCGTCGTGCGCAAATTACCACATTGGCACGCGCAGGTATGGCAACAGGTTTGGCAGGTTTGTTCTTAGAAGCACATCCTGATCCTGAACAAGCCAAATGTGATGGCCCATGTGCGCTGCGATTGTCGCAACTTGAGCCATTCTTAGCGCAGCTCAAAGAATTGGATACTTTGGTCAAAGGTTTCCAAAAGCTAGATACACACTAAATTGTTACACCTTGATGCGTCGTTTTTGACGCATCATTTTTATTAATCAACTGAGGAATTGTTCATGAGCCAAATCGTTGACATTCGTGCACGTGAAATTTTGGACTCTCGTGGTAACCCAACCATCGAAGCAGACGTAATCTTAGCCTCTGGCGTTGTTGGCCGTGCATGTGCACCATCTGGTGCTTCAACTGGTTCTCGTGAAGCTTTAGAACTTCGTGACGGCGATAAAGCACGCTACTTAGGTAAAGGTGTTCAAACTGCGGTTAACAACGTAAACACTTTAATCCGTGATGCTTTAGTGGGCAAATCAGTATTTGAACAAAAAGACATCGACAATACGATGATCGCACTTGACGGTACTGAAAACAAAGAAAAATTGGGTGCAAACGCAACTTTAGCAGTGTCTTTAGCTGCTGCGCGTGCTGCTGCTGACGAAAAGAAAATTCCTCTTTTCCAATACATCGCAGACCTACGTAACAACAGCATCTTAACTATGCCTGTACCTATGATGAACATCTTAAACGGTGGTTCACATGCGGACAACAACGTAGATATTCAAGAGTTTATGATTGAGCCAGTGGGCTTTACATCTTTCTCTGAAGCACTTCGTGCTGGTGCAGAAATCTTCCATTCTTTAAAATCTGTATTAAAGAAACAAGGTTTAAACACTGCGGTAGGTGATGAGGGTGGTTTTGCGCCAAACTTACGTTCAAACGAAGAAGCAATTACCGTTATTCTTGAAGCAATTGAAAAAACTGGCTACAAAGCAGGTTCTGACATTATGCTTGCGCTTGACTGTGCATCTTCAGAATTCTACAAAAATGGTCAGTACATTCTTGCAGGTGAAGGCAACAAAGCATTCACAAGCAACCAGTTCTCTGACTACCTTGCAGGTCTTGTTAACCAATACCCAATTATCTCAATTGAAGACGGTTTGGATGAGTCGGATTGGGAAGGTTGGTCTTACCTAACGTCTATTCTTGGCGACAAAATCCAATTGGTTGGCGACGATTTGTTCGTAACGAATCCTAAAATCCTTCAACGTGGTATTAATGAAAAAGTTGGTAACTCTATTTTAATTAAATACAACCAAATTGGTACGTTGACTGAAACTTTAGATGCCATCTACCTTGCAAAAGTAAATGGTTACTCTACTGTTATTTCACACCGTTCAGGCGAAACTGAAGATTCAACTATTGCGGACCTTGCAGTAGGTACAGGCGCTGGTCAAATTAAGACTGGTTCACTTTGCCGCTCTGACCGTGTAGCAAAATACAACCAATTGCTTCGTATCGAAGAGTTGACTCAAGCTGTATATCGCGGTAAAGCTGAGTTTAAAGGTTTAAACTAAGCGACATATGTCAATGTTAAATGTATTCGACTCGACCTCGAGTAAAGTACTGTTGGGCCTTGCGATCATTTTGATCGCAGGGTTTCAATATAAGTATTGGTTAGGTGATGGTGGTCATCACGAACACTTGCAACTAATGCAAAAGATTCAACAACAAGTCGAAGATAATGACGAGCTAAAAGAACGTAATCGTGTCCTTGCAGCCGAAGTTTATGATTTAAAAAATGGCGTTGAAGCGATAGAAGAACATGCACGCCTCGATTTAGGTTTAATTAAACCCAATGAAACCTTTGTACAAATGAGTACCATTAGTACCCAGTACAAGCCGATTTATCTTGATCCTAATGCTAAAGTAGATCCTCGTACCAATGAAGAAGACAGCCCAATCCCTGAACAACCCATTACCCCTTAAATTGTGGTTGGTTATTCCGGCAGCAGGCTCGGGAAGTCGTTTTTCTAAAACTGAGCTCAAACAGTATCAAATGATTCAAGGGCAGACTGTACTTGAACATACGGTTGCGCGTTTGAATCAACTACCCCTACAGGGTTATGTATTGGCGATTTCTGCCCAAGATCATGTTGCAGCAAGCTTAGCATTGTCGAATAAACACAAAGCCCATTTTTGTCAAGGTGGTAACGAACGGGTTGATTCAGTACTCAATGCCTTAAAATATTTAACAGAGATTGCTGAGCCTGATGATTGGGTTTTGGTACATGATGCGGCACGTCCTTGCGTTAGTTTTTCTGCACTACAGGCCTTAGTTGAACGTGCCAGTCAAACAGGGCATAGTGCAATTTTGGCCATTCCTGTACGTGATACCTTAAAGCGGGTCGTAACAGGTGATCAAATTCAACAAACCGTAGACCGCAGCCAGTTATGGCAAGCACAAACCCCACAATTGGCCCAATTAGCGCTCCTCAAGTCAGCCATTGAACAGGCGCTACACGATCAAATCAATATTACAGATGAGGCCAGCGCCTTAGAACATGCAGGGCATTGTGTAGAAGTGGTACAGAGCCGTGCGGATAATTTAAAAATTACTTATCCGGATGATTTAGAGTTAGCACGTTTGATCTTAAATGCTCAGCAATAACAGCCAATTATCATTTAAAACTCAAACTACAGAGTAAAAGTGTTTAATCCTTAACACTTTAATCTTATAATTTTTGCCTTGTCTTTTTTCTGTTAAAGCCCTTGCAATGATTCCCTCTCAACAGTATCGCTTTTTACGTCATGGAGTTCGTGACGGCTTAAGCATGAAAAGTGATTCCTCACGTTGGACCAAGTTGCACCTTGATCCTTGGTTATTGTGTTTTTTATTGCTCAATTCTGCCTTAGGTCTGTGTGTGGTCTATAGTGCCTCGCAAGATAGTGCCATGGTAATGCGTCAAGCCATTAGTTTTGGGATAGGCTTTATTTTACTGTTTACTTTGGCACAAATTCCACCCAAAGTTTATCAAGCGGTCAGTCCTTATTTCTATCTGATTTCGTTGGTGCTCCTGGTTTTGGTACTATTTATTGGTGAGCGGCGTTTAGGGGCAAAACGCTGGATTAGTTTGCCGGGCATTGGCAGTATGCAACCGAGTGAATTTATGAAATTTGCGATGCCTTTAATGATGGCATGGTATTTCTCCTTGCGTCCATTTCCACCTAAATTCCGCCATATTGTGGTTGCTATGCTAATTTTGCTGGTGCCTTTTATTTTGGTGGTCTTACAACCCGATCTGAATATTGGTTTGATTATTCCGGGTATTTTTGTGCTGTTTTTAAGTGGTATGTCTTGGAAACTGATTGGCGGTGCTATAGGTGCATTGCTGGTAGCAGCCCCTGCCTTATGGATGTTTTTTTTACAAGACTATCAAAAGAAACGAATTTTAACCTTATTTGATCCTGAGTCTGATGCATTAGGGGCAGGTTGGAATATTATTCAATCTAAAATTGCCATTGGTTCTGGTGGCTTAAGTGGTAAGGGTTACTTAGAGGGTACTCAGTCGCATTTAGGTTATTTACCTGAGCACCATACTGACTTTATTATGTCAACCTTTGCTGAAGAGTTTGGTTTTATCGGGGTATTTGCCTTAATTTGCTTATATGCCGCGATTATTTTTCGTTGCTTAATCATTGGTTTAAACAGTTTTCATAATTTTGGTAAGTTATATGCCGGTACAGTGGGCTTAACGATCTTCTTCTTTGTGTTTCTAAACTCAGGCATGGTGAGCGGTATTTTGCCCGTTACAGGTGACCCTTTACCCTTTATGAGTTATGGCGGGACAGCCGTAATTTCTTTAATGGCCAGTATGGGGATTGTGATGTCAGTACACACCCATCGTTAAATCAAAAAGCCTCAATATGAGGCTTTTTTCATGTATTAAATTTGTAGCTGCTGCATTTGTTGTATTAACTTTGCTTTGACTTGTTCAATTTTAATGGGATCTGTTGCGCGTGACAGTTCAGCTTGGGCTTTTTTCCCTAAAAAATATTGAATCCGCTCACTATTGGCACCAGATGGGTGAGGAAAACCCTGTAAAATCTGCTGCTTTTTTAAATAGCCTAAGTTAGCTAGATGAGAGAGTACATGCGCCACACTTTGACCGAGCGGAATATAAACAGCATTGGGTAACACTTTTAACTGTGGCAGAAAGTACTGTTCAAGCTGTTGATATAAAAAATCATTTTTGAGTATATGAGGACTCGTGCCATTATAATTTTGACAATTGATAAAAATAGCGTGCGGTAAGACAGCGCTCATATTTACTAAATGCTGTGCTTCATTAAATAATGCGGCGGTTGAGTTCAGCTGTAACTTTTGCTGTAAACCAAGATGATCTAAAATTTGAATTAAGTTGCGGCGAATTGGACCACTAAAGGCACCTTGCTGTTTGGCATATGCCAAAACTTGATCATCGTTTAAACCTTGAGCAAGCGCTTGTTGTACAGCCTGTATGGCATTTTGCCATTGTAATCGCCCCGGGGTAATCCCGAGCAACACCACTTTAGCCTGTGTATTGATATACTCAAAGGGAGTGTAATAACTGCTGATTTTAGCTTGATGTGCTAACTGTAACAGATCAGTGTGTAGCAGTTGCTCTAAAGGATAGTGTTGAAATAAAGTTTTATAGTGCTGAAACAACATTAGTATTTTTCCTAAAAAAATTGATTTCATTTGAATTTAAAATTTTTTATATGACGCTGCAAAATGTGAACAAATTTTATGCTTGGCTTGGTATAAAAATTGCTCATAATGATTGATCTACTACAGCTTGTAGGAGAGAGACATCAGTCCGCCGAAGGAGCAACACCCCAGGAAACTCTCAGGCAAAAGGACTACAAGCTGCTATCACATTCTGGAGAGAAGTTAGGCTCGACTTAACTCACCGAAGGGGTAAAGCTCTCAGGTAAACATGACAGATGGGGAGAAAATGAAATGCAAAATAATAATAACATTTCAAGGAGCCTGTTATGCGCCATATTCTTGTCATTGGAGCAGGTATCACCGGTGTGACCTCTGCCTATGAGTTAGTGAAACTCGGTTATCAGGTCACTGTCATTGATAAACATCTCTATCCTGCCATGGAAACTTCATTTGCCAATGGTGGGCAACTGTCCGCCTGTAATGCGGAAGTATGGAACCAAAAAGCCACAGTATTAAAAGGTTTAAAATGGATGTCGCAAAAAACTGCGCCCTTATTATTAAATCCTTCATTTGATTTACATAAATATGCTTGGTTAATCGAATTTTTAGGTAATATCAAACACTATGAAGCCAATACGCGTGATACGGTTAAAATGGCACTCTTGGCACGGCAGCGTTTATTTGCCATTGCTAAACAAGAACAAATCGACTTTAACCTAGAAAAACGTGGCATTTTACATTTTTATCATACTCAACACGACTATCAAGTGGCCATGCGTGTCAACGATTTACTCTGTACAGGCGGGTTGGAGCGTCATGCGGTCACCTTAGAGGAAATAAAAACTATTGAACCCAGCTTAACTGGCAATTATTACGGCGGATTTTACTGTCCAGGAGATGCCACAGGTGATATCCATAAATTCACCATGGGATTAGCTCAAGCGACAAAAAAATACGGGGTAGATTACCTATTTGCTAAGGAAGTCACCCAGATGCAGCCACATGCCACAGGGGTAAGGGTTGAATATCGCGCCAGTCAAGAAAATATGCACTCTGATGCAGCAGTCATTGAGGAAATGCAGGTGGATGCAGTCTTAGTCTGCGGCGGGGTGGGCAGCTATCATCTGGCACGTATGCTCGGTGATCGCGTGAATGTTTATCCCGTTAAAGGCTATTCTATTACTGTGAATTTAAATGACAGTCATAGTCAAAGCCATGCACCTTGGGTCAGTTTACTCGATGAAAGTGCTAAAATTGTCACATCACGTTTGGGGGTAGATCGCTTACGTGTCGCCGGTACAGCAGAATTTAATGGCTATAACCGTGATATTCGTGCTGATCGTATTCAACCACTGATTGATTGGGTGAATCGTAACTTTCGTGTGTGTACCGAAAGTGTAGTGCCCTGGGCAGGACTGCGACCGATGATGCCTAATATGATGCCTGTGGTGGGACGTGGGAAACGCGAGCGTATTTTTTATAATACTGGTCATGGCCATTTAGGATGGACCTTATCTGCCGCTACAGCGGTGATGGTCAGTCAAGCTATTGCCCGTCAACATCCAACAGAATAAGCCAGTGTATACTGGCTTTTTTAATCGTAGAGTCTATATACGCCGCTAAAGCGTTCACAGCCTTGTTGCTGAGTCTTCACCACTAAAATAGCTTTAGAGTAGGCAAAAGAATATTTGCAATCATGTTCATTATCAATAATTTGGGTTTTTTCTTGGGGGGTAGTATACGCCAAAAAATTGATCGTTTGGGTTTCTACACGATTATTAGGATTACGATAGGCAATGCCTTCAATTTTAATACTGTCTTTACCCAATTGATGCAGTTTTAAATGCACAGGCTGTGCCGAAATCTGACCTTGTTCAAATTTTAAATAATGTTGGGTAAGGGTTTGATTGAGTGAAATATATAAATTTAAATCATCTACACGCTGTTCAATTTGCTGGCGATAACAGCGAGTTTGTTTACATTGCTGGCTACGCTTGAGCCATAATTTTTGGGTATCTTGCAGTAAACGAATGGGTGCATCACTAACCAATAATGCAGTCAGATAATGATTGTTGAGCTTTTCTCTAGATTCTTGTAAGCCGCTTGCACAAATCCCTGGGCGATGGTGGTCCTGACATTCAATCACGCTTGCCGTGGCAAATGTTGAGCAACAGGCTAAAGCTACAAGGCCCAGTGTTTTAATAAGATTGTTATCAGTATTTTGCCACATGATCGCTTATACTTTGTCGAGATTGTGCTGCTTGCTAATATAGCGAAATCAAAAGCATGAATACAACATTTCTAAGATTTATTTGTTTGGGAGAACAAGCATGATGCCACACATTCGAATTGGTCAAGGTATTGACGTACACGCCTTTGAAGAAGGTGATTTTGTGACTTTGGCTGGCATTCAAATTCCCCATAGTCAGGGTTTAAAAGCCCATTCAGATGGTGATGTGGTGTTGCATGCGCTCAGCGACGCCTTATTAGGAGCGCTGGCTTTGGGTGACATCGGGCAGCATTTCCCGGATACCGACCCAAAATTTAAAGGTGCAGACAGTCGGGTATTATTACAGCATGTCTATCAGCTAATTTTAGATCGTGGTTATATCCTCAATAATGCCGATATTACCGTGGCATGTGAACGTCCAAAATTAGCACCACATAATTTAGCCATGCGCCAAAGTATTGCTGATGTTTTAGAGGTAGACGTGAATCAAATTAGCGTTAAGGCCACCACCACGGAAAAATTAGGCTTTACTGGTCGTCAAGAAGGTATTTTATCTACTGCCACGGTGCTGATTAGTCGTCAAGCAAAGTGATCAGCTTTCATCAAAGATAAATTGAGTTCTTGGGTTGCTTTACGACCTTGTAATTGTAAAGTAACCGCATGAATCAAACCGGTCCATGTTGAATCTGGTTCCCAAATCTCATGCAGCAATGCTTGGGCGCTTGGCATGTCCATATTCATATAATATTGACGATAAACGTACATCAAACTGCTGACATGGTGATTATTTTCACAATGCACCCAAAGCAGCTGTTCACCCACCAAATGATCGATTAAATCCAGTACCAAGATGCATTGATCAGGCGATGGAGTATCTAAAGAAATTGGAATTTGTAAGTAGTTTAAACCTAAATCTAAACAGATTTGATCTTCACGTTGTATCGCCTGATCGGCATGATTTAAGGCTAAATTAATCACCGTGGTGATTCCGTAAGCTTTCATCTGTGCCAGTTGTTCAGCAGTGGGTTGTCCTGAAGTAAATAAATGCTCGTGCACAAATTGGAAATGCTTAATTTGACTTAAGTGAGTTTCAAGTTCATTCATCGTGCTGCCTTCATTTTTTATTGTTTCTCAATGATAAACGCCATCCTAAGATGGCGTCTAGCATTATGCAAGTCTGTATTAGCGATTTACTAAAACATCTTTTAAGGCATGGTGCATTTCGAGCAAGACCTGTTCAGTGGTATCCCAATCGATACAGCCATCAGTGACTGATTTGCCATATTCTAAATCACATAAATTGGCTGGAATATCTTGGCGAC
Source organism: Acinetobacter sp. CY17 (assembly GCF_059515825.1). NCBI lineage: Bacteria > Pseudomonadati > Pseudomonadota > Gammaproteobacteria > Moraxellales > Moraxellaceae > Acinetobacter > Acinetobacter sp. CY17. The sequence continues at coordinate 37,692 of NZ_JCAKMX010000014.1, forward strand.
CGCCTTTTAAATGACTCTCGACCATAATCCCAACGATGGATTTATTGCCATCAAGCACTTGTTCGGTAATGTTACGTAACACTAAAGGTTGTAAGTACGGGTCTTTGTTTGAGTTGGCATGGCTAGCATCAATCATAATTTTGTTGCTCACTTTAGCTTTGGCTAAGGCAGCTTCAGCTTCAGCGACAGAGCCCGCATCATAGTTGGGTTTGCCATTACCGCCACGCAGTACCACGTGTGCATATGGGTTGCCCGAGGTATGAATAACCGACACTTGACCTGCTTCGTTTAGGCCTAAGAAGCTATGACCGTGTTTGACCGATTGCATAGCATTGGTGGCCACAGTTAAGCCGCCATCGGTACCGTTTTTAAAGCCAACTGGTGAAGATAAACCAGATGACATTTCACGGTGAGTTTGACTTTCTGTGGTACGTGCACCAATCGCTGACCATGAAATCAAATCTTGATAATACTGCGGTGAGTTTGGATCAAGGGCTTCTGTGGCACATGGTAAGCCTTTTTCATTTAACTCTAGCAATAGTTTACGCCCTAAACGTAAACCTTTTTCAATGTTAAATGAATCATTCATATCTGGATCGTTAATCAAACCTTTCCAGCCCACTGTAGTACGCGGTTTTTCAAAATATACTCGCATCACAATGTACAGTGTGTCTTTGACTTGTTCACTTAACACTTTGAGACGATCCGCATATTCATGGGCTGCTTTTGGATCATGAATCGAACATGGGCCAATCACCACAAATAAGCGTTTGTCTTGACCATCTAAAATATTGCGAATCGTTTCACGACCTTTAAGGACGGTTTGATAAGCATTTTCAGTCAAAGGTAATTCTGCTTTAAGTTCAGCAGGGGTTACAAGTGGCTGAATGCTTTTTACATTCACGTCATCAATGTCAGATTGTGTAATTGGATTTGACTGTCGTGTATTCATTGCCGTCACTGGTTTGATCTACAAATAAAAAAGTTCCTGCTTTGAATATAGCACGATTCAACTGATGGTTTCCTATCAAAAAGTCTAATAGGCCTTCCAAAAAAAAGTGATGAATCGTGCGGTAAATTTAAGCAACTGACTGGGCTGCTGGTACGACAATCGCAGTGTTTTGAGCAGATTGAATAGGTTTGCTTTTAACCGGATTCACCATAAAGTTGACGCCAAGGGCAAATAAAGTAATACCCAAAATTTTACGAATAATTTTTTCTGGCATGTGTGAACTAACTAAGGTGCCGACAATAATGGCAGGAATCGAGCCGCATAATAACCAGCCGAGCAAGGCAAAATCGACATTTCCAGAGCTCATATGACCAAGACCTGCGACTAAGGTCAAGAGCACAGCATGCACCACATCTGAACCAATAATGCGGATCATGGGTAAATTAGGGAACATAATAATTAAAGCCATGATGCCAAAGGCACCGGCACCTACCGAAGATAAAGTGACAAAGACCCCTAGTACAATGCCCATGACAATAATAAAAACACGTTTGTTTTTAGCTTGTTCGGCAATATCTTGACGCGACTGTTCATGGTTCATATCCAGCTGTTCTTTGGCACGAAATTTATTAAAGAATTTTTCAACTGTGCCACGAAATACAATTGATAAACCGGTTAAGGTCAACATAAAGCCCAGAACCATGGTGAGTACGGTTTTATAATATGTTGATTGGCTTAAGAAGTTTTCTAATACCCAATGGGTTGCAAATGAAGCAGGAATACTGCCCACAGCCAACCACAATACAATGGGCCAAACAATATTCATTTTCTTGGCATGCACCAAAGAGCCACAGAATTTAGAAATGGCGGCATATAACAAATCGGTACCAATAGCGATATGCGGCTCAATGCGAAATAGACTGATTAAAATCGGGGTCATTAACGAACCACCGCCTACACCTGTCACCCCGACGCAAAAACCAACCAAGACGCCTGCTAAAATAAATTCAAGTGGACCAAACATGCTTATATGCCAGATATCAAAAAACACGCATATGTTATGACTTTTATGTATAAGTCGTTGTCTTGATTAGTGATTTATTTATGCAAAAAAAAGATAAGCACAATAAAGAACAGCCTAAGCGTCATTTACGCTTCGTTATACACCGCTAAGCGTATGATTTTTAAACCATCATGTTGGTTTTTAAAAGGTTTAAGTGAAGTGCAAAAGAGTAGTTGTGAATCGTCTAAAGAGCATATACGCCTCAACACTATTGAGCTTCAGTATTGTTCAAGGTACGAGTATGTATTGTATTAATAGTCGCTTGATGTTGATTTTTTAACATCAGCCACACGGCTTTTGTCACAACTGGTAATTAGAGTCTATGTTAAGATAGCGCTCCTCATAAAATTGGATCAGGACAAGCACTTGCAAAATAGAAAACTTAAAATCGGGATCGTAGTGGGTGAAGTCTCTGGGGATACTTTAGGCGCGAAACTGATGCGCAGTTTTCGTGAGCAGGGCATAGAGGCAGAATTTGAGGGCATTGGTGGGCCGCAAATGATTGCTGAAGGTTTTAAAAGTGAGTATCCCATGGACGTGTTATCGGTGATGGGGATTGTGGAAGTTTTAAAGGATATTAAAAAGCTGTTCGCAGTACGTGATGGTCTCGTCGAGCGCTGGCGTAAACACCCTGTAGATGTCTTTATTGGTATTGATGCACCGGATTTTAATTTACGTCTGTCAAAAAAACTTAAACAACTGCAACTGCCTATTAAAACCGTACAATATGTCAGTCCTTCGGTGTGGGCATGGCGACAAGGGCGTGTGCATGGCATTAAAGCCTGCATTGATTTGGTGTTGTGCTTATTTCCCTTTGAAAAAGCTTTTTTCCAACGCTGGCAAGTGCCAGCGGCATGTGTGGGTCATCCCCTTGCCAGTGAATTACCACTCAACAATTCTATGCAAGATGCCAAAGCTGAGTTGGGCTTGGATATCAATGCCAAACATATTGCGCTGTTACCGGGTAGTCGCCGTGGAGAAATTGAACGCTTAGGTCCTTTGCTGTTAGATACTGTCCAAATCTTAATGTCGAAGCATCCAGATTATCAGTTTTTAATTCCAGCGATTAATGCAGCACGTCAGCAACAGATAAACGCCTTAGTTGCAACGTATCCGCAAACGGTACAAGATCGAATCCGTGTGATCGAAAACAGTAGCCAAGAATCTAAAATTGGCCGTCAGGTCATGAATGCTTCGAATATTATTGCCTTAGCCTCGGGTACCGCAACATTAGAAGCCATGTTATTGCATCGTCCGATGGTAACCTTCTATAAGCTCAATTGGCTAACCTATCATGTGATTAAATTCTTAATCAAGATTCCGTATTATTCCTTACCGAATATTATTGCTGGCAAAAAAGTCATTCAGGAATTAATTCAGCATGATGCTACACCTGAAAAACTTAGCCAAGAGATTGAAAAATTAATGTCGGTCGAAACCGCACAGATTCAAGTGATGCAGCATATTACCATGCATAAACAACTGTTAGCGGGTAATAGCGAAGATCCAGTCCAAGCTATTTTAGCATTACTCTAAACAGTACACTTAACTAGAAGACTTGCATTTAAATGTAGCGCAGGTCTTTGTGGTCATCAGTGATGTTTAAATAGCCTAAGCATTTTAGTCGCTGAGATACAATACAGCTGAGCAGGGGAGAGCCAAGAGATGTTTCTTTGGATCTCTCTCTGCTTGCCTATCACTGTATGTGTTAGGGTAAATTGGCTTAGATTTTATGTGCGATTGAAACTCAATATCTTGCTCTGCACAGTCCATGCTCTAAATTTGCGTCAGCTAAGTCGTATTCTGTTCTTCAGAGAGGGTCATTGCTGAGTAAACAGTAGGCTGTATTTGACTTGAACACTGAATAATTTAAAAACAGCAATAGCAATCCTTTTGTTTATAACAACTGTAGAGAAACCGCTTGATCAGTGTCATTGATATGATTTATCAGAAAAACACAAACATATGATAATGAAAATAATTATCAATTAGATTATCATGCGCTGAAATTTTATCATAATTCATGATCAGGATGATGTGCATGCAGTCTTTGGCTTCTATTACGCCGCAGCAATTTTTACGTCTTTCTATAGTGTTTGCGATGTGTGCACCAAGCGCATCTGCATGGGCTCAAGACAATATTTTAGAAACCATTTCTGTCACAGCACAGGCAGAACAACACGCTTTTCAAGGCAATATGGACTTGGTACGCACAGAAGATGATGCACAGGCTTTACAAATAATAGACCGCGAAGAGATTGCTAAATCAGGTGCGACTACGATTGATGAATTGCTGCAAAAAAGCTTGAGCATGAACGTTGCAGTTGCCAACGATTCTGCCAGTGGTTGGACAGGCAACAGCAGTCAAATTAATTTACGTGGTTTGGGCGCAAGTCATACTTTGGTGCTGATTAATGGGCGCCGTGGCGCAGGGGTAGGCGGGCGAGGTGTATCTGAAGCGAGTGATCAACAAAACTTAAAAGGTATTCCTTTGGCTGCTATTGAGCGTATTGAAGTGTTACCGAGTTCCGCGGCAGCACTCTATGGCAGTAATGCTCTTGGTGGTGTTATTAATGTGGTATTACGCCGTGATTATGTGGGGACAGAAGCTAATCTGCGTTATGACAATAGCGTCAATTCTGATAGTGCCATGACCACTTTAAACCTCACCACAGGTTTTGCACTTGAGGAGGGTCGTACTCAAGTGATGTTGACGGCACAAAAACAAGAGAGCAATCAGCTTAAAGCGCGGGATCGTGGTTTTAAACTTAAACAACGTCAAATTGAACTTGCGAATAACCCAGATGCCATTTATGGCATGAGCAAAGGTGTAGCGGTCAATCCACCGATGGGACATCTCACCAATATTCGTAGCAAAGATGGTTCTGAACTCTTTGCAGGCGCAGGTTCAAGCTATGCGTATGTACCCAAAGGCTATACTGGCTCGGCTGAAGGCATTGAACCATTTAAAGAAACTATTGGGCAATATGCCTTAGGGCTTGCGAGTGGTATTGGCGGTGATTCAGGTGCTGCCACTTTAATTGGCGAACAAGACAACGAATCTTATAGTTTAAATATTAATCGTGATTTTAGCGATCAACTGAATGTCTATGTAGAAGCGGCTTACGAGCGCCAACATGTGGCAAGTGCTGGTAATTATCATGGTTTTGGTACAGTAACACTCACGGCAGATAATCCGCAAAACCCCTTTGGCAAAGATATATTCATTACCTATTCACCAAATTATGCCAATGGCTTGAGTTTGCGTAACCGTGAAATGGACGCCACCATGCAACGTGTGGCTACAGGTTTTGAATATAAAATGACAGATGATTGGCGAGTGATTGGTGATTATGCTTGGAGCAATACTGATAAAAGTATTCGTTACCAACGTCGTCCAACCAAAGGCACCAACAAATTTAATGCAGATATTGCCAGTGGTAAAATTGACTTTTTAAGCGATGTGACCAGTTTTGATTTAGATTTAAATCAAGGTTATTGGGCTGTTGCGCAAAACGATACCGATCAAACTTTACAAGAGTGGAACTTACGCGCGCATGGCCCGCTTGCCACTTGGTATGCTGGCGACATTACCCTTGCGACAGGTCTTGGTTACACGGATTGGCAAAGTAGCAGCCGTTCTGAAACCCAATCTTTAAATAATCCTGATTTACCTTTTACCCAAAAAGCGGTTGATAGCCAGTCGCTGTATGCCGAATTGAATATTCCATTGATTTCAGCACAGCAGGATTTAGCATGGTTGAAGCTATTTGATCTACAATTGGCAGCACGTTATGAAAATTACAGCATTAAAAACAGTGGTGATTTTAGCCAAACTTCACCCACATTGGGTTTTCGTTTAGCACCCAATGACAGCATTATGCTGCGTGGTTCATATAGCAAAGGTTTTATTGTGCCGACGGCTGCACAATTAGCCGAAGAAACTTTAGCCACCACAGAAACCACAGTCACTGATCCTTTAAATGGCAATCAGCAAGTTGAGCTGTTTACCACAGGCGGGGGGAATCCAAATTTAACCCCAGAAACCGCCACCAGTTTTGGAGCAGGTTTAGTGATTACCCCGCAAGCCTTGGCAGGTCTACGTTGGACAATTGATTACTTTAACATTCAAAAAAACAATAACATTACCAGTTTAAGTGCACAGGCGATTTTAGATGCCAATGCCCAAGATGGGAGCTATGCCAACCGTATTCACCGTGATGCAGCGGGCAATTTACAAACTGTAAATACCACGCCATTTAATGCCTTATGGTTAGAAACCAGTGGCATTGATACGCAACTGTCATATCAAATGAACACGCGTTTGGGGGAGCTTAACTTAAATGCTGGTTATACTTGGACAGAAAAATATAATCAGCAAGAACAAATCGGCAAAGCAGCAACAAGCTATTTGAATGACCCCAATAATGATGATGCAGGGCCATTAAAACATCGTTTTAATGCAGCGGCATTTTTACAAGCCACAGATGCATGGGGCTTTGGTTGGGCCATGCAATACTATGGAAAATACGATCTAAAAAATGAAACCGCAATTTTGCTACAAGGCAAAGATACAGTCGATGCACAGATGTACCATGATGTGTATGCACGTTATAGCAGTAAATTAGCGCAATATGGCTCACCTGAAATTAGCTTTGGCATCAAAAATCTGTTTGGTGAAGCAGAAAAAGACATGAGCAATACCTATTTAAGTAAATTTAGTGATCCACGCTTACAGCAGTATTATCTGAATTTGAAATTCGCCTTTTAATTGAAAAAGCCCGCAATCGCGGGCTTTTTTATAAGGTTTTTGCCATCCAAATTTCACAAGCAGCGCTGTGCCCAGTGTTGCCAAGTGGTGCATCTAAATATTCAAAACCTAAACGCTCATATAAGCTGACAGCTTCTTTTAGGCAAGCGGTTGTTTCTAAATAAATTTGCTTTGCTCCTTGAGCTTGCGCAAATTCAAAAGCCTGCGTTAAGATTTGTTTGGCTAAACCTTGCCCGCGAATATCGCTTAAAAAATACATTTTTTGAATTTCTAAAATATGATCCGCGCCTTGTAAGGGCGCAATTCCGCCACCGCCAAAGACTTCACCATAATCATTGCTAACCACCCAATACGCGGCTTTGGGCTGGCTATAAACTTCTGATAAATGATCAAGAATCGGGTCAGCGACAGCAAAACCAGAGTCTGGTGCTAAGCCATATTCTTGGGAAACTTGGCGGATAATTGTCGCTAAAGCGGCATCATCTTGTGATTGAATCGAACGTAGAAAATACATAATAAACCCATAAAAAAAGAGATGCAGGGCACCTCTTTAGCGTCACAATCGTTAAATATATTTTTGAATCATGCTATGCACATCGGTTTTGGCTTCAATCACGGTCATAAAGGTATAGGCACCAATGAACTTGCGACTAATAAACATAAATTCTTTAGGCGGCACGCTAAAATAACGCGATGCCATTGATTTAGAGGCTTGTTGCATCACACGACTATGCAATTGGCTTTTTTTCCAATCATAGCGATGATCTGTATCCATCACGCCTTCAGGAATTTGTTTATTGTTGTCTAAACTACTAAATGCTTCTGTAGCCAATAAAAATACCTTGGCCATATCTGGTTTAATCGCCTCAGGAATGGCATCAAAAAACTCATAGCCGCGCATGGCGTTGACCATAGCAATAGGGTCATGATGGTAGCCTGCTTTAATTAAGTTACGTGCCATGCCGAGTAAATGCTGGTCAAATTGACGAATCGCACCAAAGTCTAGCAACACAATTTGGTCTTGAATCTCTGTGCCATTGCCCAAACGTACCAAATAGTTACCAAAATTCGGGTCGGTTTGCATCTCGCCCCATTCAAAAATTTCCCTTACCGCAATTTCAAGCGAGGCTTCACCTAAACGATTACGACGTTCTTGCGGTAAAGACAGCATCACAGGGCTGTTGATGGGGACACCACGTTCAAAGGTCATACACAACACGCGGTTAGTGCAATACTCATCAATGATGGTTGGCACAATATAACGTGGGTCTTGTTTTAAGCGTTGGTTAAAGCGGCGGGTGGTGGCAGCTTCAATTTCATAATCCACCTCACGGTGCATCATCTCGCGTACTTCATCAAACCATTGATCAAATTCGCGGGTTTGCGGCACCATACGAGTCAACTTAAGCATGTTTTTAAACAGACTCATATCGGAATCAATAGCATCGGCCACGCCCGGATATTGCACTTTAAGCACCAACTCTAAACCATCGGATTTACGCACTGCACGGTGCACTTGAGCCAAAGACGCCGTGCCTAAAGGTTCACGATCAATGGTTAAATCATCAAGTTTATTGCCCAATTGACTGCGTAACTGGCTTTTAATGGCAGGCCAATCGAGTGCTACAGTTTGGTTATTGAGCGTATTTAAAGCTTGGGTGATTTCTTCGGGTAGAAAATGTTCGCCATACAGCGCCATCATTTGGCCAATTTTAACAATTGAGCCTTTGAGCTTGCCAATTTCGGCCACCAAATACTCAGCTTGTTCTTTCATGGCTTGCTTGCGCTTTTTTTCTTTTTCCGCTTCGCTTGAAAACATCGAAGTCGCACTAGATGCAGCCCAACGCGTACCGGCAAGTAACGACGCCTTGGCGATCGATAAGCGTCGATCCATAGAGGAGGTTTTGAGTTGTTTAAGCTTATCGTGCTGATCTGACATGTATATTAAACCTTTGAAGATGCAATAATTCGCAGAATAATTTGATTGTACTGGATATTAACCTGTCTGAACGTATTAAAAAAGTTCAAACATTCAAGCAACAACATTTTGGCAACAGATCACCTAAAAAATAGCCTAAGCTTTACATCAATCGACATTATAAGCTTAGAGCTGTATATGCATTAACTTAACAACGATAAGCCACTTTAAAAGGTAATTTTTGCATCAATTGATCTTTATAGGCGCTTAAAAAGGCAATCATTAAACTTTGCACTTTGGGATGGATAAAACCTAAGGCATAACCTTGAATAATAATTTGGCTCGGAAGTTGAAAGAACACGTACTTGGCATCTTCAAGGCTGGGCTGCGCAAATAGCTTTTGCTCATGTATGAGCTGTTGTAGCGCGGCTTTTTCATGACAAACCTGCTCGGATTGATCTTGCCAGTACTGTTGACGCATGGCCATTAAGTTATTGTGCTTATAGCTCATAAAAATAATTTGGCTGAAAAAGAAAAACAGCATCAATATGCGGTCAATCTTTTAAAAATCAAGCCCGATAAAAAAAGCAGCCCAGAGGCTGCTACAGTTTGGATGCATGTTGTTATGGGAGGCTGTTATAGACAAATTTGCTTACCTCAATTTTTTGCGGAATGAGTTTTTCTGCGCTAAAACGATCGGCAATATGTTGTTGGGCTTGAACCACATCAGGTGTCAGGGTGGCCAGCAAAGACGGTTGATAACGCTTTTGCAAAACTATATCAGCAATTTCAGGACTGACACCAATGGCTTTACTATACAGTTGCACTGCATCTTGATGCTGTTGAACCACCCATTTTGCAGCTGCATTAGAAGCATGAATATATTGAGTAACTGCTTGAGGGTGTTGTTGAACAAAATCTGGATTGGCAATCACAAAGCTATAGCCTTGTTCAAAAGGTTGTGCATCGGTAAGTACTCGTGCATGTCCACCTTGTAAGGCTACAGATTGAAATGGTTCCCAGATCAGCCAAGCATCCACAGTTTTTTTATCAAAAGCTGCGCGTGCATCGGCAGGTGCAAGCCAAATCGGTTCAATATCAGACCATGACAGCTCAGCTTTTTGTAAAATTTTATCCAATAAGTCATGTGCATTGGAACCACGTTGCAGGGCAATACGTTTGCCTTTTAAATCTTGCAAGCTTTGAATCGGACTATGTTTATCCACCAACAAGCCTAAACTTTTGGGATGCGATTTTTCATAAGCCACATAGGTTAAATTTTTATTGCCTGATTGTGCAAAGAGCGGCGGAGTATTGCCCGCTGAACCAAAATCCACCGAACCTACGGATAAAGCTTCTAAGAGTTGTGGTCCTGCAGGGAACTCTTTCCATTCAATTTGCGTATGCGGGAAATAAGTTTTTAAAAGTGTTGGATCAGATTTTAACGTAATTGAATTTAGAGATGATTTTTGATAACCAATCACCAAATGCTTTAACTCGTTCGCAGCAGGTTGTTGAGGGCTTGTAGTCTGATTGGTAGGTTGGGTACATGCGCTTAAAGCACAGCTTGTGATGAATGTGAGTGCGAAATATGGTGCCTTCATGCTGGGATGCCTCTTATCGTTTTAAAATGAACATGTGGATTTAAAGAAAAATACACATGTCCATTCGCGCATCACTTAAGCTCGATGGTTGATTCTTAGCTTGAGCTGAAAACAGCCATGTAAAGATGATTTTTTTCATTGTTTTATACTGTTGTTGTGGATCTAAATTCAAAATAAAGTAGTTTTTTAAGCTTTACTGCAGAATTTTTGCATAAGCACATCAACGAAAATGCTATAGTGGCTTAACTTCTTGAATCCATAATATTTATAGATTTTAGCCTAACTTAGCTAAATTTTAGCTGTTGCAAAATGCATACGACAGATTCAATTCTAATCAGATTAAGCGAAAGGCATTTTGGGGGCTTGGCTGAATTTTGATGCCATAGGCGCTAGAGGATTTTTTCTATACAGATGGGCGAAAAAGCACTAAAAACAAGGTATCATAGAGCGTTTTAAAAAATTAACCTTGGAGACGCCTTAAGTGGATCGACCGACAATTAGCCCTGAACATTTACAGGAAGCCGCTGAAACACTAATCACCATTCGTGATTTTATTCGTTTTGGTGTCACAGCATTACGTCAATACGATGCGCATTTAGGTCAAGGTACAGAAGATTATTTTGCAGAAAGCTCTGCTTTGGTTTTACAAACCTTGTCTTTAGATTGGAATGCAGACAACGAAATCTTAGATGCTAAACTTCTCCCAAGTGAAAAAGCTGAATTTTTAAGCCTGCTCGAACGTCGTATTAACGAACGTGTGCCAACATCTTACCTACTTAACTTGTCTTACTTCTTTGGTAAGCCATTTTATGTTGATGAGCGTGTACTGATTCCACGTTCACCGATTGCAGAATTGATCGAAAACCGTTTTGCACCATATTGCTTAGGCGAAAATGGTCAAATGGGTCAAGCGGTAAACAACTTACCTGAAAACCCAAATCCAAAAACGCCGCAGCGTATTTTAGATATGTGTACAGGTTCAGGTTGTATTGCCATCGCTTTGGCTTATGCCTTCCCTGATGCTGATGTTGATGCCACTGATATTTCTAAAGAAGCTTTAGAAGTAGCATCAATTAATGCAGAACATCATAACAAACAGTATCAAGTGGCATTACTTGAATCTGATTTATTTGCCAAAATTCCTGCCGAAAATCAATATGATTTAATCGTATCTAATCCGCCATACGTGGATGCAGAAGATATGGCTGATTTACCAGATGAATTCCATCATGAGCCAGAACTTGCCCTTGCAGCAGGTCAAGACGGTTTAGATTTAGTGCGTAAAATGCTGGCACAAGCAGCAGATTATTTAACTGAAGATGGTCTAATTGTGATTGAAGTGGGCAACTCTGAATGGGCCATGCGTCAAAACTTCAATACAGTTGATTTCTATTGGTTACAATTCCAAAAAGGCGGCACAGGTATTTTTGCACTCACAGCAGCGCAATGCCGTCAATTCCGTGATTTATTTATTCAATCTGTTCAAGCATAAAGGAGTCGTTGAACATGGCAGGTAATAGTATAGGGCAACTGTTCCGTGTAACGACTTGCGGTGAATCTCATGGCGTTGGTCTGATGGCCATTGTCGATGGCGTGCCACCGGGGATTGAATTGTCAGCAGCTGATTTGCAATATGATTTAGACCGTCGTAAGCCGGGTACATCAAAATTTGCCACTCAGCGTAAAGAGCCTGACCAAGTAGAAATTATCTCTGGGGTTTTTGAGGGTAAAACCACAGGGACGTCGATTGGTTTATTGATCCGTAACACCGATCAAAAATCCAAAGACTATGGCAATATTGCACAAACCTTCCGTCCAAATCATGCAGATTATACCTATACCCATAAGTATGGTTTCCGTGATTACCGTGGTGGTGGTCGCTCAAGCGCGCGCGAAACAGCGATGCGTGTGGCAGCTGGTGCAATTGCCAAAAAATATTTAAGCGAGAAATTTGGGATCTTAATTCGTGGTCATGTCACGCAAATTGGCACTGAAAAAACCACGCAACTCGATTGGAACGAAGTACCGAATAACCCATTTTTCTGTGGTGATGTGAATGCAGTGCCGCGTTTTGAAGCCTTAGTGACATCTTTACGTGAACAAGGCACCAGCTGTGGCGCAAAACTCGAAATCATTGCAGAAAATGTACCTGTCGGTTGGGGTGAGCCAGTCTTTGATCGTTTAGATGCTGATATTGCACATGCCATGATGTCAATTAACGCGGTTAAAGGCGTTGAAATTGGCGATGGCTTTGCTGTAGCCGAGCAATTTGGTCATGAGACCCGTGATGAACTCACAACAGATGGTTTCTTAGCTAATCATGCCGGCGGTATTTTGGGTGGAATTTCAAGTGGTCAAGACATTCGTGTCGCGATTGCTTTAAAACCAACTGCTTCAATCACCACACCGGGTAAAACCATTACCCTTGATCGTGAAGATACTGATGTTTTAACTAAAGGTCGTCATGATCCATGTGTAGGTGTGCGTGCGACACCGATTGCTGAAGCGATGCTTGCGATTGTGTTAATGGATCATTTTCTGCGTCACCGTGCACAAAATGCTGATGTGGTACAACCATTTGAACCGATCTAATCGCTAAAAATAAAAAAATCCAGATTTTGTATCTGGATTTTTTTATGGTTTACGCTTTGCTGCGCAGCTGTTGCACTTGGCTTAAAATCAGCGCTTTGTTTTCAATGACTTTGTTGACAATTAAATCGGCAGGTAATAGCGCGGTGATGTTGGCAGGTAATAATTGGTAAATTTGCTTGACTGTTTTGGTCAGCTCTTCGTCCTGTGAAATTTTATCTTCTGCCACATTTAATAGCTGTTGTACCACCAAGCCTTGTACTTGCTGACCATGTTGTTTCCAAAGTTCATTAACGCCCACTTCTGTTACGCTTTTTAAGAGTTGACCTAACATTGTATTGTCCTTGTGAAAAACCAGCAGTCTAATCAAATTAAAGCGTACAAGAGTAACAGCTTGATATAAGTGTCTAAAAAAACATCAAATATCTTGATTTTTTTTTATCTGTTGACTGGGATTTACTAACGGTTGGGATTGGGCGATTTTTTTAGCCACATAGTGCCCACGTTTCATACGAATTAAAATGACTTGGCTGTTGGCTTCTAATTCGCCAAATTCAGGTTCTACATCAACAATGTGTAGGCGACCAAATTCATCGCGAATCCGTGCTTCGGCAGGGAAACTTGGGCGGGCTTTAGCAACTAAGGTGGCCAGTCGTCCCAATAAATCAGGTTCAACATGTTGATGTTTGGGGGGTAAGACTTGATCCAGACAATGAATCATAAAGGCGGTAAAAAAGATGGCTAAAATCAGCGCGGGGAAAAAGACATAATAAAAAGGAGCAAAGGCATTTTGCTGGGCATAAATACTAAATTGCAAGACATAACCGACACAACTAAAGTTCATCAGTAAAAAAACCACAATCAGTAATTTTGAAAACTTAACGTTGAGTAAATCGGCATGGCGTAATTTAGTAGGAATACAGCGTTTCAACCACAGACTCGGTGGGGCTTTTAAATAAAAGCCCACCGTTTCTACCATGCTTAAGCCTAGTAATAACAACACACTAAAATGAAAGGGCATTAGATGCCAATGTTGTAACAGCTCAAGCATGCTGGCAGGTCCTATTAATCTTGGGCGATATAAATGCCGCCGTCAGAATGTACGCTAATAGCGACTTTCTCTAAGGCTTGACCTTGGCAAGGGCCAGAGACACATTCACCACTTTCGACTAAAAATAGTGCGCCGTGGGTTGAACATTCAATATATTCTTGCTCACGGTCTAAAAATTGATTTTCTAAAAACTCAAGTTCCACTTGTAAATGTGGACATAAGTTTTGGTAAGCGAAGAAACAGCCGTCGCGTTGGGTAATAAAAATTTTATCCCCATTGTCTAAATCAAAGCTGCGCGCTTCACGTTCTGGTACGTCTTCGGTCATGCAAATTTTTTGCATTATGCAGGGTCCTTTTGCAATGTATTCAGCAGTGTTGCATAGTCATTTAAGTCTAAACGTGGGCCAAATTGTGACACCACTTGACTTGAAATTAAAATAGCCAATTCAGCCGCGCTTTGTAAACCTAAATCTGCATTGAGCGCATAAAGAAATGCACCCGCAAAAGCATCACCGGCTCCGTTGGCATCTACGGCAGTCACTTTGCGACCTGCAACTTTAAATTGCGTGTCTTGCGTGGCAATTAAAGCGCCTTTTTCGCTTAATGTAATGACAACGTACTGACTTTTTTGACGCAATACAGCAAGCGCAGCATCTAGAGTATCAGTGTTGCTGTACATTAAAGCTTCTTGTTCATTACAGAATAAAAGATCAACGCCATCATCGATTAACTCATCTAAACCTTGACGTGCATATTGCACCATGGCAGGGTCAGATAAGGTTAAAGCAATTTTAACATCATTGGCTTTGGCAATTTGACGTGCTTGTTTAACCGCTAAACGTGCACTGTCGCTGGTGGATAAATAGCCTTCGATATATAACCATTTGGCAGTTTCAAGCGGACTGAAATCAATTTGCTCGCTGGTTAATTCTGCGGTAATGCCCAAACAAGTATGCATGGTACGTTCAGAGTCAGGGCTGACCAATACCATACATGTCCCCGTGACCCCTTGGCTGACAGAGCGAGGGGTGGTTTGAATCCCCGCATCGCTTAAACCTTGTAAGTAAGTTGCGCCTAAATCATCATTCCCGACACGACACGCATAAAAGGCTGAACCACCAAGGGCTGCAAAAGCCACTGTAGTGTTGGCGGCAGAACCGCCCGAGGCTTGGCCTTTATAGACTTGGCTGGCTTGTAAATTGGCATATAAAGCCGCTTGGGTTGCGCCATCGGTGAGTTGCATGGTGCCTTTTTGCAAGTTTTGTTCAAGTAAAAATGCATCAGAAACTTTAAATTCTTGGTCAATTAACGCATTACCAATTGCAAAAAGATCAACAGTTGCCATGTCTTTTCATTCACATTCAATAAGAAAAATCAGATTTTACATGATTGTTCAACTTGGATACAGTTTGCTGAATAAAATTCAGGCTAAAATATAATAGGCTCAAATGACAGCAAGTGAGTGAAATTTGTGCAAATTGAGCGGAATCTTGAGTGAATAACTCAGCTTTTTGGATTGGCATGAATTTTTAGCAAAACTGTCGTTATAATGAGAACAGTTTTTTTAATTTTTATTTGGAGATCACATGACTGTAGATGTCACTGAAACTCAAACCATCACCGTACATCCTGCGTTTCAGTTGGTACGTCAACACCATGTCGAAGCCTTAGATATTTTTGTCTCTGAATACCAACATATCGTCACAGGCGCGGTACATTATCATTTGGCAACTGACCACGATGAAAATGTATTTTTGGTGGCTTTTCGTACTCAACCGATGGATTCAAAAGGCGAGGCGCATATTTTAGAACACACGGCGCTGTGTGGTTCAGAAAAATTCCCTGTACGCGACCCATTCTTTTTAATGATTCGTCGTTCACTCAATACTTTTATGAACGCTTTTACCGCTGCAGACTGGACCGCGTACCCATTTGCAACGCAAAACAAAAAAGATTTCCAAAATTTACTTGAAGTCTACTTAGATGCCGCTTTTGCAGCCAATTTAAATCCGCTGGATTTTGCCCAAGAAGGCATTCGTATTGAGCTCGAAAATGGCGAGCCGGTGTATAAAGGCGTGGTATTTAATGAGATGAAAGGTGCGATGAGTTCGCCAACCGATCAGCTTTACCACCAATTGGCCCAGCATCTATTCCCGCATACTACCTACCATTACAACTCAGGTGGTGATCCTAAAGACATTCCTGATTTAAGCTATGATGAATTGCTTGAATTTTATAAATCGCATTACCATCCAAGTAATGCGGTGTTTATGACCTTTGGTAATCAATCGGCTTATGATTTACAAGAGCAATTTGAAACTCTGGCTTTAGCCAAATTTGGCAAAGGCCAAACGCTACATTCAACGCCTGAAACACGCCTAGCCGCACCGATTCAAGTCACAGAAACCTATGCACTAGATGCAGATGATCTAAGCGATAAAACCTATCATGTGATGTCATGGTTATTGCCACAAGCCAGCAACATTAAATTACGCTTGGGTATGCGTTTAGTTGAAGGTATTTTACTCGAAGATTCTGCTTCCCCTCTACGTCATTATTTGGAAACCTGTGGTTATGCACAATCCACAGGTCCATTGATGGGTGTGGATGATTCTAACTTTGAAATGACCTTCTATTGTGGTATTCAAGGTTCTAACCCTGAACACGCTCAAGCATTTAAAGAGGGCGTGTTTAAGGTATTAAACGAAGTTGCTGCACAGCCTGTGAATCAAGATCTAGTGAATGCGATTTTGCATCAAATTGAACTGCACCAACGTGAAATCAATGGCGATGGTATGCCATACGGTTTAAGCTTAATTTTAAATGGTTTAAGCAGTGCCATTCATCACACCGATCCTGTAGATGTTTGGGATGTGGACAGTGCAATTAAAGCGGTGAAAGAAGAGCTGAAAGACCCAATGTGGTTATCTCACTTAATTCAAACCCATCTGATTGATAACCCACACCGTGTACAAATGACATTGGTGCCAGATGCTAATAAATCCGCAGCAGAAAATGAGGCAGAAAAGGCACGTCTCGCTGCCCTTGGTACAAGCTTAACTGAAGCGCAAAAAGCCGAAATTATTGCCCAAACTGAAGCTTTAAAAGTCCGTCAAGATACCCCAGATGATTTAAACCTGTTGCCTAAAGTAGGTTTAGAAGACATTCCTGCAGATTTACATATTGTCCAAGGTCAATTACGCGAAATTATTAGCAATGGTCTAGATACGCCGCTTAATCTCTATCATGCTGGCACCAACGGCATTTACTACCAACAAGTGTTGGTACAGATTCCTGAGGCTGTAGTGCAATCACCGTACTTTAACTTGCTCTCAATTTTAATGGGTGAAGTGGGCGCAGGTGAATATGATTATCTTGAGCTGCAACAGTTGCAAACTGCGGTCAGTGGTGGCTTGGGTATGGGGGCTTCATTACGCTCTAAAGTTGATGATGCGGGTAAAATCAGTGCATGGTTAACCTTAACCACCAAGTCTTTAGTGAATAACTTAAGTGCCATCAATCTGTTGAAAATGGCCTTCGAGCAACTACGTTTTGATGAAAAAGACCGTATTGTTGAACTATTACAACAACGTAAAACTCGTTGGCAAGCTCGTGTATCGGATGCTGGACATAGTTATGCGATGCAAATTGCCTCGCGTCAGCATAGTGCTTTAGCCAACCGTGATTATCAAAACACAGGTTTAGGTGCATTAAACTGGTTAAATCAATTGGTGGCTAGCTTAAATGATGAAGATAGCTACAATGCTTTAATTGCTGAATTACAAGTCATTCATCGTACATTATTACAAGCGCCTAAACAGTTTTTACTGGTGTGTGAAGAACAGCAGTCTGAACGTTTGGTGGAAGAAGTACAAAATGTTTGGGATAAAGTGGCCATTGACCGCAGCCCAATTACGCTACAGCAACTCAAAACCACAGCAGATGACGGCGCGGATCAAGCTTGGCTGATTCAAGCTAATGTGCAATTCTGTGCTGCAGCTTACCCTGCGGTACCAGTATCACATCCAGATGCTGCACCGCTGATGGTATTGGCGGCGTATTTACGTAATGGCTTCTTACATAGCGCGATTCGTGAAAAAGGTGGTGCTTATGGCGGCGGCGCGAGCTACGATGGTAATGCCTGCTCATTCCGTTTCTATAGCTACCGTGACCCACGTTTAGCAGAAACTTTTGCCGACTTTAATGCCTCAATTGAGTGGATCTTAACTGCTGAGCAACAACCACATCAGTTAGAAGAAGCGATTTTAGGTTTAATTGCCAGTATGGATAAACCAGGTTCACCAGCAGGTGAAGCAATTACTGCATGTTATGCCTTGTTACATGGCCGGTATCCATCATTCCGTCAAACGTTACGTGAACGTTTAATTCAGGTGAAGCTCGATGACTTACAACGCGTTGCCAAGCAGTATTTACAAGCGCAAACACCGAGTCGTGCTGTGGTCGCACCTGTAGCCAAACGTGAAACACTGACGGCACTTGGTTTTAAGATTTATCAAGTCAATTAAAACAATAAAAGGGGAAGCCTATGGCGCTCAAGGTTGTTGAGCGCAGCCCAATTTGGCTTGGCATTTCAATGCTAAGCCTAGGGACTGCGACACATATATATGCTGCTGAACCCAATGTAGCGACTCTACAACCCGCCAGTGCGCACGCATGTGCGGCACTGAGCTCGAATTCAGAACGCTTAAGCTGTTATGATCAGTTATTTAAGCCTGCTACACCCACTGAAAGTTTAGTGTCAGAGCGTGAGGCGGCTAAAGCACTCGCTGCAGCACCTGTTAGCTTAACAGAAAAGGTCCGCAATAAAGCTGAAGAAGTGGTGCCGGTTAAAGCAGCAGACATTAACCCAGCCACATCTTTACTGGACCAACGCTGGGAGCTGTCGCCTAATAGTAAACTCGGTACATGGAACTTGCGTGAATACCAACCGGTGTATTTATTGCCTGTATTTACGACGACAGACAAGAATGAGCGTCCAACCAGTCCTAATCCAGACAACACAGTCAAGGTGGGTGATGAGCAGAATCTTAAATCCACCGAGGCGAAGTTTCAATTGTCCTTTAAAACCAAGGCCATGGAAAACTTAATTGGCGATAACGGTGATCTTTGGTTAGGCTACACTCAATCATCACGTTGGCAAGTCTATAACGAAGATGAATCACGTCCGTTTCGTGAGACCAATTACGAACCAGAGGCCAGTTTAATCTTCCGTACCAATTACGAGATTTTTGGTTTAAGTGGACGTTTATTGGGTTTAACCTTTAATCATCAGTCTAATGGACGTTCAGATCCTTTATCGCGTAGTTGGAACCGCATTATGCTGAATGTGGGCTTTGAGCGTGATAACTTTGCTTTAATGCTACGTCCGTGGTATCGCATTAGTGAAGACAGCTCAGATGATAATAATGCCGATATGGATGATTATGTAGGTCGTGGTGATTTAACGGCTTTTTACCGTTGGAACGAGCATGACTTTTCTTTAATGCTGCGTCATAGCTTACAAGGTGGCGAAGATTCTCACGGTGCAATGCAATTTGATTGGGCCTTCCCAATTAGCGGTAAACTGCGCGGTCATTTCCAATTGTTTGATGGCTATGGTGAAAGCTTAATTGATTACAATCATCGTGCAACCTATGCCGGTATTGGTGTTTCGTTGCTAAATTGGTTCTAGATGAAAAAAGCCGCGAATACGCGGCTTTTTTTAACCAATTTGAATATCGGTATGGGCATGTTTGACGCGGGTTTTCTTGGGTGTTGCAATTAAATAAGCTAAGGTTAAAGGACCTAAACGCCCTGCAAACATCAACAACATTAAAATAACCAAGCTAATAGGGCTCAGTTCACCCGTAATTCCGCGTGATAAACCTACAGTGCAAGCCGCTGAAACGGCTTCAAACAATAAATTTAAAAAGCTTTGCTTGGGTTCAAAAATCATTAACCCTAGTACACCCATAAAAATCAGCATGCAAGTAATTGATACCACGGCCATGGCCTTAAAAATGACTTTTTCAGAAATGGCATAGTTGAAAACACGTAACTCATCACTGCGACGTAAGAAGTTAAGCACACTTAATACCACAATAATAAAGGTACCCACCTTAATGCCACCTGCGGTACTTAAAGAGCCGCCACCAATAAACATCAGTAACATGGTAATCAGGGCAGTGGTGTCATTAATTTCTGCCATATCGAGGCTATTAAAACCTGATGAACGCGGCACTGTAGCATGGAACCACGCATGTAGTGCTTGTTCACCTAGGCTTAAGTGCGCAATGGTATAGGGATTTTGTGCCTCTAAAGCCCAAATCACAACAAAGCCAAATAGGTTTAAGGCCAAAATGGTCAGTAGCACCAATTTGCTATTGGGCGAGAGTTTCTTCCAGCGTTTTTTCTGCTGAATATCAAGTAATACCAAAAAGCCAATGCCGCCAATAATATATAAAAAACTAATGGTGAGCGTAATGATATATTGTCCATCAAAACCTAATAGACCACCCGGGAATAAGGCAAAGCCACCATTATTAAAGGCGGAGACACTATAAAACGCAGCATAAAACAGCGCCTCAGCAAAGTCATAGTTTTGCATCCACGCTACAGTTAATACACACGTACCGACCAACTCAAAAAATAAGGAATAAAAAAACACCGCTTTAATGGTCAGCACCACTTTGGCTAAACTGGTATACCCTATACTTTCTTGCGCCATCATCTGTTGCTTTAGTCCTAATTTAGGCGCAAGACTCAAGGCCGCTAAAATCGCAAAGGTCATAAAGCCTAAACCACCTAGCTGCAGCAACAGCATAATGATGCTTTGCCCAAATGTGGTATAGCTGTCACCAATATTGACCACGGACAATCCTGTGATTGTCACCGCAGACGTGGCGGTGAAGAGGGCATCTAGCCATGAAATATCACCGTGATGAGAGATGGGTGCTTTAAGTAATAAAGTTCCCAGCGCAATAAACATACAAAAACCCAGCGCCAACAAACTTGGCGGACTTAAGTTAATGGTTTGATGGTGCGAGTTATACTGTAAATATTTCATAGCTCATCAACAAAGCGTTGCGAGAGGCGACGTAAATTGTGCAATTCGCCGGCAATCACCAACATATCACCTTGTTGCAAGATCAGCTGTGGGTCAATGCTGTACTGAATGCTAGCCCTACGTTTATGTAAAATCGTGCGAATATCGGTGGCATGACGCATCAATTCGTAAAAGCGTATCCCATTCATATTGGCTTTAATTTCAATCCGGACTAAGTATTGATCATCATCTAAGGCCATATAACGGCTGACCATGGGATAGCTTAAGGATTGTGCCACACGAATTCCCATATCTTCTTCAGGATGAATGATTTTATCTACGCCCAAATGGGTCAGAATCATATGGTGTGCTTTCGAGTTGGCTTTGACCCAAATCTTTTTTAGACCTAAATTTTTTAAATGTAGGACACATAAAATACTCGCTTCAATATCTTCACCAATGGCGACAACCGCTGCGTCGCAATTTTGGATATTCAGCTCGGCCAAAACATGTTCATCTGTAGCATCGGCAATCACCGCATGGGTAATCGTTTCGGCAAGATTGTCCACTAACTTTTTTTCATTATCGATGCCAATCACATCATGATTGAGTTGCATCAATTGTTCGGCGACAGCAGCCCCAAAACCACCTAAACCAATGACTGCAAATTGGGCCATGTCAATGTTCCTTATCTTTTGTTAAGTGATTACCACTAAAGTGCATACAAACAACACAATCACAGTGAAAAATCATCGGAGACGCATTTTATAATTAATTTTGATCTATCGCGAGACAAGGAGTGTAGCGTGGCTCGGAATTTATATGAAAATCTACAGTTGGTCTTTCCAGAATTAAAGAAAGTACCTTTACCTGAAGAACTAGATCGTTTTGAACATTTTATGAGTTGGCTCAACAGTTATCACATCCATCTACAACCACTTGATGGTAATGATTTAAGTTTAAGGCAGCTTGATCAATGTTATCGTTTACAACAACTCAATTTAGATTTAGACGAGCTTAAGAACGAGATTCGTGAGGAATTACAAAGTGTTTATCAATTGTATGACGATGATGATCGAGAAGAAGAAACAGCACCTATGGCGGCGCTTTATGATAGCGAAATTGGCGATAACGTCATTTTAAATACCTTAAAGGTGTTTATTGAACCTTATGATTTGGCGGTGGTGGTGCTAGAGTACACAGAGCCGTATTGGATGATTGTGCCGCATCAACCCGAATTGCTTGATGCCTTAACAAAAAATTATGCCCAGACCTTTGGTGAAGACAAAGAGTTGTTGGTGTTAGAGTAAAAAACCGTCTGCATGCAGGCGGTTTTTTGAGGCATTATTTTAAGAAGCGCTGATAACCTAGGTTATTGGTTACTTCGTCATATGGGTAGGTGATGCTCTCTAAAGTTTCGATGAGACCATCTGGATTTTGCTGTGCGTCGGTCGCTTCTAGACCCACCAAGACACGACCTTCTGCAGCGCCGTGGTTACGGTAGTGGAATAGGGTAATGTTATGTGTTGGACCAAGGCGTTCTAGGAACATCAGTAATGCACCTGGGCGCTCAGGGAATTCCACACGGAATAAACGTTCATTGGCAAGATCAGCATGACCGCCAATTAAATAACGAATATGCAGTTTAGCAATTTCGTCATCAGATAAGT
The DNA here is from genome assembly GCF_059515825.1 of Acinetobacter sp. CY17. Lineage (NCBI taxonomy): Bacteria > Pseudomonadati > Pseudomonadota > Gammaproteobacteria > Moraxellales > Moraxellaceae > Acinetobacter > Acinetobacter sp. CY17. The sequence goes on from NZ_JCAKMX010000014.1 coordinate 60,355, forward strand.
CATCTACGTCATATTGTGTCTTTAGCGCCGTATAGATGTCTTGACGCTCTTTCTCGCCGCCTTTAAGACTAATCCCAACAAAGACTTGCGCGGCTGTGGCACCACTGGCACGGTAGTTAAACTCAGTAATATTACGCCCTTGTAAGGCACGGCAGAATGTTAAAAACGAGCCCTTTTCTTCTGGAATGGTCACGGCAAAAATTGCTTCACGGCGCTCACCGAGCTCAGTACGTTCAGCAATATAACGTAAGCGGTCAAAGTTCATATTGGCACCGCAGACAATCGACACCATATTTTTACCGTGTAAGTTATGTTTTTCAACATACTTCTTAATACCCGCCAATGCCATAGCACCAGAGGGTTCAACAATACTACGACATTCATCAAAGGTATCTTTGACTGCAGCACAGATTTCATCGGTATTGACCAAGACCACTTCAGGCTCCACGATTGGACCTGAGTTGTCTGATTTTTGTAGACGAATCACTTCAAACGGTTTTTCACCAATTTGTGCAACAGCAGTACCATCGGCAAATAAACCTACAGATGGAAGAATGACACGCTCACCCGCTTCTAGGGCTGCTTTTAAACAAGCTGACTCATCATATTCAACAGGAATGACTTTTACGTGTGGCGCAACATCGCCTAAATAGGCTGCAACGCCTGCGATTAAACCGCCGCCGCCAACGGCAACAAAAACATATTCGACATCACGCCATTGACGTAAAATCTCGTTGGCAATGGTGCCTTGACCAGCCATGACCAACTCATCGTCATAGGGTGGAATAAAAGTCATGCCTTCTTCAGCTGCACGGGCAATGGCATATTTATTGGCCACATCAAACGAGTCGCCATGTAAGACCACTTCACCGCCTAGACGTTTTACCGCTTGGACTTTAATATCCGGTGTGGTTTTTGGCATCACGATGATGGCGCGAATACCCAGCTTTTTACCCGATAACGCGACCCCTTGGGCATGGTTGCCGGCAGAGGCAGTAATCACACCACGCTCGAGCTGCTCTTTGCTTAATTGACTAATACGGTTATAGGCACCACGCAGCTTAAATGAAAATACCGGCTGTAAATCTTCCCGTTTAAAGCGAATATTATTATTAAGCTTCTCACTAATTCGAGGCGCTGCTTCGAGTGGGGTTTCGATTGCAACGTCATACACCGTTGCCTGTAAAATTTGTCGAACCAAACGAGACAGCATGTTAATCTTCCATCTAACAGTTTAAAATAGGGGCTTATTGTAACAAACCCCTGTCTTTTTGGGCTGAAAAATCAGCAACAAAGGTCAAATTTTAGTCGAGTAAAGCGATGAGCCTATATACTACCCAAGATGAAAAGAAAAAAGCAGCTGCCCAAGCTGCGTTAAAGCATTTACCAAAAGGCGGTATTTTAGGCGTAGGTACCGGCAGTACGGTCAATTTTTTAATCGAAATGTTGCCTGAATTACAACTTGAAGCGGCAGTTTCAAGCTCAGAAGCAACTGCAGAACGTCTACGTAAACTTGGTATTGAAGTTGTCGACATGAACTCGGTTGCAAGCTTAGATGCCTATATAGATGGTGCAGATGAAATTGACGCGAACTTACATATGATTAAAGGTGGTGGTGCTGCCTTAACACGTGAAAAAATCGTGGCATCGATTGCCAAAAAATTTGTATGTATTGTCGATGATTCAAAATGGGTCAATCAATTGGGTGTAGGTTTTGCGCTTCCTGTTGAAGTCATTCCAATGGCACGTTCAGCTGTAGCACGTAAAATCGTGAGCTTAGGCGGTGACCCTGTATACCGTGAAGGCGTGGTTACCGACAACGGTAACGTGATTTTAGACATACATAACTTAAATATCTTAAATGCATTAGAGCTTGAAAAAACCATCAATGACATCCCAGGCGTGGTATGTAACGGTATTTTCGCAATTAATAAAGCCGATATTGCGGTTGTTGCAACTGACAACGGTATTGAAGAACGTACAGCACGTTAATGGCTAATTTCCCAAGTCTAGCAGTCTACGTGTAGGCTTGGGAAAACCTGATTCGAAGTCATGAATAACGCTCTACCTGACATTCAAATTCAACCTAAGCTGAGCGCCAAGCGTTTTAGACTAAAGGTATATCCTGATAAAATTTGCTTAACCGTACCTATTTTGGCGCGTAAGCAACATATTCAAGCTTTTCTTGCACAGTCGCAAGCATGGTTAATTGAAGCATGGCAGAAACAACACGTCAGCCCCTTTATTGCTCTTCAGCAACTACAACTTTTTAATTTAGAACAGCCGATACAAATTATCTATCAAAGCCAAAAGCAGGCTTTTATTTTTGATCATCCGCAGCTATTTTTAGATGCAGCACAGCCACAAGTCGCGTTAAAAGCTTTTATTTTTAGCTATGCCAAACAGCATTTGCCTTTATTTTTGCAGCACATCAGTACAGAAATTCATTTGCCTTATCAACGCTGTAGTATTCGTCAGGCCAAGACCCGTTGGGGCAGTTGTTCATCAACAAAAAACATTATGCTCAATAGTGCTTTGGTATTATGTGAACAACAACTCGTGCGTTATGTCTGTATTCATGAATTAGCCCATACTGTGCATATGAACCATAGCCGCGACTTTTGGCAATTAGTGGCACAGTTTGATCCCCATCATTTACAGCATCGTCAATGCTTAAAACAGCAGCAAATTCATGTTTTATATTGAATTTTAGCGCGTTAAAATATCAGCTATATTTAGCCTAAGTAGACTTTATACCTCATCAAAAAAACAAAACCTATTCATTTGATTTGATTATTCAGTTGATCTGTTGCTTTAAATAGCAACAAAGCGCATGGAAATAGTTTTGTCTGTGTCAACTTCCTGTCATACTAAGTCTTGATGAAAACCAACGAGATAAATTGAGGTTGTGCACGTGATTACTGTCGGAATTGTAGGTGGTACAGGGTATACAGGCGTTGAATTGTTACGTCTTTTGTTACGTCATCCGGATGTACAAGTAACACTTCTTACCTCACGTACGGAAGCGGGTCGCCGTGTAGATGATATGTTTCCAAGCCTACGCGGACACACTGATCTATGCTATTCGGACTTAAATCTAGAACAATTAAAGCAATGTGATGTGGTATTTTTTGCGACCCCGCATGGTGTGGCTATGCAGCATGCTGAGGCCTTAGTTGCAGCCAATACTAAAGTGATTGACTTAGCAGCAGATTTTCGTTTACAAAACTTACAACAATTTGAAAAATGGTATGGCTTAGAACATGCTTGTCCAGACATTTTAAAAGACTCTGTCTATGGTTTATCTGAACTGAACCGTGACCAAATTAAAAAGGCGAGTGTGATTGGCAATCCGGGTTGCTACCCGACCACAGTACAGCTAGGTTTAGCACCGGTATTAAAAGCGCAAGGTTTAGTAAAACCAGAAAGTATTATTATTGATGCTAAATCGGGTGTTTCAGGGGCAGGGCGTAAAGCCAGTCTGGGCATGATTTATTCAGAAAATGCCGATGACTTTAAAGCCTATGGCGTAGCAGGTCATCGTCATCATCCTGAAATTGTTGAAGCCTTAGAAAATATTTCTGGTCAACAGGGTGTGTTTGATCACATTGTGTTTGTGCCACACTTAGTCCCGATGATTCGCGGTATGCTAAGTACCATTTATGTGGATTTGACAGAACAAGGCCAAGAGGCTGATTTACAAAGCTTATATGAAGCATTCTATGCCAATGAGCAGTTTGTAGATGTCATGCCAGCAGGCAGCTCGCCAGAGACACGTTCAGTACGTGGTGCGAATCAATTACGTATTGCACTCTATCGCCCACAACCACAAAAGCTGATTATTTTGGTAGCACAAGATAATTTAGTCAAAGGTGCAGCAGGTCAGGCTGTACAAAACATGAACTTAATGTTTGGTTTTAGCGAAAATGCTGGTCTTGAAGGCATTGGCTTATTACCATAAGAAACGCTTTAGCACTTCACACACATTTAAATTTGCCGTTAAATGTGTGTGCTTGGCTTTAAATTGACGTAAGAGATGACAATGCAAGACACCGATTCAAATACAACAACACAAAAAAAACCGATGTTACAAGGTAATTTACCACTCGCAATTGGTGCAGCCATTTTGATGCTGAGTAGTGGTTTTTTGGCGTATTCAATCGGGCATCGTCAGGGCTTAACGGTCACTGGTTTTGATGCGGATGCAGAACAACTGGTAGACGTAGTTCAAAAACAAAAAGCCAGCCTTGAATCACTCAATAAAAGCTTAAATGCAGCAATTCAAGAGCGTGATGTGGCTGTGACCAATTCCAATGACCTGTATGCAGCAGTCAATCAAGCCAAAGCCAATCAACAACAGGCTGAAGGCATGAGTGCCATTTATCGCGAGGTATTAAAACAACGCGGTGGTCTAAGCCTCACCATTCAAAATCTAGGCATTAAATCTTTGCCTGACAATGCTTATGAATACCAAATTGATTTGGTGCAAGTGAGTCCCAATAACCGCCGTGCAACTGGCAGTGTAGAGCTGCGTTTAATTCGTGGTACAGAAGTGCTGACCGTTCCGCTTGAAGATAATCAATTTGGTTTTGAAAATTATGAGCGTCTAACGGGTCGTTGGACCATGCCCAAAGGATTTACGCCACAATTTATTGAAGTTCGTTTGACAGGGGCGACCCCGGTAACTAAGCGTTTTAGTTGGTCGCGTGGTCAAGCGATTGAATCAGCCTCTGCCTTTGTCGCAGAGATCCCACAAGTCGAAGCTAATGCCCAATAATGGTGAATCAGAGTCATATGCCAAGTTCTCAGCGTTCTATATGTTTAAATCAAATCAAAAGTACTTTTCAACAATCAGGTTTTGTTGATTGGCATCTAGAGCCGCGTTTAGGTGAAGTCCCACACCACGATGAACAGGGCGATGTTGCGGTTAAACCTGCACCACCTGAACTGAAGCGTCCACCGTTATATATGGTCTTGTTAATGAACGATGATTACACGCCAATGGACTTTGTAATCGAAATTTTACAACAATACTTTGCAATGAATCTTGACCAAGCAACTCAAGTAATGTTAACAGTACATTATGAAGGAAAAGGTGTAGCTGGGGTCTATCCGCGAGACATTGCAGAAACCAAAGCCAACCAAGTCAATAATTATGCTAGAGCTCAAGGACATCCTTTATTGTGTCAAATTGAGCCGAAAAGTTAAGGGGGTTGCATGCTCAGTCGTCAATTAGAAGTATCACTACGTTTGGCTGTTAGCATGGCTCGACAAAAGCGCCACGAGTTTCTAACAGTTGAACATTTGCTATTGGCCTTATTGGACAATGATTCTGCGGTCACCGCTTTAAAAGCCTGTGGTGCGGATATTATCGTCTTAAGAAAAGAATTAGAAGAATATATTGAACAGCACACCCCTAAATTGGGTGAACAAGCTGAGCAAGCACCACATCCAACCGAAAGTTTTGATCGTATTTTGCAGCGAGCCATTTTTCATGTGCAATCGAGCGGCGGTGATCGTACGGTAGAAGGTGCAGATATTTTGGTGGCCATGTATTCAGAGCGTGACTCATTTGCGGTCTATTTACTCAAACGTCATCAGATTAATCGCTTAACGCTCACCCAGTACTTATCGCATGGAGCGCGTAAGGAAGATGCCCAGCCTGAAGAAGAAACCGAAGAGTTAGATGGTGAAACGAGCAGTTCTACCAATTCGGGTCCGCTTGAGCTCTATACCACAAATCTAAATCTTGAAGCACAAAAAGGCAAAACAGATCCTTTAATTGGTCGTGAAAAAGAAATCGAACGTGCGGCACAAATCCTATGTCGTCGTCGTAAAAATAACCCGCTGTTGGTGGGTGATCCTGGGGTGGGTAAAACCTCAATTGCTGAAGGTTTGGCATGGCTTATTGTCAATGGTAAAGCACCAAAGCCTCTAGAAAATGCTGAAATTTACAGTCTTGATATTGGCGCTTTGGTGGCAGGCACTAAGTACCGCGGTGACTTTGAAAAGCGTTTGAAGCAATTGCTGAATGCGTTAAAGAAAAAACCTGATGCAGTATTATTCATTGATGAAATTCACATGATTATTGGTGCAGGCTCAAGTATGGGCAGTACCATGGATGCCTCGAATTTAATTAAGCCAGCACTCTCTAATGGCACTTTACGTTGCATTGGTTCGACTACCTTCCAAGAATACCGCCAAGTGTTTGAAAAAGACCATGCTTTATCACGCCGTTTCCAAAAAATCGATGTCAATGAACCTTCGATTAATGAAACCATCGATATTTTACGTGGCTTAAAAGTTAAATTCGAAGATTTCCATAATGTCGAATACGATGACAGCGCCTTAATTGCTGCGGTTGAATTATCGGCTAAATTTATTAATGATCGTTTCTTGCCTGATAAAGCCATTGATGTTATTGATGAAGCAGGCGCGCAGCGTCGCTTAAAAGCAGAACAAGACGATACCTTAATCACAGTGGAAAATATCGAAGACATCGTATCAAAAATTGCACGTATTCCACCAAAAACTGTGTCTAAAGATGATAAAACCGTTTTGGGTCATTTAGAGCGCGATTTAAAACGAGTGGTGTTTGGTCAAGATGAAGCGATTGAGGCTTTAGCTTCAGCGATTAAACTGTCGCGTGCCGGGCTAAAATCACCTGATAAACCTGTCGGTAGTTTTGTATTTGCTGGGCCAACTGGGGTGGGTAAAACTGAAGTCACCAAACAGCTGGCCAAATTGTTAGGCGTGGAATTAGTACGTTTTGACATGTCTGAATATATGGAGCGCCATGCAGTATCACGCTTAATTGGTGCACCTCCAGGTTATGTAGGTTTTGATCAAGGTGGTTTATTGACCGATGCGATTCATAAAAATCCGCATTGTGTGTTATTACTCGATGAAATTGAAAAAGCCCATCCAGATGTCTTTAATCTATTGCTACAAATTATGGATCATGGTGCATTAACCGACAATAATGGTCGTAAATCTGATTTCCGTAATGTGGTATTAGTACTGACCACCAACGTAGGTGCAGAAAGTATTTCTCGTACCAGCATTGGTTTTGTGGAGCAAGACAATAGCAAAGACAATACTGATGCCATGAAAAAGGCATTCTCACCTGAATTCCGTAACCGTTTAGATAGCGTAATTCAATTCCAAGCCTTACCAACCTCTGTGATTGAAAGTGTGGTAGATAAGTTCTTAACTGAACTGCAAGCTCAGCTAGATGAGAAACGTGTAGTTCTTGAAGTTGATCAAGATGCGCGTGAGTGGATGGTGGAGCATGGTTACGACCGTCTCATGGGTGCACGTCCAATGCAGCGTCTGATTCAAGAGCATCTGAAAAAGCCACTAGCTGAAATGATTCTATTTGGTGAACTGGCGGACCATGGTGGGAATGTTGCCGTGTCTGTGAAAAAAGAAAATGGCAAAGCAGTAGGACTCAAACTCGAAGTGTTTGAAGACCAAACAGCTGAACCTGCTTAATTGCTAGGCCCTATACAAGACCCATGTACGCATGGGTTTTTTTATGAACATTATATTTGAGCATTTATGGACATTCAGCTGACTAAACTGTTAAGTACTTTGGGCTTGTTTTTTATCACCGCAGTGATGGAAATCTTGGGATGTTATTTCCCTTATTTAATCTTAAATCAGCAAAAGTCCCACTGGTTATGGTTGCCAACAGCTTTGGCTTTAATGGCCTTTGTTTGGTTATTAACTTTACATCCTGCAGCCTCTGGGCGCATCTATGCCGCTTATGGCGGTATCTATATTGCTACGGCTTTGCTGTGGTTAAAGTATGTGGACGGTATGGCTCTGAGTCGTTGGGATGTGCTGGGTGGCTTGATTGTAATAGGCGGTGCCTTGGTGATTATTTTACAACCCCAAGGCTTGCTTCGTTAAAACGCACAGTCTTTTTGTTTTAATTCCACCGTATATTGATGTTGAGCAGAGCTTAAATTTAACACCACACGATAAGGATTGGCACGTTGATACTCATGCTCAAAGAAAATTTCGCAATTTTGACTTAAATTCTTTTTAATTAAATTCTGTACTTCAGCGCGTCCTAAATCACGCTCAAATTGCTCAAAATCGGGTGTCACAATTAAACCTGTCAATTGTGTTTTACTGCTGGATAATTGCAGCTTTTCAATTACAGTATTTTGATCAATTTGTAAGGGCAGGGTGCGAGAGTCCTCGGCACTGAGTACAGTTAATAAATCATTAAGTTGCTTTGAATTTTTAATTTTAAACTTGTGATCAATGATTTTCTGTTGTTGTAAATATTGATCAAATTCGGTTGCAAGTACAGGTGCCGACAGCACAAGACTTAAACTCAACAGCACTGTTTTTTTTAATAATTGCATAACATCACCTAGCATGGGGCTGATTTCATTATGCCGCAAAAATAAAAAAAAGCACCCCTAAGGGATGCTTCTTTTTGTGAACTTAATTAAAGAAAAATTAATCTTTTTTTAAGTTCTCATTAATTAAAAATTCAACCAAGGCTTTTTGTGCATGTAAGCGGTTCTCTGCTTCATCCCATACCACCGCATTTTTGTGATCAAGCATATTTTCAGAAATTTCTTCACCGCGATGTGCAGGTAAGCAATGCATGAATAAGCAATCAGGATGGGCTAAATCCATAAGGCGTTCATTGACTTGATAATCAGCAAAGGCTTTTTCACGGATTTTTTGCTCTTCTTCTTGACCCATGCTCGCCCAAACGTCGGTCACAATCAGATCAGCGTTGACAGCGGCATCTTCAGCTGAATCAACTAATTCTACACAGTGCGCAAATTCACTTAGGAATTTTTCTTGCGGTTCATAGCCCTTAGGCGCAGCGATTTTTAGTTTAAAGCCCCACATATGTGCAGCTTCAATATATGAGTTACACATATTATTGCCATCACCAATCCAAGCCACTGTTTTGCCTTGAATTGAACCGCGGTGTTCAACAAAGGTTTGCATGTCTGCCAACAATTGGCATGGGTGATGATCATCGGTTAAGGCATTAATCACCGGTACTTTAGAATACGAGGCAAAGCGTTCAACAATGTCATGACCAAAGGTGCGGATCATGACAATATCCAGCATGCTTGAAATCACGCGGGCAGAATCTTCAATCGGTTCACCGCGGCCCAATTGCGTATCGCGTGAAGATAAGAAAATCGCGCTACCACCAAATTGACTCATGCCTGCTTCAAACGAAACGCGAGTACGTGTGCTCGATTTTTCAAAAATCATGCCCATGACTTTGCCAGTAAATGGTTGGAACACTTGGTTATTATGTTGCATACGCTTAAGTTCAATACCGCGTTGCACAATTTGGTTCAGTTCTAAAGTCGATAAGTCGCGTAGGGTTAAAAAGTGACGTAGAGCCATTCGTTACTCCACAATAATTGCTAAGTTTCAAAGGAAACAACAATTAGTTGTTGGTTGGTTAAACAAAAATAGGGAATCGATTAATATACTATATGCAGGTGAAATTGCAAAAAAACTAGACCTTTTGATGACCGTCTAGGAACATATCAACACAATAATGAATGTATTCGAGTGTTTCTTGATCAATTTTTTCGCAAGGCTGGGGTAGGGGTAGACCTAAAAGCACGCGCCATTCCAAATTACGCAAAATACCAAAGTACATTTGGGCTGAGTAAATCGGGTTTTTACAGACAATATACTGCTTATCATGAGCGACTTGTAAAGCATGTGCCAAACTTTGCTGCAGTTCCTTTGGGCCTTGTTCATGAATATAAATTGCAAGTTCAGTATTACGTTGACTTTGTTCCAAAATTAAACGTAAAAAGGCGGCATTCTCTGGCTGGATAATGTGTAAATAAAAACGAACCAATGTGTCAATTAAATAGGTTCTTAAATCTTGATCGGCTTGAATAAAGGGTAAACAAATATCTTTAAAAAATTGTTCACAGCGGTAATCACAAATTGCTGTAAACAAGCCTTCTTTATTGCCAAAATACTTATAAATAGAAGCTTTTGAACCCCCTGCATGAGTGACAATATCGTCTAAAGACACTGCATCATAGCCTTTTTCTAAAAATAGACGATTGGCGCTGAGTAACAGGGCAAGACAACGCTCATGCCCACGTTTCGTTTGGGGCATGTCGCGTAACGGTTCAATGTGCTCAAAATCAGGCATAGAGGTAGAAAACACCAAAATAAATCATGGATAAAGGCATAGGAGTGATCATAACAAAAAAATCTATCAATTACTGCAAAAGCCATGATTTAGCCGTATTGGCTTAAAATAAAAGTCCAAATCAATGCGCTAGAGATGTGATTTATTTTAAAATAAGGGCATCTTCTACACTATAGCCGCCTTCAATGGCAATACCTTGATACTTGACTACAGCCAACACTTTATTATGTTGAGGAATCTTATAACTCTGACTAATGGCAAGATCAGGCTGGTAACTGATGGCGTAGTCTATAGCGCTACGCAATGTAGCGGTTTGTAGTTGGTAACAATATTGATACTGCCTGAGATTGCTAGAGGGGTCCATAGGGGACGCAACACTGCGTTGTAGGCGTTGTATAACATTGAGTTGTAATGAGCGGGTTGGAATCTTTGGTAAAGGTTGTAAGCGTTTTTGAATTTGGGCTAAAGCCTGATTGAAGCGGGTTGGCTCTTGGTCGACATCGATTTTTTGGGTCTGAGGATGGATATACAGTGAAGTAACGTCAATGCGTTGCTGTGCTTGTGGACTGGCGAGAAGATAATAAGAGAGTTGCGGCAGGCGTCCGCGTCCATCATGAAAATGTCGTAAAATATAGACCTTTTGATCTGCTGCATCATAGCCTAGTACCTCAATGGTTTGTGGTCCACCTACTGTAGCGAAAGTTACACTCGGCAGAGCCGATAAGCTCAATAATAAAATCCTAATGTTCATCTTTAACATCCTCTGTTATTGTGAATTGAGTATTTTAAGAAGAAGGCGTAGCAAGATTATGTTGTTGTAATGTGTTGATTAAAAGTTGACATACTGCTGAAATTAAGGCGTTTAAACGTAAGCTAGGCGCATGTTTAAAATAATAGCGCTGACTAATCATATCGCCTTGATAGGCTAAGCTAATAAAAAAGGTACCTTCAGGCTTATCCAGAGTTGCAGAGCCACCCGGTTTTAAAAGACCGGTGCAGGCAACTACAATATCAGCACAAGGGAACAAGCGTTGTCCAGCTGCTGCCATCGCCTCAGTGACCTGTAAAGATTCAGCGCTATAACGTTGTATGAAGGCTTTAGGAATATTTAAGATTTCTTCTTTGACCCATGGATCATAACATACCAGACCACCTAACAAGATATTGGTGCCGGTATTCTTATATAAGGCAAATTGACTTGCTAAATAGCCAGCACTGGCACTTTCAATAAAAGCAATTTTTAGGCCGTATCGTTCTAAATCATCACAACAAATTTTTAGCATTTTATTTTAATAAATAGTATGAGTAGGCATCAGCATAAAACAAAAATACGTCTTAAATAAGTCATTTAAGGAATTAAAAATATTAAAAAATCATAAATTGCCTAAGACAAATACAGCTGCAGCTTGGTTGGGTATAAAAACGACAAACTACAAAAAAATAAGTATCATCTAGCTTAAAAAGCTGTTAAAAATAAAAATAAAGTGCTTAGTGAAAGTAGGTTTATAACATGAAAACGATTGTAAAATATGTGGTATTAAAAAGTAGTGACTATCAATTAGGAACGCCGCTCTTTCAACAAGAACTCGAGGCTGATGCTTTATATTTTGATCAAATTCCAGAGACGATTAGCTATCAAAATTTACAATTTAAAGTGAAAAGTAAAGAGCTAAACCGCAAGCAAACTGCTGAAGAACTCGAGGTAACGCAAAATATTTTAGTCAAAGTCATTGCAATTTAAATAAAAAAAACCACGCATTAAGCGTGGTTTTTTATTCAAGCAGCTTAGTGATTTTCAGAAGCATGATTGATGGTGTATTTTGGAATTTCGACTTCTAGATCTTGATCCACAACACGCACCTGACAGCATAAACGCGAGTCAGGTTCTAAGCCCCAGGCACGATCAAGCAAATCTGCTTCAACATCGTCCATGTCTTCTAGGCTGTCAAAACCTTTACGTACCACAACGTGACAGGTGGTACAAGCACATGACATGTCACATGCATGTTCAATTTTGACACCATTTTCCAACAGGCTTTCGCACAAATTGGCATTGGTCTCAACATCAAATTCTTTGCCTTCTGGGCAAATGGTTGCATGTGGCAATACTTTAATACGTGGCATAGTCGTTACCTATAAATTAATTTGAGTTAGACCAGTCATCTAATTTGGTGCCTTTTAAAGCAGCATCAATATGTTGGTTCATTCGTAATGCAGCAAAAGCATCAGTATGGACTTTTAGAGCGGCCACAGCTTTTTCAATGGCATCAATATCAGTGCCATTTAGGGTCGCTTCGAGCTGTGCTTTTGCGGCTTCAAGTGCGTTCTGCTGTGTGTGATCAAGTAAATGTGCATCTGCTTGTAGAGCAGGTGCTAAAGCTTCAAGCTCACGTTTTGCTTCAACTTTGGTTTCATTTAAATGACGTAATGCTTTATCGACTTCAGCGAATTTAAAGCCATCCAGCAGTAAACGTTCCATATCTTGATCAGATAAACCATAAGATGGTTTGATGTCAATATGTGCGTTGACGCCAGAAGTGGTTTCTTTGGCTGAAACACTGAGTAAACCATCTGCATCAACTTGGAAGGTGACTTCAATACGTGCTTGACCGGCTGTCATCGGCGGGATACCACGCAATACAAAGCGACCTAAGCTACGACAATGCTCTACTAAATCACGTTCGCCTTGTACCACATGAATCAGCATCGCTGTTTGACCATCTTGATAGGTGGTAAATTCTTGACGGCGTGCTACCGGAATTGCAGTGTTACGTGAAATTAGACGTTCAACCAAACCGCCCATGGTCTCTAAACCTAAAGACAGTGGGGTAACATCCAGCAATAATGAACCATCGGTACTGTTGCCAATCAGTTGATTTGCTGTAATAGATGCACCAATTGCCACCACTTCATCTGGGTTAATGGTGCAAAGCGGCTCTTGATCAAAAACTTCACGGACGGCTTTTTGCACTGCATATGAACGTGTTGAACCACCCACCAAAACCACATTTTGAATATCACTAAGTTCAAGTTTAGCATCACGCAATACACGCTTACATACGCTAATGGTCTTATCTAAAGCCACTTTAATAATGGCTTCAAAAGTTTGGCGATCTAAAGTTAAAACTTGATCTAAAACCTGAAGACTAACACTGTCTTTATTGGTAAGTGCTTCTTTGGCTTGACGAGCAGCTACTAAAACTTGCGCGTATTGATGATCATCTAGGCTTTCAATACTGAGTTGCTTTTTTGCCCATTTCACGATTAAGCGATCGAGGTCATCGCCACCTAATGCGGTATGACCACCTGTTGCTAAGACTTCAAATACGCCTTGAGAGAAACGTAAGATAGAAACGTCAAATGTACCGCCGCCTAAATCGTAAATCACGTAGTTACGGTCAGTGGCTAAGTTCGCATCTTGATCTAGACCATAGGCTACCGCAGCAGCAGTCGGTTCGTTCAGTAAACGTAATACGTTTAAGCCGGCAAGTTCCGCTGCATCACGTGTCGCTTGACGCTGTGCTTCATCAAAATAAGCAGGTACGGTAATCACCGCACCATTAATTGGATTTTTTAAGCTCTCTTCAGCACGCAATTTCAGCTGATTTAAAATTTCAGCTGAAATCTCAACCGGTGTTTTAGGCCCTTGCGCTGTTACAAAAGCAGGCATCTGATGGTCTTCACCCATCAATTCATAGGGGTGCTGGAATTTAATATCCGCTTTTGAACGTCCCATAAAACGTTTGACTGAAACAATCGTATTTTTGGGATCTGTGGTTATAAAAGCTTTGGCTTCATCACCATAAAGCGCACTTTGTTCATTGTAGTGTGCAATCGAAGGGAGTAAAACTCGACCTTGTTGATCATGCAATACTTTGGCCTGACCTGAAAGTACAGTTGCCACGAGTGAGTGAGTAGTGCCTAAATCGATGCCAATCGCAATACGGTGTTCATGCGGTGCACTTGATTGACCAGGTTCTGCAATTTGCAAGAGCGCCATGCGTTACATCCTTTGAACTAAAAATAAATATATCAATTAAAAATCATCATCTAAATCAAAGTCTTCATCATCTAGGATGCGATCTTCGGCTTTTTCAATATCCGCCATGACTTTGACAAAGAAACGCAGCTTACGCACTGTATCGCGCGCTTCACCCCAATCTTCATCCTCATAATCAATTTTAAATTCACGGACTAAACCATCAATCCACTGTTGCACTTCAACTTTTAATGACTGTAATTCTTCACTAGCACGTGCATCATCAAGCTGTTCACGAATTTCGAGTGCATCTTGTAAAAATTCAAAATCACTAATCGATTGATCGAGATGATAATCTTGTTTCTTTAAGCCTAATAAATATCCCGCGCGGCTATCCACCTGAGATAACACTTTATAGGCCTGATTAATCTCGCTTGATTTGATCAAGGCTTGATCTTTGTCGCTGGCTTTATCAGGATGATATTGTTGCTGCAACTTTAAAAATTCGGCTTTTAAAGTGGCTAAATCAATATCGAGTGCTACAGGAAGGTTGAACAACTCAAAATGATTCATGGGAGATTCCGGCTAATTTTACTGAGGTTAAATGCAATTAAAACAGTGTAAATGACACTGTTTTAATGCAAAACAAGACACATGTGGAGGCTTAAACGGTAAAAGATTCGCCGCAGCCACATTCGCCTTTTTTGTTTGGATTATTAAATTCGAAGCCTTCGTTAAGCCCATCTTTAACATAGTCCATCTGCATACCTTCAAGATAAACTAGGCTTTTAGGGTCAACGAACACTTTTACACCAAATTGTTCAAACATTTGATCGTGTGTATCGACTTCGTCTACAAACTCAAGCACGTAGGCTAAGCCTGAACAGCCTGAAGTTTTCACACCAACGCGAATGCCTTCACCCTTACCTCGATTTTTTAGGTAATTGCTGATATGAGCTGCAGCACTTTCAGTTAAATTGATCATGAAAACTCCGTTAAATTCAATCTAAAACTCAGAACAATTAAGCTTTGTCAGTGCGTTTGCTGCGGTAATCTTCTACGGCTGCTTTAATTGCATCTTCAGCAAGTACAGAGCAGTGTACTTTTACTGGAGGTAGGGCAAGTTCGTTAGCAATATCAATATTCTTGATTGCTTGAGCTTGATCTAAAGTTTTACCTTTTAACCATTCAGTTACCAATGAACTTGATGCGATTGCAGAACCACAACCGTAAGTTTTAAAACGTGCTTCTTCAATCACGCCTTCGTCATTGACTTGGATTTGTAAACGCATCACGTCGCCACATGCAGGTGCACCCACCATACCTGTACCTACGTTTTCAGCATTTTTGTCTAATACACCAACATTACGAGGGTTTTCGTAATGATCGATCACTTTTTCGCTATAAGCCATGTTGCTTCTCCAAACCTCGGGGTCAGCGTTAATATTTAATATGAGGGTTAAAACATTAAAGTCAATGAGATTGCACTAGTAAAGCTACAATCTCAAAGTATAATTAGTGCTCAGTCCACTCAACTTTAGAGAGGTCAATACCTTCTTTATACATATCCCAAAGCGGAGAAAGTTCACGTAACTTCTCAACAGCAGCTTGGGTGATACTTAACACATGATCAATATCTTCTTCAGTGGTGTATTTACCAAAGCTGAAACGGATAGAGCTGTGTGCGAGTTCATCAGATAGACCAAGCGCACGTAATACATACGATGGCTCAAGTGTTGCTGATGTACATGCAGAACCAGATGAAACAGCAGCGTCTTTTAACGCCATCATCAATGATTCACCTTCAACAAAGTTGAAACTTACGTTTAAGTAGTTCGCCACGTTATATGTTGGGTGACCGTTTAAGAACACTTGTTCTAAACCTTGTAAACCGTTCCACAATTTGTCACGTAATACACGAATGCGTGCTTGCTCTGCAGCTAGGTTTCTACCTGCAAGTTCAAATGCTTCACCCATACCCACAATTTGATGAGTTGCGAGTGTACCAGAGCGCATACCGCGTTCATGACCACCACCGTGCATTTGACCTTTTAGACGTACACGTGGGCTACGACGTACGAATAAAGCACCAATACCTTTAGGACCATAGATTTTATGTGCAGAGAAGCTCATTAAATCGATTTTCATGGTAGAAAGGTCGATTTCAACTTTACCAGCAGCTTGTGCAGCATCGACGTGGAAGAAAATTTTCTTAGCACGTGTAATTTCACCAATGGCAGCAACGTCGGTAATGGTACCGATTTCGTTATTCACCATCATCAGCGATACTAAAATGGTATCTGGACGAATCGCAGCTTCAACCATTTCAGGTGTAATTAAACCTGTTTGCGGTTGTGGCTCAATATAAGTAATCTCAAAACCTTCAGATTCAAGTTCGCGACACGTATCTAAAATTGCTTTATGTTCAATTTTAGAGGTAATAATGTGCTTACCTTTAGAGGCATAGAATTGTGCTACGCCTTTCAGCGCTAAGTTATCTGATTCTGTTGCACCAGAAGTCCAAACAATCTCACGTGGATCTGCTTTAACTAAATTCGCAACTTGTTCACGTGCATATTCTACTTTTTCTTCTGCTTGCCAGCCATAAGCATGTGAGCGAGATGCGGCATTACCAAAAGTACCTTCAAACGTAAGGCACTCTACCATGCGTTCTGCAACTTGAGGGTCGACAGGAGTTGTTGCTGCGTAATCAAGATAAATCGGACGTTTCATGTCAAATACCTGTAACCGATAAAAGGGCTGAATCAAAAGATGCTGAATTTTGGCGAATGGCAACGGTTTGTACGTTGTCACGGGCAATTAAGTCAGCAAGTGAGATTTTTGCAAGATAATCGGCGATGTGATGGGAGAGTTCCTGCCATAAATCGTGAGTTAAACACATTGCACCATTTTGGCAGTTGCCTTTATGGTCACAGCGTGTGGCATCCACGGTTTCATTTACAGCCTCAATGATTTCTAACACGGTAATATCATCTGCACTGCGCGCTAAATGGTAACCACCATTGGCACCTCGCACACTAGACACTAGGCCGTGACGCTTGAGCTTCGCAAATAACTGCTCTAAATAAGCAACAGAAATCGTTTGGCGTGCTGCAATTTCAGCAAGCGTGATCGTTTGTTCAGTTGGCTGCAAAGCTAAGTCAAGGAGTGCAGTCACTGCGTAGCGACCGCGAGTTGTTAAGCGCATGATTCGATACACATGTTAAGACTAGATAGGGTAATTTTAAGAATCCTGACTAAAATAGTCAAGTTTTTTTATTGGGCAGAAATAGCTTGTAATTTTGTAGAAAATGAACGCTTTATGCGAAGAATATAGTATACAGCAATATTACAATTAAAAGCAGTATAAGGCTTGAAAATATAAAATTTAAGCGTTTTTGCTTGTGCTGCAAATGACGAACTCGATTTTTATATTGTTTAACTTCAACTTGCAAAGCGTTAATTTTAGCGCGTTGTTGATCAATTTTTTCAAGTAACGGGTTAATACGATGTTTGGAAGACAGTACATCACCGCTTTCTAAAGGCTCATTTAACCACTGTTTCCAATCACAAAGTACTTTAGGCAAACTAAACATTAAAGCTAAATCGCGAAATTCATCTTTTAAAGTCACATCACCTTCAATACGCATAGCACGAATACTACGTTTATTGCCCATCACAAAGATTTTGACCAAATCCATGAGGGTAGTGCGGATATCTAAATCCACGGGTTGGTTTGGTGCTTGGGTATCAAATAAAATGCCATGTTGATTAAATTCAACATAAAAATCAAAATATGGCACATAACTATTGATTTTAAGACGAACGTTTTGTTGGACAAATTTTTGTGCTTGATGGGCAATGACACGATCATGCTGTAATACAAAAGTAAATAAAGTTTCAAGCGCGACCATGCTCATATCCAATACCAAGGGTGCTTGTTGCTTCTTGTTACTATTACTTTGACTCATAAACCATCCTTGCCCAATAAATCGAAATTCGCCACAGCTTTGTAGAACAGTTTTGCAAAACGTTCAAGTGTTAGCTTTGTTATTATAAGATAAATCCACTTTTTGATGTCAAAACTGTACACAAAACCCGCAAGGAGGCAACGTATGCCAACACAACATCAAGATAAAAATACACAAAATAGCCTAAGCAAAGATAAACTATCAGAAAAGCCGTATCAAGCACTTAATCCTCGTAAAAATATGCTGGATTTTCGTAAATATACCCAACAAATTTGGTTGGCGGGTTTAGGTGCATTTTCACGTGCAGAAGAAGAGGGTTCGAAGTTATTTGAAAACTTAGTCAAGATGGGGGAAGAACTTGAATCGAAGACGCATGAAGGGCAAAAAACTTCAACGAATAAATTAAAACATAATGAAAAATCAGCAAATGAACCTGAGCGACTTGATAAAGGTTGGGATCAGCGTGTGCAACAATCACTCAATAAAGTAGGCTTAGCAACGCATAAAGATATTCAGCACCTAGAGCAACTCATTTTACAGTTGCATGATAAAGTCGATGCTTTGTCACAAGAAAACCAACAACTCAAGCAGCAATTACAAAATAAAGCTTAAGCTTTAGTCGCAAAGCATTTTTATTATTTTTATTATTTTTAATAAAAGCAGCAAGATAGTATTGCGTTTTGCACTAAAGCATTGCTATAAAGGCGTTATACAGGTTTTTAGTTATAGTTTAGATCTTGAATAAAGAGATTAAGAGGACGTAATTTTCATGAATAAATCAGAATTAATCGATGCAATTGCAGAGAATGGTGGACTGTCTAAAACTGATGCAGGTAAAGCATTGGATGCAACAATTGCGTCAATTACAAATGCACTAAAAGCAGGCGATACAGTAACTTTAGTAGGTTTTGGTACTTTTGCGGTAAAAGAACGTGCTGCGCGTACAGGTCGTAACCCACAAACTGGCGAAACTTTAGAAATTAAAGCAAGCAAAGTTCCTGGTTTTAAAGCGGGTAAAGGCTTAAAGGACGCAATCGCGTAAGCTCTTTTCTTGCAAAAGACGCGCTCAGGCGCGTTTTTTTATGAAATCACGGTTTTTGTGCCGTGTGATGATTCATTCAGTAGGGGTTTTCGGTTAAAATTCCCCGCAAATAAAATATTGGAATACTTATGGAAGCTTTTCGTAAAGTTATTAAGGGTTGGCTAGGTAAAGTCTTGCTGGTGTTGTTTTTAACCCCTTTAGCGCTTGTAGGTATTGAAGGATATTTTAGCGGTGGTAAATCTGAAGACACAGCACAACTGGTGAATGGCGATGAAATTTCTAAAAAAGAATTAGAAGCACTCACTAAATCGTTTAAAGAACAATATCTATCTTATGTAAACGGTGATGAAACTTTACTTAATCAGAGTTTTATTGAAAATAAAGCCTTAGATAGCTTAGTGGCACGTACTTTATTGCTGCAACAAGCGCAAAAGCTTGGTATTTCTTTAAGTGATGCACAAATTGAACAAATGATTGCGCAACAACCAAGCTTCCAAGAAAATGGCCAATTTTCTGAAACTCTATACGCCAATTACTTACGTTCTGTGGGTATGACCAGCCAAAGTTTAATTGCTAACTTACGTCAAGATCATGCTTTAAAGATGCTAAGCAATTCGTTTCTAGAGCATGCTTTGGTGAGTAAAACTGATATTCAACAAATTGTGAATTTACAAACTGAACAGCGTACCTTGCATCTAGCGAGTATTAAGCTTGATGATTATAAAAAAGCTATTCAAGTTTCCAATCAAGAGATTACAGACTACTATAATCAGCATAAAAATAGTTTTAAGCAGGTGGCAAGTGTAGATGTTGACTATATTGTGTTACCACAGAGTAGTGTCAATACCACAGCGGCTACTGTAACACCAGATGAACTACAAGCGGCTTACGATAAATTTGTAGCTTCCCAGCAAGCAAGTGCCGCACCGCAAGTAAAGCATATTTTAGTGACTTTGGAGGGGCGTTCTGAAGCTGAAGCGAAACAACGCGCGACAGCAGCACAAGCTGAAATTAGCAAAGGTGCAAGCTTTGCAGCAACTGCACAAAAATATTCAGAAGATCCAGACTCTAAAAGCAAGGGAGGCGTGATTGAAGGTTATGCCAAAGGCGTATTTGGTGATGACTTTGATCAAGCCGTTGCCGCAGCCAAAGCAGGTCAAGTCGATGTGGTCAAAACTCAATACGGTTTCCATGTTATTCAGGCCCAAGCTGCAGCAGTCAATGTGCCAAGTTTGGCGCAGGAAAAGCCACGTTTAGAAGCAGAAATTTTAAAATCTAAAGTGGCCAATGCCTTTTCTGATCGTGTTAATGCCTTGAATGAATTAGTGATTAGTAGTGATGCTTTAGATGTCGTGTCGCAAGAAGTCAAAGGTACACAAATACAAAGCTTAAATGGCATGACTTTAAGTACCCAACATCCAGTACTCAGTGATCCGAGTGTTAAAGGTAAATTATTTAACACGGATGTACAAAATGGTGATCGTAATGCCTCAAGTAGCATTCAGCTAGCGAATGGCGATGTGGCTTGGGTTAAGGTACGTAATTACCACGCGGCAGGCGTACAAAGCTTGACTGAAGCTAAACCACGAGTTAAAGCTACTTTGCTTGAGAAAAAAGCAGCAGCTGCCGCAACTGCAAAAATTCAAGCTGCACTCAATGAATTTAAAACTCAGCCAGCGGCACAGGTTCTTGCTAAACAGCAAATCAATTTTGTAGATGCAGGCACCTTTGCGCGTTCGCAAGGTCTGTTAAAACGTGATGTAGAACGTGCGGCATTTAGTGTGTTGCCACCCAAAGATGGTCATTGGTCAGTGACCACTGCGACCTTACCTAATGAGTTAATTGTGGTGGGTGTATCTAAGGTACAAAAAAGTGCAGAAGCTTTAGCGCCAGAAGCGGTGCAAGAGCTTACGAGTTTGTATCAAAAATTGCGTGCTGAACAAGAGTTAGATGACTACACCCGTTATCTTAAATCTAAAGCAAAAATTAAATAACAATAAAAAAAACCAGCCGACGGGCTGGTTTTTTTTATTCGCTACGAATGGTAATTTCGTAACCCGTATATTTACGAATATTAATTACGCCATTATCTAAAATTAAATATTGGCCTTTGATGCCCTGAAGCTTGCCACGAATCTTTGGGGTCTTGTCTAAGTTATGTGACTTAATTTTTTCAGGATAAGCAGTCACAGGATAAACAAACTCACGCGGGCGTTCTTGTTCTAAAATTTCAACACCTTCGTTAAAATCGAGGCTCATACTAAATTCATCACGAATCAGTTCAATTTGAGGAGCAAAATCATCCAAAAGTTGATCACGAACCTCAATCAGATCAAGCTTCGGTGCCTCACCTTTTAGCAATTTACGCCAATCTGTTTTATCAGCGACTTCAGCGGCAAACATCACTTCTAACTGACCGGATAAACGACGTGAACCGACTTGCATAATTGGCAGTGCTTGCGTGGCACCTTGATCGAGCCAACGTGTTGGCATTTGTCCCAAGCGGGTGATACCCACTTTCAGTGCACTTGAATTGGCTAAATACACAATATGTGGCTGGAAACAAACCTCTTGCGCAAATTGTTCCTCACGGCAAGTACCTAGATGATAGTGACATGTTTCAGGCTTCATAATGCACATATCGCATGAGGCTTTGGTTTTAAAACATTTAAAGCAATGCCCTTGCGAATAAGACTTAGGTGTTTTGCTACCACAAGATACACAGTAAATATGACCACTCCACTCGAGCTCTAGCTCTTGGCCTAATACAAATGGTAGATCAATTTGTGTGCGATTTAGAATAAATTTATATTCAACATTTGCCTTGTGTGTTTGTTGATCAGTTACACTAGTGTCTTGAAGACCGGCATGCATTTTATGGCAAATGCCTTGATATTCCATATAAATACTCACTGAATGAAAAAGAGGATGTGCGCATGGCTGAGGACAGTGTCATCACGTTAATGTTAGACGATTTATCCAAGGAGCAGCCGATTACCACAGCCTTATGTTTAGGGCAGGACTTAAGCCAAATTGCCCCTAAACTTGATTGGCAATATTTTAACGTATCCGAATTTTTAAATCTGCCTTTTCAAAAACGTTATGACGTGGCATTGGTAATTTTAAATAGCCCTGAGATGCAGTTACTCAACGAACAGCAACAAGCACAATTGTTAGTCAAACTGCGTGACTTAATGGCTAAACGTATTGTGTTGGTCAGCGCTTTAAGTCAAGAAAAATCATTACGTGCTTTAGGTTTTACCCAGCTCATAGATAAAACCACCCATATACATGATTTTGCTTTATGGCAGTTTAATATTTTAACTTATAAGCATGTACCTGATTGGTTTAACTCTAAATTTTGGGCTAATCCTGAAAATTGGGATAAATTTCGTTGGTAAGCTTGCAAATTTTAACAAAGCACCCAAGGAAAAAACCAACAAAATACGTATGCTGAAAGAGAGGAATTTAACAATAACTAGGCAATTCATATGACAAATTTAAGTAATATTGTCGAGATTCTGGCAAAACAAGCTTTAGGTGGCAATCAGCAACACAACCAACAAAACGGTTTGGGGGGTATTTTAGGCAGTGTCTTAGGTCAGCTCGGTGGCCAACAAACTCAAAATAAATCACAAGGTGGCTTGGGTGGTATTTTAGGCAGTGTGCTCGGTCAATTAGGTGGGCAACAGCAACCCCAAGTGCAGCCGCGCAGTAATGCTGGCTTTTCTGGTGGCGGTAAAACCTTATTAATTGCGGTATTACCTCTGGTATTGGCTTGGATTCAAAAACAAGGTGGTTTACAAGGTGCTCTGGATAAATTACGCGGCCAAGGCTTAACCTCACAAGTCGACGATTGGGTCTCTACAGGAGAAGGTGCCAATGCTAGCGTGAATCAACAGGCGGTACAAAACCTATTTGATGACCAAGACGTTGAACAAGTGGCTCAACAAGTACATACCGATAAACAAGATGTGTATGGGGCAATTTCTCAAGTCTTACCAGAGATTATTGATTCGCTTACACCACAAGGTGAGCAGACCAGTAAACAAGAAGCCAATGATGATATTCAGCAAGTGCTTAACTTGGTATCTGGTTTCTTAAAACGTTAACAGGCAATAAAAAAGACCAGATCATGATCTGGTCTTTTTAATATAAAGTGGACTAAAGGCTTAGAAGTCGTAACGCATACCGACCGATAAACCTAATGCTGTTTCGCCTGCAGCATTCACACCTTGATCTTTACTTGGTTTGTTACTACGTGCTTGAGACCACGGCGTTAAGTTAGCGTTGTCATCGTTCATAACTGCAGCAACGTTGCCATACATACGTAACTGGCTGTCAAAGCGATGTTCTAGACCTAAAGCAAGTAGGGTTGAGTTGCTATCATCGCTATCCACTTCACGGTGGAACACTTGACCACGTAATGAAGTTTTTGGTGCAAATTTATAATCTGCAGCGACCCCTAATACATGTGCATCAGCATTGACACCCACATCATTGTCATGAGTAGTAAATTGGTATAAACCGCCAACATTTAAAGTTGGTGTAAGTTTATAACTTGCTGCAAGTCGTACACCATCACGCTCACCTTGGCTGACATCTTCTTCATAATGCTCATAGGCTGCAGCAAAATCAAATTTTTCAGCTTTATAGTTTAAGCCTAAGTCATAGGCTTTGGATTTTTCGTTATTATCTTCGATTGTCTCATCAGCAATCATGGTGCCATTATGTAAAGACAATGCAGCTTTGGCAGTAAAACCACCCGCAAATTTTGGTGATTGGTATTCAATCGTGTTTGGATTACGCTCATCAAAACGGTGATTATAAGCACGGGTAACGTTACGTAAATCACCGACTTGGTCACCAAAATAGTTGACAGGATTACGCGCTGCTTTAAATGGTGAGTCAAAACGACCGACTTTAACTTGACCAAAATTACCTTTTAAGCCAACAAAGGTATCACGTGTTGAGAAATCAACAGAATCTTTAGAGTCTTCTGAACCACTGGCAAAGTTAATTTGTTGTTCGATCTGAGCAAAGGCACTTAAATCTTCATTGACTTTGTGTTCAACTTTAAAACCTAAACGTGATGAATTTGAAGATAAGCCTACTTCGTTATAGTCTTTACCATCGTCAAGATAATCTAAAGAAACGTGTGCACGACCATAAATTTTAATATCAGCTGCCATTGCTAAGGCTGGTGTAAAAAGTGTTGCCCCAATTGCCAGTGCACAAAGTGTTTTGTTCATTGTTTGCTCCAGTAAAGAACTGAGCAGTAAGGAATATTTACTGCGCTTTATTGGGGCTCAGTATTGTCAAAAAATAAGACAATTCGATGAACAAATGATTGCAATTTGATGACGATTCACAAAAATAGGCACAAAAAAAATGGAGCGGACACGCTCCATTTTTTATTTACAGTTAAAGTGCTGCTTTAATTTTGTCAGCTAAAGCCTGAATTTGAACTTGATCACCCATAACAGCGCCATGTTTACCCAACTCATGAATTGAACTTGGAATGAGGTGGAAATGCACATGGGGCACAGTTTGACCAGCAGAAGCACCAGAGAGTTGCATTAACACTATACCTTTGGCATCTAAGGCTTTTTCGATGGCTTTGGCAACTTTTTGCACGATTTGAATGGTATAGGCTGCAACTTCAGGATCTAAGTCTAATAAGGTGACAGCAGGGCACTTTGGAATTACCAAAGTATGACCTTCTGCTTGGGGCATAATATCCATAAATGCCAAGACTTGATCATCTTCATAGACTTTAATTGCAGGTAATTCACCACGTAAAATGCGGGCAAAAATATTTTGATCATC
The DNA here is from genome assembly GCF_059515825.1 of Acinetobacter sp. CY17. Lineage (NCBI taxonomy): Bacteria > Pseudomonadati > Pseudomonadota > Gammaproteobacteria > Moraxellales > Moraxellaceae > Acinetobacter > Acinetobacter sp. CY17. Next base: position 85,347 of record NZ_JCAKMX010000014.1, read on the forward strand.
GTAAGCCATGATTGTTCCTTAAAGATTGCTGTAATTATTTACAGTTCAATTCTTTCTGTTTTTGCTTAATTTGGTCAAGACGTTGTTGCTCTTTTTCTGAGAACTTCGGCTCTTTATTTAAATTACAGTTTTTACCATCAAAGCGTGCTTGTTTGGCAGGGTCCTTAAAGCAAAACCCTTTAGAAGCATAAATCACATCATGATCATCTTGCAGCTTTTGGCATTGTTGCTCATTCGCATTGGCATGCGTTGCAGCCAACAGAGTCATAAAACTTGCGATCGCTGCAATGGTGAATTTCATCATGTTGATATTCCTTCATGAATTAAATGATGTATAACTCTAATATTGGGGCACTGGCTTTAAAACACAATGACTAAAGCTTACTCGATTGTAATTTTATTCCAAGTTTCATACAGGTGAGCCAGAGTGGAAAAGTCACTTGAACTGTTGGTTTGATTACTCGCTGCTTGAACGAGACTTTGTGTTTGGGCAGTGATGGGCGCTGAAAGCTGAGCCTGACGCACTAAGTCTAAGGCAATGCCTGTGTCTTTTGCCAACAAAGGGAGAGCAAATGTGAGTGGAAATTCGCGATTAAGCACCCGTTGCGGTAGTACACTTTCGGTAACACCACTTTTACCACTTGAAGCGTTAATACAAGCTAAAGCGCCGTTTAGGTCTACCCCATGCGCTTTTAAGGTACTAAAACCTTCTAAAGCAGCACATAGGTTTACGGCCATCAGCATGTTGTTTACGGCTTTGACTGCAAATCCCGCGCCTGACTCACCCACATGTTGAATCAGTTCACCAAAACATTCAATCGCAGGTAGGGCCCGCTCAAAGTCTTGTCTATCACCGCCAATCATCACGGTTAGTGTGCCTTTCTCAGCACCAATAGTTTGACCAGATACAGGGGCATCTAAAAAACCGATGCCTTGGGCTTTTAAACGTTGGTGCAACAGGCGCGCGCTGTCAGGTACTCCACTGGTACAGTCCACCCAAATTGAACCTGACCTTAAGCTCACGCTATCTAGCAGGTGTATCACATCTTGACTGGTCGGGAGGCATGAAAAAATTACATCGGCTTGTACAGCTTGGCTTAATTCAACCGCCTGTGAGCCATATTCAGCCGCATGTTGTTCGGCTTTGGAAAAGTTACGGTTCCACACCCACACCTGATCAAATTTTTTGACTAAGTGTGCTGCCATACGGTAGCCCATTGCCCCTAAACCAATGAATGCAACGGATTGAATCATGCGAATACCCTTTTTTAGATCTGTGTCGAACGTTGTGTCAGCCAAGCCGCCATCTGTGGCCAAAATTCCTTGGCTGTATTTTGGTTAGACATAATACCCATATGTCCACCCGGAATGAGAGTAAACGTGACATCTGTGCTGCTTGTCAATTCGCATAAAGGCGCAACCGCTTTGGCGGAGACCAATTGATCGCGCAAACCCGCGCCCACCAAGAGATTGCAGTGAATATTTTTTAAATCGATAAGTTTATTGTTTAAGTGAATATGACCGTTTTTGAGTGGGTTTTGCAGCCAAATATTGAGCATCATATCTTGGTTAATTCCACCAGGGTAATCAATCATGTCATTTAAATAAGCGCCCATGGTGGCATGTTCTTGCACAATTTGTGGGTCATCTAAATTTTGCAAAAAGCGTTTATGACCATTCAGCCAGCCTTTAGGGTCAAGTAGTTTAAATACCAAAGCATTGAGTTTTCCGGGTGTTTGAATCATTTTCTTAGGGAGTTTGCCTTGGTATAGGGCCTCTGCCACGCGTGGATAGCGGTGCAACACTTTTTGAGTGTGTTTAAGCAGTTGACCATGCCAGCCGGTTAGAAAGGTATCAATCGGCGCACCTAGGGTAATTAAGTTTTTAATCTGTTTGGAGTGGCTATGCGCCGTGTAGAGTGTGGCAAATAAGCCGCCCATACTCCAACCATGTAAAGATAACTCTGCACTGTTGGCATGTTCACGAATATGGCTTAAGCACTCTGGAATGGTGTTGTCTAAAAAGCTCATAAAATTGAGCTGATGATGGCTATAATTAAGACGTCCCCAATCGAGCAAATACACTTCAAAGCCTTGCTGTTGGAAATAATTCACTAAAGAGCGATAAGGGTATAGGTCGTAAATGGAAACAGTGACTGCAAGCGGTGGAATAAACACCAAAGGTTCTAAAAATTTACGTTCTACCGCAGGATAGTGACGTACTTTGGCGTGTTCGTATTCAAAAATCACCTGATAGGGCGTGCTTTGCGAGACCACAAGCGAGGTACTGCGAAACACCCGTGTGGATAGATTTTTCAATTTATCTGTTTGATTTTTCAGGTTGATTTTCCCTAATTTTCTCATAAATAGCACATCTTTAGCAGTAGATTTGGACGAAGTCTAAACGATCATTGTATATTTTACCTTGACCGAGAAGATATTAGGCGCTCAAAATGTTGGCAATTCTTCACACAGGCAGTCATAGACTGAAAATATAATGAGTCAATACGACGATCTTGAATACCAATTAGATACTTTGGCACTACGTACCGGTCATACACGTAGCTTTGAGGGTGAACACGGCGAGCCAATTTTCCTAACTTCATCTTTTGTGTATGCCAATGCTGCAGAAGCTGCGGCCAAATTTTCAGGTCAAGAACCAGGTAACATTTATTCGCGCTTTACCAACCCTACGGTGGCAATGTTTGAAAAACGTCTTGCCGCTCTAGAAGGTGCAGAACGCGCAGTTGCCACCAGTTCAGGTATGGCTGCGATTATGGCTGTGGCGATGTCGTATTTAAAACAAGGCGATCATGTGATTTGTTCACGCGCCGTGTTTGGTTCGACTGTAGCAATGTTTGAAAAATATGTGGCGAAGTTTGGTGTTCGTGTTGATTTTGTAGATTTAACCGATCTAGACGCATGGAAAAATGCCATTCAACCCACCACTAAACTATTATTTGTTGAATCACCTTCTAATCCACTGGCTGAAGTGGCTGATATTCAAGCTTTAGCGGACCTTGCCCATGCACATGGTGCTTTACTTGCCATTGACAACAGCTTCTGTACGCCGGTATTACAGCAGCCGTTGAAATTTGGTGCAGATTTAGTGGTTTACTCTGCAACCAAATACTTAGATGGTCAAGGCCGAGCTTTAGGTGGTGCGGTGGTGGGTAACCATGCCTTACTTGAAGACGTGTTTGGTTATGTGCGTACCACAGGTCCTTCTATGAGCCCATTTAATGCATGGGTATTCCTAAAAGGTTTAGAAACATTACGTTTACGTATGCGTGAACATTCAGCCAGTGCACAAAAATTAGCAGAATTTTTAGATGCGCATGATAAAGTTGAAAAAGTCTACTATGCAGGTCTGCCGGCACATGTAGGCCATGAATTAGCAGCTAAACAACAAACAGGTTTTGGTGGTATTGTCTCATTTGAAGTCAAAGGCGAACGTGAAGGCGCTTGGAAAGTCATTGACAATACCCAATTTATTTCCATTACCGGTAACTTGGGTGATGCAAAATCAACCATTACCCATCCAGCAACCACCACACATGGCAAATTATCAGCAGAAGCCAAAGCTGCAGCGGGTATTCGTGAAGGTTTGATCCGTGTTTCTGTTGGTTTAGAAGATATTAATGATATTATTCGCGATCTTTCTCGCGGATTAGATCTGATCTAATTATTACGTTTTTTCGGAGATTTTTATGAACATTAATATGTTGATGCAGCAAGCACAGCGCATGCAAAAAGACATGGAAGCCAATGTTAAAAAGGCTAAAGAACAGCTTGCACAAACTGAAGTCCATGCCGAAGCAGGTGGTGGTTTAGTCAAAGTGACCATGACTTGCCGTCATGTGGTAAAACGTATCCAAATTGATCCTGAATTATTGCAAGATGATGCCGATATGATTGAAGATTTAATTGCCGCGGCAATGAATGATGCTGCGCGTCAAGCGGAAGCCATTTCTGAAGAAACCATGAAAGCTGCCAACCAAGGCATGGGTTTACCCCCTGGTCTTGCTGGCATGTTCTAAGGAATTAACGTAATGTTTAGTGATCGTTTTGATCAACTGGTCCAAGCATTACGTGTTCTACCTAGCGTTGGGCCAAAATCGGCCCAGCGCATGGCATTACACCTAATGTTAAAAAACCGTGAAGGTGCCTATCAACTGGCGCAGGCTTTAACTGAAGCAGGCAATCGTTTGCATGCATGCAGTCTTTGTCATTCTTTGACCGAAGACAATGTCTGTGATATTTGTGCAGCACATGATCGTGATGGTGAAGTACTCTGTGTGGTGGAATCACCCGCGGATGTGATGGCGATTGAGCAAAGTGGGAGTTTTCGTGGTAAGTACCATGTTTTAGGTGGACATTTATCACCACTTGATGGCATTGGTCCTGAAGAAATCGGGATTCCCTATTTATTGCAGCGCTTGAGCCAAGGTGAAATTAAAGAAGTGATCTTAGCGACCAATGCTACAGTGGAAGGACAAGCTACCGCACACTACCTTTTAGAAGCCAGTAAGCATCTACCGCTGACCATGACACGTATTGCCCAAGGTGTGCCGCAGGGTGGGGAACTTGAGTACGTGGATAGTCATACTTTGAGCCAAGCCGTGCATAATCGAATGCGCATGAAATAATTTTTTATGCGTTTTTGCTTTTATATAAAAAAAATATAACTATCTTTGTATATCTCCGAGAAAATTTTAATAAAATGTGAAATAAAACACACTCTACAGCATTTTTTTATATCTAAATTATATAGATAAGGCTAAAATAATCGGGTTAAAAAGGTATCCAATGATAATCTAAGATATGTTTCAGTTTATTCAACAGCAAAAAGACTTGGAGCCAATTTTAGGGCAGATGGGACAGTGTTCGACTTACGGTTTAGATACCGAATTTATTAAGGTGGACACCCTATGGCCAAAACTTGGTGTTTTTCAAATTAATGTTGCCAATCAAGTCTATTTACTCGATGGAACTACATTAGATTTAAGCGCCTTTTGGCAGAAAATATTTGCTGCTAAGCAAAATATTTTCCATGCCTGTGGTGAAGACATTGATCTGATCTATCATTATGCACAGCAAAATCATCTCGATAATGTCTTTGATACCCAAGTGGCTTTATCTTTTTTAGGTTATGGCCTGCAGGTGAGTTATCAAAACGCGCTGAAAAATTTACTTCATATTGAGATTGATAAAGATCAGACCCGTTCGGATTGGTTGGCGCGTCCTTTAAGTCAGGAGCAGCTCAATTATGCTGCCAATGATGTGCTGTACATTATGCAATTGTCTGAAAAGATTCAGGCTGAGCTACGTGCTAAAGGTATGCTGGAGTGGGTATTAGAAGATTGTCGTCATTTAACCTATGAAATTGGTCAACAGACTCAGCCTGACTTACTGTATCAGGATGTCGGTAATTATCGACATTCTCGCCGTCAACTCATGCAGTTGCAGCGTTTAGCAATGTGGCGTGATGAACTTGCCAAAGCCTTAAATATTCCCAAAAGCTTTATTCTTAAAAATTCTAGTTTGATGGATTTGGTTGAGAAAAATCCGCGTAATCCATTTTTATTGGCCGCTGTCAAAGACGTGCGACCCAATATTGTGCGTGAATATGGCAAAACCATTTTGACCTTATTGAAAGATTTACCTGAGCCAGATGTGTGGCCTGAGCGTTTACCGCGTCCACTGCGTGCTTCACAGCAGCTGAGCGAGAAAATTGAGCAGATTTTAGCGAACGCCGTGGCAGAAACAGGTATTCCGAAAGAAGTCTTGATGCGTAAAAAATGGATGAATGCACTGCATCAGCATGTATTATTTCAATCCAGTGAAGCAAGTTTGCCCCCATATCTATTGGGTTGGCGTTATCAGCTTCTTACCCGGCCATTGCTTGATGCATTTTGCCAAGATCTGGCTTACCAGTCGGGTGATTTGGCGTAAAACTTTACATTTATGGACTGAAAGCATTAATATTTCAGTATTATAAAAAGACAGATCAAGCAAAAGCTGCGGTATCTGTCTTTTTTTTATTGTATGCTGTTCACAGTTGTTTTATGAGTTCTAATATGTACTGTTCTATTTATAAATCGAGCAAAAAAGACGAAATGTATTTATACGTGGTTCGTCCAAATGAAAATGAAGCTGAAGGCTTTGATCCGCTGTTGGTCTTACCTGAAGCAGTACGCGGTGCATTTGGTCGTGCAAGCTTTGTTATGGATTTAGAATTACACGCAGAACGCAAATTGGCACGTGTCAATGTATTGCATGTGATGGACTCACTTCAAACGCAAGGTTTCTTTTTACAAATGCCGCCTGAAGGTTTAATTAACCCAAATGCAGTGGAACCAGAAGGTTTACGCGGCGCATAAGCATCAATCAGGAGAGAAGAGATGGATTTGACATTTTTGGAGGCCATTCCTGAAGACCTGATTGCGATCACGGTTTATTTAGGCGGAAGTGCCATTATCTTATGGTGCTGGTATGAAATTGCCAAACGCCTACCTAAACTTTTAGGTGGCATGACTTGGATTCTAGGTTTTGCCATTTTACTCACTCCTACTGTGTCAGAAGGCAGCAATGCAGCACTTGCACCTGCTATTTTTGCTTTAATCTTTGGTGTACTCACGAAAGATATGCCTTTGGTATGGGCTAATTTAGCCAGTATTTTGCTGGTCACAGGGGTGGGTGCGATTTTAGGCTATTGTTGGTCAACGTATAGTGCCAATAAGGCCCAACAACACAAAGATTCTCCATTATAATAAGCAGACAGGGATGAACTATGGGCGCGGATCAGACACAATTTAATGGTAGCGACAGTTATATTGCCACCGAGAGTCTTAAGCTCGCTGTTAAAGCGGCACGTCAATTGCAAAAGCCTTTACTGATTAAAGGTGAACCGGGAACCGGTAAAACCTTATTGGCAGAACAAGTGGCACACAGTCTAGGTTTGCCATTGTTAACTTGGCACATTAAATCAACCACTAAAGCGCAGCAAGGCTTATATGAATATGACGCCGTGTCACGTTTACGTGATAGCCAGTTAGGCGATGATCGTGTTTATGAGATTAAAAACTATATTAAACCGGGTAAATTGTGGCAGGCATTTGAACGTGATGAACGCTGTGTATTATTAATTGATGAGATTGATAAAGCTGACATCGAATTTCCAAATGACCTTTTACATGAACTCGATAAAATGTCGTTTTTTGTGTATGAAACCGGTGAAACCATTTGTGCCAAGCAACGTCCAATCGTCATTATTACTTCAAATAACGAAAAAGAATTGCCAGATGCCTTTTTGCGTCGTTGTTTCTTTCATTATATTGATTTCCCTGATGAAGCGACCATGCGTCAAATCATTGAGGTGCATTTCCCCAAAATTTCTGCACAATTGGTGAATGACGCATTGCAAGTATTCTTTAAACTGCGTCAAATGCCAGGCTTAAAAAAACCGCCTTCTACTTCTGAACTCATTGATTGGTTAAGTCTGCTCATGGCCGATGATATGCCAGCAGATCTGTTAAGCAAGCATGATCAAAGTAAAGCGATTCCACCTTTATATGGTGCATTGCTGAAAAATGAGCAAGACGTACAGTTGCTTGAACGTTTGGCGTTTATGCCACGTCGTTAAACCATATGTTTTGAAATAATAGCCGGTATATCCGGTTTTTATTTTATCAGTATGTTCAAATCTTCTGAGATTGCAACATATTGCATATCGCTTGCTGCAGTCATAAGATGAAGCAAAGGGCTAATCAGGATGTGGCCCAAATTTAGTTTTAATTAAATGGGATGGGTTTATGTTTGTGCGCTTGTTTTACACTTTACGCAAATACGGCATTCCTGTCTCTACGCGTGAGCTCATTGATATCAATCACGCCGTGGCGTCAGGTTTAATATTTGCAGATCAAGAACAATTTTATCAGCTCACTCGTACTGTAATGGTCAAAGATGAGCGCTTCTTTGATAAATTTGACCGTGCGATGCAAGACTATTTTCAAGGCATTGCCAGTGTTGATCTCGATCAATTGCTCGAGCAAGTTCATAAAATCCCTAAAAGTTGGCTGGATTTAGAATTATTAGAAAAAAATCTGACCGCTGAACAGCGTGAGCAACTACAAAAAGCTGGCTCTTTAGAGGAGTTGATGAAAATGCTGGAACAGCGTTTACGTGAGCAGCATAAAAAACATCAGGGTGGCAATAAAATGATAGGTACAGGGGGGACATCACCCTTTGGTGCTTATGGTGATCATCCTGAGGGGGTGCGGATTGGTGGCCCAAGTCGCAAACGCTCAGCGGTGAAGGTGTGGGAGAAGCGGCAATACCGTAATCTAGACGATGATCAATTGCTTGGTAGTCGCCAAATGCAGATGGCCCTGCGTCGTTTGCGTAAATTTGCTCGCCAAGGTGCAGCAGAAGAACTTGACATTGATGGCACTATTCAAGCTACAGCCAAACAAGGTATGTTGGATGTACAGCTGATGCCTGAGCGGCGTAATCGGGTCAAAGTATTAATGCTGTTTGATGTCGGCGGGTCAATGGATGCACATGTTAGTCAATGTGAAAAATTATTTAGCGCGGCGAAGACTGAATTTAAGAGTTTAGAATATTTTTATTTCCATAACTGTTTATATGATTATGTCTGGAAGGACAATATCCGTCGTTCTACAACCCGAATCAATACCATCGACCTATTTAATACCTATGGACGGGACTACCGTGTGATTGTAGTTGGAGATGCCAGTATGGCACCCTATGAGGTCACGTCTATTGGTGGTTCTGTAGAATATATGAACGATGAGGCTGGACAAGTCTGGTTACAGCGTTTACAACAGCATTTTGACAAAACCGCATGGCTCAACCCTGAGGCACAGGAATATTGGCAATACACCCATACGATCGGACTGATCAAACACATTTTTGCTGATCATATGTATCCAATGACCTTAAATGGCATTGAAGATATGACACGTTACTTAGCTCGCTAGCGTAATCTACTTAGAGAACTTTTATGCAACATCACATCAACGGCATTGCTTTACCCGATGAAGACGGCTTCTTTGGTCACTATGGTGGTCAATTTATATCAGATGATCTCAAAGCAGCTATGGATGAAATTAATATCGCTTATGAAGAAATCCGTCATAGTGATGCCTTTCAACATGAACTCAAAGAATTATTTGCCCATTATGTAGGTCGTCCTAGTCCGTTATTTTATGCCAAGCGTTTATCTACACAGCTTGGTGGTGCGCAAATCTATTTAAAGCGCGAAGATTTAAACCACACCGGTGCGCATAAAATTAACCATTGTTTAGGTGAGGCTTTACTTGCTAAATATATGGGTAAAACCAAAGTCATTGCAGAAACAGGCGCAGGTCAACACGGCGTTGCTTTGGCCACGGCCTGTGCGCTAGTCGGGATTCCATGTGAAATTCATATGGGGCAGGTGGATATTGAAAAAGAACATCCTAATGTCGTTAAAATGAAGATTTTAGGTGCTCACCTCATTTCAGTAACCCGCGGTACAGCCACCTTAAAAGATGCAGTAGATAGTGCTTTTGAAGAATATTTAAAAGACCCAAAAAACTTTATCTATGCGATTGGTTCTGTAGTTGGGCCGCATCCATTTCCTAAAATGGTGCGTGATTTCCAAGCCATCATTGGAGATGAAATTAAAATTCAAAGCCAAGATCGTTTTGGGGTTAATCCTGACTATGTCGTGGCGTGTGTTGGTGGTGGATCGAATGCTGTAGGTTCATTTAGTGCATTTTTAAATGATCCTGAGGTTAAGTTGGTGGGTGTAGAGCCTGCAGGTCATGGTTTAGACACTATGATGCATTCAGCAACTTTAACCCTAGGTCGACCTAGTCAGATCCATGGAATGGCATGCTATGTGTTAGAAGATGAACATGGTGAGCCTTTACCTGTGCATTCGATTGCATCGGGTTTGGATTATCCAGGCGTTGGGCCACAGCATAGCTTACTCAAAGATTTAGGTCGTGTGCAGTATACTTCGGCGACCGACCAAGAGTGTTTAGATGCCTTTATGACTTTATCTCGTGTAGAAGGAATTGTACCTGCTTTAGAAAGTGCCCACGCCGTGGCATGGGCCATGCGTGAAGCACCAAAGTTAAGTCCAGAGACTAAAATTGTTGTCACGGTATCAGGTCGTGGTGATAAAGATGCTGATTATGTGGCTGCAAAACTCGGCTTATAATCGCGTTAAAAAAAGCCGCTCATTTGAGCGGCTTTTTTTAACCTGAAATATAATGCTGCAACTGTTCAATTAAAACACGTTGATCTTCCATCGCGGCTTTAACTAAATCGCCAATGGCAACCATGCCCAATAATTGTTCATTTTCGACCACAGGTAAATGACGTAAATGCCCATCAGTCATGATTTGTAAGCATTGTTCTACTTTCATGTTCAGCGTCACGGTAAGAACATTGCTGGTCATAATCTGATCAACATTGGTGGTAAGCGATGAACGATTTTTTAATACCACTTTATGGGTATAGTCGCGCTCTGAAATAATCCCTATCACTTTCTTATTTTCATCGGTCACGATCAAAGCACCAATGTTCTTTTCTGCCATTAACTTAATAGCACTGCGTACGCTGGCGTTAGGTGCAATGGTATAGACATGATCATCTTTACTTTCAAGTACTTGAGCAACTGTCGTCATCTTAAATTCGGGTCCTTATTGTTGTTGTGAAGTGTAAGACGTGTTAGGGCAAAAACATGCACAAAATCCAACGTCTTTATTTATATATAACAGCTTAAGTGATATTTTTACACCGTTTTTAAGCTTAAATCTTGAAAAAACCAGCTTTGCATTTGCGCAGCACTCAGTTTAAGGCGATGACGATCACTACGATACAGGGTAGGACGTACATTTAAACGCTGTAGGGTCGGCAATAAGGCGCTATTAAAATTTTCTGAGGTAATTTTGCGCGCTTTATATTGTGGCCAATGTTTTTGCGCATAACGCTCGGCATGTTGGGCATTTAACCAAAATGGAAAAATAAAGTCTTCGTGATCTTGGCTCATTGCCCAGCCTTGATGATAAAGGCCCCACAGCACACCGCAATACATCATCGATTTTAAAATGGTGACTTTTAAAAACAAATCTTGAGTCACAGGTTGTAGTAAGTGCATAAAGGTATCGAGCTAAACGAAAGAGATAGGCTTATTGTAAAAAGATCATGTGAAAGATCAGTGTAAGCTTTGCGAAAAATCGTAATTAAATATGTCTATAAAATCAATAGATGTAAAAAAACGCCACCTAGGTGACGTTTTTTCATGCTTGCATGGTGGCCATGTTTTGCCAATATTGTGCTTTTAAAGAGTCGCGTTCTACACGGAAACCTTGGTAATACAATTCAGCTAAAAATAATGCCGCTTTACCATGACCTGCGCGTGCTGCTTGTTCCAATTCTTTAACTGCATCAGAGAAATTCATTTGCGATTGAATGGTATTGACCGCATTGGCATAGACATGTTCTAAATCATGTTGAGAGATAGGCTGATTCATAGAAAACTCCTTATTGTAATTATGATCAAATTATCAGACTGTTAAGGCAGTCTTTAATTTAGTTTAAACTAAACATATTAAACTAATATTACAAACTACCTACTTGTGTCAATGTTTATATGAGGTAATTTTCACATAATTCAAGATTACATGATTAAACAATGATCTTTTTTATTATTGATTAATATAATGGATGAATAAATAAACAAAAACAAGGAGAAAAGCATGAGCACTCGTACTTTAGATGGATTTAATATGGATCTGCCACCTAGCCATGAGCAAATCATTGCTTTAGCTCGTCAGCATCGCTTAAATTTGGAAGAGGCGATCTTCCACCATGAAATTCATTTAGGTGATTTTTGCCTAGCCCAGCGTAAACGTGTCTATGATTTTACCCGTGAGCTGAGTCCTGAGCAGCGCTTAGATTTTTATAATACTTATAATGGTGAACTTGAACGCATTGCTGATGAAGACCAGCTGCATCCTGCTGATGCTGAAGGAGGAGTGAGTGTCTTTGCAATCGCTGTAGTGCTGGCCATTATTGCCTTAATTTTATATTTTGGTGTGGTGCGTAATATGGTGAGCTAATCGCTTGTACTTCTGATTGCCGCGTTTTACACTACTTGGCAATTCGAGGACATTTATGCCGTTGTATTCAAAATCATTTCATCTACCTATTACACTGCAACAATTTTATCATGTTGCAGTGTTGTTTTTAGTGCTTGCTATTGTGCTGATTGCCTATCGTAGTTTGCAACATCCTGTAGGGGCGCAACAACTGCAACAATTACAGCAGTTAGCGCGCCAACAAGAATATCCCAACACTCAATCTGTAGCCTTAAGGGTATTACGTGACTATGAGTACATCTCGTATGGGCAATACCTTAAAATTATGCATGCCCAACAGGATGAACAGCGGCAAGCCAATCAATTGCCTGCACTACAGCTGGACTAAGGCTTGAGATTGGCTTCTAACCCGCGTTGCAGTGCTTTTTTGTCTAAACTAGGTGCGGCAACCATGACTGTTAAGCGATCGGGATGAATCCAGCGCTGTATGGCATCTTGAACCTGTTTGGCGTCAATCTTCTCTAAGGCAAGACGGTAGTGTTGTAAATAGTCCTTCGATTCACCATGAAAACCTAAAGCAGCCAATTGGCTGTTGATGTCGGCATTACTGGCCAAGCTGCGTGGGAAAGCTAATAACATACCTGCTTTGGTATCTGCAAGTTGTTGTGGGTCAATGGGCTTGCGTACAAAGTCAACCAATACTTTATATGCAATTAAAATACTGTCCATCAGCTGATCTTCACGGGTTGAATAACTTAAACTAAAGCTCCCTGTTGTTTGACTAAACGAAAATTGACTACTAGCGCCATAGGTATAACCACGTTTTACGCGCAGTTCTTGCATTAAGATGGAATTAAACCCGCCACTGCCTAGCATACGATTTGCAATCTGTAGGGCCAAACGGTCTGGGTCATGCCGTGTCGTAGCAAGGTGTCCCATAATTACATGTGCTTGCGTTGAAGAAGAAGGTAAATGTTGAATGCGAATGGATGATTGCAAAGGGGCAGTGGCTAAGGGTGCTGCTTTTTGCCCAGTCCGTAACGCCCGTGCAATTTTATCGGCTAAAGCTGTGGCTTGCTGAGTGCTTAGTTGGCCTGTAATCGCAAGATTTGCATTGTTGGCCACTAAGAACTTGTTACGAAAGGCATGCATAGATGTTGGACTAATTTTTTGTAAACTGCCCACTGTTCCTGTAATCGGCTCTGCATAAGGGTGCTGAGCATATAGAGCACGATTAAACGCGATGCCTAGGAGGCGACTTGGATTTTCCTGTAGCTGCTTTTGACCAACCTTATGATTATCTACCATTCGACTTAAACCGTCTTTTTCAAACGTGGCTTGATTGATGACATGTAACACCAGTTCAATCGCCTGATTTAAGGTTTCTGGATTACTGAGGCTACGTAACTTAACAGTAAACACATCGCGTGAGACGCTAAAGCTGACTTGTGCTCCTAGATCCTCAAAGGCTATTGCTAATTGCTCAGCACTGTATTGCGGTGTACCTTCGTGCATGAGTCGCGCCGTGCTATGGGCGAGTCCAGTCAAACCAGCCATAATTTCATGGTCACGCGCACTGCCAGCATTAAAGTTTATTTGTACATCCACCATTGCGAGGCTTGGGCTTTCAACGAAAAATGTGGGAATTAGGGTCTTTAAAGCCTGTACTTTTGGTAGTTGATCCTCAACTAAACGTATATTTTGAAGACTGGTTAGGTTTTGAATGGATTGCAATTGCTCTATACGAATCGCATGATCCTCATAAATACGAACCTCAGCCAAGGTTATGCAAGAATAGCCTAAGCAAAATAAGGTGCCTAATAATTGGAAACAGTTCATCTTAAGACACCTTATTTTTTAATAAATTTTTCGAAACTAAATGTAAAACGCTTAAATTATCTCGAATCAAATAATCACGAGAAACACGTTGCAAATCCTCAGCAGTAACGGTTTTAAGCTTATGCGGGAGTTGTTCATTTAAACGAAAATCTAAACCATTAACCGCTAAATTACCGATACTTTTGGCACGTTGAGTAATATCATCTTGGCTATAAACTAAATTTGCGGCCAAACGTTGGCTAATGCGCTTCATTTCAGCCGAGTTGACACGCTCATGTTGTAAAATCTCAATTTCTTTATGGATGGCGTTTTCAGCTTGTTCAAATGAGATTCCAGTTGCAGGAAGGGCAGTGATACTAAATAAGCTATCACCACGGCTATATAAGTCGTAACTCACGCTAACCGAAGTTAAGATTTTTTGTTCACGTACTAAACGACTTTGTAAACGTGATGAAATACCGCTGTCTAAAATATTGCGTAACACATATAAAGCATAAGCGTCTTGTGGATTTGACGCCGTGCTTAAAGATTTTACATTCCATGTCATATACAAGTTTGCAACTTGCACATCACTTTGCATCTGCATATAGCGATAGCCTAATCGATCAAATTCACGCACATCATTACGCTGTGGTACAGCTTTAGCAGGAATAGCACCAAAATAGGTTTTAATCTGTTGTAAGGCCTGTTGAGGTTCGATATCACCGACCACTACTAAAATTGCATTATTGGGGGTATACCAAGTTTGATACCAATGCTTTAAGTCATGTAGCTTTAAATTTTCGAGCGTTTTCATGTGACCAATAATCGGCTGACGATAATGACTGGTCGGCAAAGCAATCCATTTAAAACGTTCAAAAGCCAAACTACGTGGATTATCTTCTGTACGTTGGCGACGCTCTTCCATGACCACTTTAATTTCAGTGTCGAAATCTTGCTGACGCAGCACTAAATTCTGCATACGATCTGCTTCTAATTCTAAAGCCATGGGAAAATAAGCTTTAGGATAAAGCTGATAATAATTGGTATAGTTGGTAAAAGTCGCCGCGTTAATTGAACCGCCATAGACTCGGCTTAACCGAGTAAATTCGTCATTTGGAACTTTAGTGGTGCCCTTAAACATCATATGCTCAAGTGCATGTGAGACGCCCAAAGTATTGCCTGATTCATCGCTGCTACCCACCTTATACCAAATTTGGCTCATCACCATAGGGGTACGATGATCAGGTTGAATAATCACTTCTAAGCCATTGCTGAGCTTGGTGTGTAATATTTGATGATCTTGAGCAGCTTGAGTACTTGCTGAATAGAGACACAGCATTGCATATACAAAGGTGCCAAAGGAGAATGGGACAAAGGACACGGAGTTGACCTAAATAAAAATTGCTAGGCTATTGTTGAAAAAAAGCCAACTGAACACAAGTCATGTTTGCAGTTGTATGTGCTCAATGTTCTCTGTAATTAAACTATGTTAGACTCTTTGTTTTTTAACGCGATGCTTTTTAAGGATTCGGCATGCAACAGCAAAATCTGCAAAATAAATTTTTGATTGATGCTGATATCGGGGATGACGATGTCACGCTACCGAGCTTACCTGCGGTAGATGTACCGATTGTGGCCATTCAACCCGCTCAAGCAGTTGCCACACCTGAAGTGACTCCAGAACAAGCACCTGCAGCATCGGGTGGTTTCTTTAGCCGTATGAAAGAGGGTTTAACCAAAACCCGTAAAAACCTTGCCGATGGTATGGTGAATATTTTAATCGGCGGTAAAGAGATCGATGATGAATTATTAGAAGAAGTCGAAGAACAACTGTTAGTCGCCGATATTGGTGTAGAGGCAACAAAAACCATTATTGCCAATTTAACTGAGCGTACCGCGCGTGGTGATTTGATTTACTCACATTCACTTTACAAAGCGTTGCAAGAAGAATTAGTGGCCTTATTGGCGCCACGTGTTAAGCCTTTGCATATTGATAGCAACAAAAATCCGTTTGTGATTTTAGTGGTGGGTGTAAATGGTGTGGGCAAAACCACAACCATTGGTAAATTGGCTAAACGCTTACAAGGTGAAGGTAAAAAAGTTATGCTAGCAGCAGGGGATACGTTCCGTGCGGCAGCCACTGAGCAGCTACAAATTTGGGGTGAGCGTAATAACATTCAAGTGGTTGCACAAGGGCATGGTGCTGATTCAGCATCGGTGATTTTTGATGCTTTTGAAAGTGCACGCGCTAAGGGTGTCGATGTATTAATTGCTGATACTGCAGGTCGTTTGCATAACAAAGGTCACTTGATGCAAGAATTGACTAAAGTTAAACGTGTCATGCAAAAAATTGATGCCACAGCACCGCATGAAATTATGTTGGTGGTCGATGCAGGTACTGGTCAAAATGCCATTAACCAAGTCGAAATGTTTGATGAAGCGGTGGGTCTGACAGGTTTAACCATTACCAAATTAGACGGAACTGCAAAAGGTGGTGTGTTATTTAACATTGCTAGTCGTACCCATGTGCCAATTCGTTTCATTGGTGTGGGTGAAAAAATTGACGATTTACGTCCATTTTCAGCCAAATCATTTGTTGCTGCATTATTTGAAACTGACAAAAATTAAGATTAGGTTTGAATTGAAAAGCTCTGCACCATGCGGGGCTTTTTTAATTCAAGAGTAGCGATTAAAAATCAACCTAGTGGAAACCATTTAAAACTCATCTTGCAATTGAAGCTTGTTTAAATTGCAACGTCGCTTACAGAAATCTCGTTTTCACACTTAATGTTCTAAATCTGAAACGTTGTGTTACGCAATAAACTCTAGGTAGAGAGAAATGGATCTTTTAGGATAAAGATCTGTTTTAAACTGTGCTGAGAACAACAATGTCATTTTTACAACATATGCAAAAACGTCGCAGTATTTATCATATTGGTACTCATGTGAGTCAAAGTGTCGACCAAATTGATGCCTTGATTCGTGAAAGCGTGCGTTTAAGTCCATCTTCATTTAATTCACAAACCTCGCGCGTAGTCACGCTATACGGTGAGTCTCATCAAAAATTTTGGAATATTGTGCTTGAAACATTGCGTCAAATTGTACCTACAGAGGCATTTCCAAATACCCAAGCCAAAATCCAAGCTTTTGCCGCAGGCTTTGGCACAGTATTATTTTATGAAGATCAACAGGTAGTGGAAGAATTACAACAGAAATTTGCTTTGTATGCAGAGAATTTCCCAATTTGGTCAGAGCATTCAAGTGCCATTGCGCAATTTGCCGTATGGACTGCATTAGCAGAACATAATATTGGCGCCTCTTTACAACATTACAATCCAATTATCGACCAACAGGTTGCCAATGCCTTTGCTATACCGACCACATGGAAATTACGTGCCCAGTTAGTATTTGGTTCTATTGAAACACCAGCAGCTGATAAAGAATTTATAGCAGATACACAACGCTTTAAGCGTTTTGATTAATTTGCCTCAATGTAAATCTGTTTAAAGTAAATTTGTCATAAAACTGACATTTAAAGTCTGCACTATGCAGGCTTTAGTTTTTCTGGCGCTTTATATCATGAAATTAAAGACATTAATGACCGGTTTGGCTTTGCTATGTAGTACCTACCTTTCAGCTGCTGTCACGATTACTGTGCCAGAGGAAATTAAAGTAGTTGCAGTCAATGGTCAGGAGTTCAACCAAGGTCTATTGAATAAGAAAAAACAGTATCAATTGGCAAGCGGTCGTCAAGATATAAGCTTACGCTATCAAGAATTCTTTCAACATGCGGACAACTCACATGATATTGTAAAGTCACAAGTCTTCAATTTTGTGACACCAGAACTTAAAGATGGTAATTATGTTTTAAAGCTCATTGATGCACCTCAGGATTTTGAAAGTGCTAAACAATATAAACAACAACCCGTTGTAGGATTATATGATGACAATAAACAATTAGTTTTACAAAAGGCTGCTGATCAATTCACGAAAAAGCCATCTTTAAACTTTGTTAGCAATACTTTTGCAATCAACCAGTCTGAATCTTTAAATCAGGTTAAAAATTCAGATATAAATGCTCTTGATCAGCAATTGATCCGACTATGGCAACAAGCATCGATAAGTGAGCGTCAGAAGTTTATGAACTGGATTGCAGAGCAAGCAAAATAAAATTAGAAAGTCATTTTTAGCCATTAATAGTGTTATTTTAATTTTTTTGATAAGTGGGCTTGCTATTTAAAATATTTTATATAGAATGGTCAGCCTAAACACGAAATGATAATATTGTTTCTGCTTTGATCTTGCTTCTGACGAAGAATCAAGAAAATCATTAAGAGATTATGAAGAACAACTTGTGTGGATTTTTACTGGTTGATCAATCGAATATATTTTCATTGATAATTGGTAAGAATTTCTCGAAGTTTATTTGAGCAAATTTTTTGTCAGTAATTGATGAGCCAAGATTGGTGCCCTATAGGCACTATTGATTTTAAACTGAAGAGTTTGATCATGGCTCAGATTGAACGCTGGCGGCAGGCTTAACACATGCAAGTCGAGCGGATGAAGGTAGCTTGCTACTGGATTCAGCGGCGGACGGGTGAGTAATGCTTAGGAATCTGCCCATTAATGGGGGACAACAGTTGGAAACGACTGCTAATACCGCATACGCCCTACGGGGGAAAGCAGGGGATCTTCGGACCTTGCGTTAATGGATGAGCCTAAGTCGGATTAGCTAGTTGGTGGGGTAAAGGCCTACCAAGGCGACGATCTGTAGCGGGTCTGAGAGGATGATCCGCCACACTGGGACTGAGACACGGCCCAGACTCCTACGGGAGGCAGCAGTGGGGAATATTGGACAATGGGCGAAAGCCTGATCCAGCCATGCCGCGTGTGTGAAGAAGGCCTTTTGGTTGTAAAGCACTTTAAGCGAGGAGGAGGCTACTTAGATTAATACTCTAGGATAGTGGACGTTACTCGCAGAATAAGCACCGGCTAACTCTGTGCCAGCAGCCGCGGTAATACAGAGGGTGCGAGCGTTAATCGGATTTACTGGGCGTAAAGCGTGCGTAGGCGGCTTTTTAAGTCGGATGTGAAATCCCTGAGCTTAACTTAGGAATTGCATTCGATACTGGGAAGCTAGAGTATGGGAGAGGATGGTAGAATTCCAGGTGTAGCGGTGAAATGCGTAGAGATCTGGAGGAATACCGATGGCGAAGGCAGCCATCTGGCCTAATACTGACGCTGAGGTACGAAAGCATGGGGAGCAAACAGGATTAGATACCCTGGTAGTCCATGCCGTAAACGATGTCTACTAGCCGTTGGGGCCTTTGAGGCTTTAGTGGCGCAGCTAACGCGATAAGTAGACCGCCTGGGGAGTACGGTCGCAAGACTAAAACTCAAATGAATTGACGGGGGCCCGCACAAGCGGTGGAGCATGTGGTTTAATTCGATGCAACGCGAAGAACCTTACCTGGTCTTGACATACAGAGAACTTTCCAGAGATGGATTGGTGCCTTCGGGAACTCTGATACAGGTGCTGCATGGCTGTCGTCAGCTCGTGTCGTGAGATGTTGGGTTAAGTCCCGCAACGAGCGCAACCCTTTTCCTTATTTGCCAGCACTTCGGGTGGGAACTTTAAGGATACTGCCAGTGACAAACTGGAGGAAGGCGGGGACGACGTCAAGTCATCATGGCCCTTACGACCAGGGCTACACACGTGCTACAATGGTCGGTACAAAGGGTTGCTACCTCGCGAGAGGATGCTAATCTCAAAAAGCCGATCGTAGTCCGGATTGGAGTCTGCAACTCGACTCCATGAAGTCGGAATCGCTAGTAATCGCGGATCAGAATGCCGCGGTGAATACGTTCCCGGGCCTTGTACACACCGCCCGTCACACCATGGGAGTTTGTTGCACCAGAAGTAGGTAGTCTAACCGTAAGGAGGACGCTTACCACGGTGTGGCCGATGACTGGGGTGAAGTCGTAACAAGGTAGCCGTAGGGGAACCTGCGGCTGGATCACCTCCTTAACGAAAGATTGGCGACCGGTAAGAATCCACAACAAGTTGTTCTT
>NZ_JCAKMX010000015.1:0-99915 GCF_059515825.1 Acinetobacter sp. CY17
CGATTTATGCTTTGACTCTTTATAAAACTGCATGGCTTTTTCGCGTAGATCGACAGAATATGTTTTTGGCATGATCTTAAAGATTAGAGTTTTTTCTATTGTAGCTCATCTTAAGTTTTTAGCTATATCAGAAATTAAACCGTTTTTCAGATTCTGAATTCAAACGCTTAGTTGGCGTACCTCGACGAGTTTTTACTGAAATGGTAGAGGTTCTAGAAAAAGCAGAATCACTCAAAAAGAAATCAGGTCGACCTCATACTTTAGATATAGAGGATCAGTTGTTATTAACTCTCAATTACTTACGCAACTACAGCACTCAACTGGAATTAGCGGCAAATTACCATATCGCTGAAAGTAATGTGAATCGAACCATTAAAAAGGTTGAAGATGCATTGATGAAATCAAGACGTTTTACCCTGCCAAAACGAAGCATAACCACAGCAGAAGAACACTTTAACTGGGTCATTATTGATGCGACAGAATGTTCAATCGAACGCCCGAAAAAAAAATCAGAGTAAGTTCTACAGTGGTAAAAAGAAGAAACATACGCTAAAGGCCCAAGTGATCTATCATCCGAAGAGTAAACAAATCATAGGGCTAGATATATCGAATGGCGGTCAGCATGACATTAAACTGGCAAGAGAAACGGTTAAGAAATTTAAGCATTGTGAATATGTTGTGACCGATTTAGGGTACTACGGATTAGAGCAACATGGCTTTAAATTATTGATGCCCATAAAGAAAAAGAAGAATTTCCCGTTATTTAGTGTTGAGAAAAAGTACAATAAACTGATTGGAAAAATACGAGTTGTGATCGAACACATCAATAGTCAATTGAAAACATTTAGAATATTAAGTGAACGCTATCGAAATAGACGGAAAAGATTCGGTTTACGCATTAACTTAATTGCTGCACTGGTAAACCGAATAAACTTGCAATAACCACTTTCGCAAGAGGTCTATTGTATTAAAAATATGACAGTGCTTCCTAACAAGTGCTCTAGTGCAGCTTGAAGTACAGGCTTAAGATAAGTGCATCAATAGATTGGGAGTAGGGCATGAAAAAAGTCATCGGGGTATATCGTAATCAACAGACCCATTGGGTAGGTGATGGCTTTTTGGTCAAAAGCCTGTTTTCCTATGATCGTTTAGGTCAAGCGATTAGCCCATTTTTATTACTGGATTATGCTGCACCGCATAGCTTTATTCCAACCCAAAAACAGCGTGGTGTAGGTTCACATCCGCATCGTGGTTTTGAAACGGTCACTTTGGCTTATCAAGGTGAAGTCAGTCATCAAGACTCCAGTGGCGGTGGCGGGACGATTCATGCAGGTGATGTACAATGGATGACCGCGGGTGCAGGTGTGATGCATGAAGAATTTCATAGTCCTGAATTTGCCAAGCAAGGTGGTATCTTTGAAATGGTACAGCTTTGGATTAATTTACCTGCTAAGGACAAAATGACCCCAGCACAGTATCAAGCCTTGAAAGCTGAGCAGATTCCAGTGATTCAGTTTGCCAATCAAACTGGGCATTTACGTATTATTGCAGGGCACTATGCACAGCAACATGGCCCAGCCAGTACCTTTAGCCCAGTGAATGTATGGGATGGTGCGTTGAAACAAGATGCGAGTTACACCTTAAACGTACCGCCTGAACAGACCACGCTCTTGTTATTACTTTCAGGTGAATTGCTGATTAATCAGACTCAGCACGTACAAGACAGTTCAGTGGTGATGTTTGCCCGTGATGCAGATACGAAGATTGAATTGATTGCCAATAGCGATGCGCGTTTTGTGGTATTAACCGGTGAACCACTCCATGAACCGATTCAAGGATATGGGCCATTTGTGATGAATACTGAGCAAGAAATTATTCAAGCCTTTGCAGATTTTAATGCCGGTCAATTCGCGCAACTTAAAGTCGCTGAAAAAAGCAGTTAAGTTTTTGCCTGAAAAAAAGAATAGACCCCGCGGTAAAGCGGGGCCTATTGTTACGCTGTAAACGTGTAAAAAAATAACTATTATTATTAAATTCTGTGAATTAGATCATCATTTTAACTACAGTGCATCATAACCACCTTTCATGGTTTTGTAAATTTTATTGTCTGATTTTACTGCCTTTTTACGCTGATTGTTTTTTATATATACACAAAGGCGCTGCTTTTTCAGCAAGCAACGGCGTACTGTAGAGGCTGAGATGACCTGTTAAAAATCATTTGAATGATGTCTTAGCCAGTCATTCACAAAAATATTGAATATGGCATTTTTTAATAGCCAGTTTTGCTAAAGCTTGGTTCATAATTTTGAAATGTGTTTTTTGACGGACGGATAATAATTTGGATATTGCAATTATTGGTAGTGGCATGGCTGGCCTGGCTACCGCAAGAATTCTTAAAGATGCAGGACATAACATAACAATTTTTGAAGCATTGCCTGGTCGCGGTATGGATAGCCATAGTACCGAATTTGAAGGTGGC
Source organism: Acinetobacter sp. CY17 (assembly GCF_059515825.1). Lineage (NCBI taxonomy): Bacteria > Pseudomonadati > Pseudomonadota > Gammaproteobacteria > Moraxellales > Moraxellaceae > Acinetobacter > Acinetobacter sp. CY17. The sequence goes on from NZ_JCAKMX010000015.1 coordinate 2,480, forward strand.
TTAATTGATGCGCCTTTACGTGTGATGAATCCTTACTTATGGAAAAATACCTTAAGTCTGGCAACCTATTTAGGCATTAGCACTTTCCCAGTACGGACCTATATGGCATGTAGCTGGTTATTTGAAGATCGTACCGAAACATGGCTGACAACGACCCGTACTAAAATTGGTAATTTCCCCATTATTAACAACCGTAAAGGCATTCAGCAATACGGTTGGCGTTTAGTTAAAGGTATGTTGCAGTTAAAAACTGCTTTGGCACAGTTCTTTAAGTCAGACAACCAAGACATCACTTTAGCTGAATTTATTAATCAGCATGATATTGAAGAAGTGTTTTGGCACGGTGCAGTCATGCCAGTGCTATATACCATTTGTACCTGTAATCCAAAAACCATTGGGGATTGGCCAGCAAAACCATTATTGACTTTCTTACGTCAATTGACCGACGGCGATGCGTTACTGCGTATTCAAGGTGGTACACCTGCGCTTGTTAACAAGCTGATTGAAGGTGTGAACATTAAGAGCGGTTCACCAATTACTTATGTATCCGAGCAGGGCGAACAAGTGGTGGTGAAAAATGCCGATGGTGAGCTTGAATACTTTGACCGTGTGGTGGTGGCAACCCCAACCACAAAAATTGAAGATTTCTTAGACAATGAACAATTTAAAGATGACATTGAACTACTTAAGAAATTTAAATTTGAACAAGGCGATTTAGTCATTCATACCGATAACACGGTCATGCCACCTAAACGTAAAGATTGGGCAGTACTGAGTTATATGATGGATCGTAAATTTACCCGTCAACAATTTACTGTATGGCTCAATGCGGTAGAACCAAGTTTAGTGGGTAAAAATCCAGTATTCCAAACTTGGCGACCAGTCACAGACATTGATCCGAAGAAAATCATCTCGCGTGTGACCTTAACCCGTGCTGTGGTGGACTCGGACACAGTTGCGTTAAACAAGCAAATTCAAGCCCGTCATCGCGATACACAACGTAAAGTGTTCTATTGCGGTTCATGGTCATGCGATGGTTTACCAATTCTAGAATCTGCTGTGACTTCTGCAATGCATATTGCAGAAATCTTTGGTGCACCATTGCCGTTTGTGGGCTTAAAGCCTAAAGTTGAGGTTGCTCCACAACTCGGCTACTAAAGCATGTTCCAAGCTCTGCACGCACAACTGTTACAACATAAATATGCGATTAATAGCGCAATATTAGGTGATAAAAATGCGTTAGCTTGGAGTAATTTAGGCCTTTGGCAAGCAGGCGATAGCTATCGTACTGCTTGTCAGGCTTTGGCCGTAGATTTAGCCCAATCAATCGATTTAAATTCAAATGACATTCTACTCGATTTAGCCTGTGGACAAGGTGCAAGCCTAAATCTTTGGCATTATTATTATAAAATTCAATATATTAGCGCAGTGGAGCTACAAGCTCAGCATGTGCAGCAGATTAAAATCCATACCCCATTTTTGAATTCAATTCTCTTTGATTCATTTTTAAATTTAAACTCAAATAGTTTTAGCCAGAAATTTAGCGCAGTGCTATGTATAGATGCGGCTTATCACGTCAATTTAAATTCATTTTTAAACTCAGTCACTCAAGTCATGCAACCCAAAGCGCGTCTTGCTTTTCATACTTTAATGCTAAGTGATGATTTTTTTAAGTTAACCGCGTGGCAACAACGCAAATATGCGTATTTACTTAAAAGCGCAGATGTAAATTTAAAAGATTTAATGACTCAAAATAAACTTCACAGCACCATCATGCGGCATCATTTTCAGCAGGTACAAATTCGTGATTTAAGCACACAGGTATTAGCTGGTTTTGCTAAATTTGTGGCACAAGAAGATCTAGTTTTGACTGGTTTAGATGGTTTTAAAATTAAGATGACCGCTAAGCTATGCCAAAAATTATGGCAAGACGGTTTAGTGCGCTATGTGGCAGTGGCAGCTTTTTAAAGCCTTAGAAACAACAAAGCCTCACTAAAAAGCGAGGCTGAGTATAAGATGGTGCCGGCACACGGATTCGAACTGTGGACCTACTGATTACAAGTCAGTTGCTCTACCAACTGAGCTATGCCGGCATCTTGGAATCGCATTATAGAGAGTTTTTAAAACTGTGCAAGCCAAAAAATAAACAACTAAATCAAATTAATAAAAAAAATCAGCTTAAAGGTTATTTAAGCTGATTTTTGTTGATGTTTTAGCCATTAAAAAGACTTTTTACGCAAGATTTGGTCTAGATCGTGGGCACATTCTTCGAGGGTTAACGCCATGTCAATTTGCATTTGTGGTTTAAGTTCATTGGCCAGTTTTCTCCATTGTTCGATGAGGCGTAGTGCTTTTTGTACTTTATGTTTATTTACGTCTTTGGCAATGGTTGGGGTATAGCCGCCACGTTTGGCATTTTTTATTTGTTTTGCATAGTTTGTGCTGGTGTTCATTGCAGCTCCTATAACATTTGTTTTTGTATGCTGGGTTAACCCAAATAAATTGTGGTTTAGGATTGTTGCAGTGAGATGAATTTATAGACCTTTTTTCTCCTTAAAACTTTGGTGTTTTTTAATCTTTATTATGCAGAGTTTGTGCCAAAAAAATGAATTGAAATTCTATATATGTAATTAGATTTTCTGTAGATTGTAATAACAGACTTTTGAATAATTATAGGGTTAGCTAAGAATGAAATTTTGGTGGGTAAATCAGAATAAGACATTTAAACAAGAAATATTAGGGGGCTATTTATGGTGTCCTACAAAAACTAAAGCACAAAGGACGAATCGCTATTATGAATATATTAAAGATTTATCTCCAGGTGATATTGTATTTTCCTTTGTCAAAACAAGGATTCATGCAGTAGGCGTAGTGCAAGATTACTATTACGAAAGTAAACAACCTCAAGAATTTGGAGAAACTGGTGAGCTTTGGGAACAAGACGGTTGGTGTATTCCAGTCAAATTTTTTGAAATTCAAAAAGAAAAGCGTATTCGCTTGAAGGATCATATCAACTCTTTAAGATCTTATCTCAATGTGGAAGATGCCCCCTTACATGCTGATAATGGTAATGGAAAAGAATTCTATCTTACAAAAGTAAGTAAAGAACTTGCTGAGCAGATTGAAAAGTTAATTCAAATCAACTTACTTGAAGTTCGTGTAAACTTTATTGATAGCGATCCCTTCCTTGATATGCTTGAAAGAACTGAAGAAGAAAAAATTCAAAATTCAAGTTTGGATGAGACGACAAAAAGAGCATTGGTTGACTCACGACGTGGTCAAGGAAAATTCAAAAGAAATGTTGCAGAGGTTTTATCTCAATGTGTGATTACTGGCTTAAAAGATAAAAATTTCTTAATTGCGAGTCATATCAAACCTTGGGTAAAGAGTAATAATATAGAGCGATTAGATGGTAATAATGGTTTATTGTTAGCACCACATATCGATCAGTTATTTGACAGAGGTTATATCTCTTTTAATAAAGAGGGATATCTTATTTTAAATCCGAAACTACCACAGCAAGTGATCGAAGCCTACGAATTAGAAAAATGTCAAAAGCATTATATTTTTAATCATAAACAGCATGAATATTTGCAATATCACCGTGAAGTCATCTTCGAAAAAAGAATGAAGTAATAAAAAAATCCCCAAACCTTTTGATTTGGGGATTTTAGAATTTTGGCGGTGAGAGAGGGATTCGAACCCTCGATACGCTATAAACGTATACACACTTTCCAGGCGTGCTCCTTCAGCCACTCGGACACCTCACCATGCGCGGTGGATAATAACCAAAAAGCAGCACGCTGCCAAGTAATAACAATTGATTTAGAGAAAAACTTTAGCGGCAGTGCTATGATTCGCAAAAATAGTCTGCAAAACGAAGACATAATATGCAAACTACTGCAAAAAAAGCCGCGTTGCCAGTCATTACCTTGGCTGCACTTGGCGTAGTATTCGGGGATATTGGAACTAGTCCACTCTATGCACTCAGACAATGTTTCCAAACCGCACACTTAGCCATTACTGAGGCCAGCGTTCTTGGGATTTTATCGCTGATTTTTTGGTGCATGATGCTCACCATTAGCTTTAAGTACATCACCATTATTATGCGTGCCGATAACAATGGCGAAGGCGGAATTATGTCGCTGTTGGCACTGATTCTACGTGCCACCAAAATCGGTGAAAAAAAGCGACTCTATATTATTGCATTAGGTTTTATAGGTGCATCGCTATTTTTTGGTGATGGCATTATTACCCCAGCCATCTCTGTGTTATCTGCGATTGAAGGTTTAAGCATTGCTACACCAATGTTTAACAACTGGCTCGAACCCTTAGCAATTGGGATTTTGGCAGGACTGTTTTTTGTGCAGCGCCATGGCACAGCCACCATGGGTAAATTCTTTGGGCCACTGACTTTATTGTGGTTTGGTTCAATTGGTGCGGCAGGCTTATGGAGTATTATCCAAACCCCACAAGTGCTACACATGATCAATCCGTATTGGGCCTATCATTTTGTTGCAGATCAGCCTTATTTAGCCTTTTTGACCATGGGGGCTGTAATTCTGACCATGACGGGTGGTGAAGCGATCTATGCTGATATGGGGCATTTTGGTCGCTTACCGATTCGCTTGGCGTGGTTTATTGTGGTATTGCCATGTTTACTTTTGAACTATGCAGGGCAAGGCGCGCTGTTATTACGTGATGCCAGCGCCATTGCTAATCCATTTTATATGCTGGTGCCAGAATGGGCACTGTATCCAATGATTGGCCTAGCTACTGCTGCCGCGGTGATTGCCTCACAGGCGGTGATTACTGGCGTGTTTTCTATGACCAATCAGGCAATTCAACTGCGCTATCTACCGCGTCTTACCGTGCACCATACCTCTGATGTTGAGCAAGGGCAGATTTATTTACCATTTATTAACTGGGTGTTGTTTATCTCAGTCGTGATTTTAATTTTACTGTTTGAAAATAGTGCCAATTTAGCCAGTGCCTATGGTGTCGCTGTTACCATGACCATGCTGTGCGGTACCATTTTAATTAGTGTTTTAGCCTATAGTTATTGGAAATGGCCACTGTGGAAAGTCATTATATTTGCCACGCCATTTTTGTTGCTTGACTTTATATTTGTGGCCTCTACCTCAGTCAAGATTATCTCAGGCGGTTGGGTGCCGATCTTAATTGGCGCGGTGGCTTATACCTTACTTATTACATGGAAAGATGGCCGTGAGATTGTGCTAAAACGCCTTTCTAGCGATGCATTACCGATGTCTTTATTTATTAAAAGTATTGGCTATAGCAATGAAACTCAATTTGTACCTGGCACAGCGGTGTTTTTAACGGGTACACCTGATTTAGTGCCGCATGCCATGTTGCATAATATTAAGCATAATAAAGTGCTGCATGATATGAATATTATGGTTACGGTCATCACTCGTGATATCCCTTATGTAGAGGATGAAGCCCGTTTTGAAACTGAGCAAATGACCGAGCGTTTTTATCGGGTCACTTTGTACTATGGTTTTAAAGATCAGCCCAATATTCCAAATGCCTTAGAACAAGCTTTGGCGACAGTGGGAATTGAATATGACCTGATGCAAATCAGTTTCTTTATCTCACGTGACCGTTTAATTCATAGTGTAGGTGATGGTTTAGCCCCATGGCGAGAAAAGCTGTTTATTTCTATGCAGCGTAATACCAGTCCAGTGAGTGATTTTTATAAAATCCCACCTAACCGCGTGGTCGAGCTGGGTAGTCAAATTGAGATTTAAGCGCTGCTGTCACTTAAAAAATCAGTGTTTCGGCACTGATTTTTTTCACGTGACTTGTTAAGCTAGCTGTCGCTGTAATTCACTCTGACGATTCTTGCTGTGCCTGCACCTCCGCGTTCTCAATATTTTTGGCTTAAAATTATTCTGGCTGTGATTGCCAGTTTAAGTTTTGCTATTGTGATGTTTGAAGATCGCTTCAGCACATGGTGGCAACAACGCAATTTGTGTCAAAGTAGTAGCTATGTGCAACAAACGCCATTTTTTTACCGTGATGAGATCTACACCGAAAGTTATCGTGTTTGCGCAAAACATCTAAGCTTGCTGTACTCAGGCATTACAAAAACACCGTTATGGGTGAGTCAATATTTTGCCGCCACAGCAGCAGTGCCTGAAGTAGTGTTAAAGCCCAATATTGCGGCCAATCATGTAGCGCACTTATCGGCTGTCCAACATCAAGAACAGCATTATCAAAGTTTACTGGCCTTGCCAGAGCAGGATCAGCATCTAGAAACGCTGCTCCGTGTCCCTTTTGCCTCAGAACAGCACGCCCAACAATGGCAGGCGATTGACCAAAGCTTAAAGTACTTAAGCCGTGCCTATCATCAAGATATTTATGTGATTACAGGCACAGATTATAACGCGGCACATCTAACCCAAATTGCTGGTCAGATTTGGGCGCCTCAAGGGATTTATAAAGCGGTTTATATTCCTGAAACAGGGGTGATGGGGGCTTATTATTTGGCGCAACAGCCCAATAGCCAAATTGAATATTTAAGTATTTGTGCTTTAGAGCAAAAATTACAGATGCAGCTGTTTCCGAGTTTAAGCAGCGAACAAAAACGCGATGTTTATCAGTTGCCTTTAACCGCAAAATCTGACTTTGATTGGCAATATGCTTATTGGGATAGCAAAAGTCAGTGTGAAGTAAGCAACTTAAAAAAAGCCGCGCAACAAGCAGCTGGGCCGCGTATTTTTGTGGCAACGCCGTGGCTACAACGCATAGAAACTGCGCTATTGACTTACTTATTTGAAGTCTTACATTGGCTGGTGGCCAAGCTCTCAACAATCTAGCTTTTAAGCCATGCTCAGCCTATACTGCTTGCTCTTTTCTGATCTGAAATTGATGTTTAACATGAAAAAGTTGATTCCTCTTTCTGGTATTTTGTTTTTAGCTGTAGCTGGCACTACGGCTACATCAAGTGCTTTAGCTGCAAATAGCCAACCTAAAGCCTGTTTAGATCAGTTTTATCAAAATACTGCGCCTGAATTACAACGCGAAAGTTTAAAAAAAGACACCACAGCACTGTGTTTAAATGGTTTTAATGCCATGCACTCAGGCGTTTCAAAGACCTCATTTTGGGTGGCTGAATATTTAACACCTGAACGTTTAAGTGTAAAAATTAAACGTGAAGATAGTTTCCATGAAGAAGACTTAGTACAAGGGGTGCGTGCCACTTTAAAAGATTATCGTGGTTCAGGTTATGACCGTGGTCATATGGCACCTAATGCCGATATGCCAACCAAAGTCGCGCAACACGACAGTTTTTCTTTGGCCAATATGGTGCCGCAAACGCCACAAAATAACCAACAAGTATGGCGTGAGCTGGAAGAGGGCGTGCGTGCACTTGTCACTAAACAAAAACAAGATGTCTATGTAATTACTGGCCCTGAATATTCAGGTAAAAATATTAAGCGTTTGGGTAATGGTTTATTGGTGCCTACTGCAACCTATAAAGCCATTTATGCCCCTCAAACTGGAGTAATTGGCGCTTATTATGTGAGTAATGATATGAATGTGGCTAAGCCACAAGTTGAGCTGATGAGTATCTGTGCTTTAGAGCAAAAAATTGGGATTAACTTATTTCCAAAACTTAGCGATGCAGAGAAACGCAAAGTCTATAACTTACCTTTAACGGCATCTGCGGTAAAAAATAATCAAACGATTGGTTTAAAAAGCACAGATCAAAAGGCTAAGTGTGCCGAGCCAGTGACCACGCAGCAAATCAATGCCACTAAAAAGCTGTTTAAGCCAAGTGCAAGTTATGAAGGCACCATGGCGGAGGTATTGGCAAAAAAGCCACAACAGGACGTGAGTACACCTGAGCCACAAGCCAAAGCTCAAGAGAATCAGACAGAAAGTTCAGGCATTTTAAAAATTATCTTGGAGATTGTGCAATTTATCGTGCAGTTACTTAAATAAATGAGTAAGGTAGAATAAATTTCGCCAATAACCAACAATAAGAGCTGCGTTATGTTTAAAGCATTTCATCAAGGTACAGAGTCAGATGCCATTTATGATTTGACCTTAGAAAACGATGTTGATCGGGTCAGTATTTATGGCAATTTACAGATTCATAAAGATCAACAAGGTTTAGCTGCAGCAAAAAAACTGCAAGCTTTACTCAATGATATTGTGACACAACTCGAAGCCGAAGCTGACTTACCCGAGAAACTGAACCGCCCAGACAGCGACGAAGTCGAGAATCCATTTTTATAAAAAAAGCCCAGTTTAACTGGGCTTTTTTAATGGTCGTTAAAGTTGAGCTGGCTTACCCACTACCTTATAAATGACTGCACCTATTACTGCACCAATCATTGGCGCTACCCAGAACAACCACAGTTGACTTAAAGCTGCAGTTTCAGCAAAAAAGGCCACGCCTGTACTACGTGCAGGATTCACTGAGGTATTGGTGACAGGAATAGAAATTAAATGAATTAATGTTAAGGCCAACCCTATGGCAATTGGGGCAAAGCCTGCTGGGGCACGTTTATCGGTTGAGCCTAAAATCACAATTAAGAAAATTGCGGTGAGTACAATTTCAATTAGTAATGCAGATAGCATTGAATATTTGCCGGGTGATAATTCAGCAAAGCCATTACTGGCAAAGCCACCTGCACTAAAACCTGCTTGCCCTGAGGCAATCACAAACAAAATCCAAGCGGCAAAGACCGCACCTAGTACCTGCGCAATCATATAAGGCGCCAGCTCTTTAGCTTCAAAGCGCCCACCCATCCATAAACCAATAGAAACGGCTGGATTAAAATGTCCACCCGAAATATGCCCTAAGGCATAAGCACCCGTGAGGACAGTTAAACCAAAGGCCAGCGATACACCGACAAAGCCAATACCAAGTTCAGGAAAAGCTGCGGCCAGTACAGCACTGCCACAACCGCCAAAGACTAACCAAAAAGTACCAATAAATTCAGCAAGATATTTATTCATGCCTTAACTCCATAGTGATTTTTTATTGTAGGTATCTTGTTGTTATTCTTGTAATCTAAAACGCAAAACATGCAAGTGCAAAATAAAACAGATTAATGGTCAACATATTTTTTAAATATAAAAAAAGAGCACCTGAAGTGCTCCTTTTTTTAAGTCTTACTTAGAGGCGCATTTCAATGCCTTGCGCAGCTAAATATTGTTTTGCTTCTGGAATGGTATGTTGACCAAAGTGGAAAATCGAAGCCGCCAACACGGCATCGGCACCGCCTTGGATAATTCCATCGGCTAAATGTTGTAGGTTACCTACACCACCTGATGCGATGGTAGGAATGCTAACGCGGTTGTTAATTTCACGCATTAAGGCAAGGTCATAGCCGGCTTTGGTACCGTCGGCATCCATTGAGGTAACGAGCAGTTCACCTGCACCAAAATCAGCCATTTTTACAGCCCATTCAATGGCATCAATCCCCGTTTCTTTACGACCGCCGTGGGTAAAGATCTCCCATTTGTTGTCGCCGGTTTTTTTGGCATCAATAGCTACCACAATACATTGTGCGCCGAAACGCTGTGATGCTTCTTGCACAAATTCAGGATTATAAATGGCTGCTGAGTTAATGCTGACTTTATCGGCACCTGCATTGAGCAGTAAACGGATATCTTCAACTTTACGCACACCACCGCCAACAGTCAGCGGCACAAATACGCTTTCGGCCATACGTTCAACAGTACGATAGGTCGTATCGCGTCCATTTGAGGTAGCTGTAATGTCAAGGAAGGTAATTTCATCAGCACCTTGTTCGTTATAACGACGTGCTACTTCTACAGGATCGCCTGCATCACGGATGTCTAGGAACTGTACACCCTTCACAACACGACCGTTATCTACGTCTAGGCAGGGAATAATACGTTTAGCAAGCATAATTTTTTCCAATAATTACAGCCAATTATAAAACTAACCCGCCTAAGAGCTACACCTTGGCAGATTGACACGCTATTCTAGCAAACTTGAGTAAAATTTATCGCAGGTTTTGTATGTCGGTCTATACCACTTTGACTTTAAAGGAAGTTCAGGATTTTGCAGCGCCGTATGGCTTAGAGGTGGTCGACCTGATTCCCATTCAAGGCGGTATTCAAAATACCAATTATTTTTTAGTCTGCCAGGATGGCAATCAGTTTGTGTTAACACTGTTTGAAGAACTAGATGCACAAGCCGCTGGGGAGCTTGTGCCTGTGCTTGAGCATTTGGGTCAGCATGGGGTGGCTGTACCTGTACCATTAAATGTCAATGGCGCGGCAATTTTAAGCTTAAAAGACAAGCCAGCCCAAATCGCACCGCGTATGCGAGGTGAGCATCCAATGCCATCAACGCTTGGTCAAGTACGTGAAATTGCCATTGCTCAGGCTAAAATGCATGTAGCCTTAGCGGGTTTTCCACTACAACGCTCAGAAGTGCGTGATCACGCCTATTGGATGAACGTAGCACAAGAACTTAAACCGACTTTAAGTCAGCCTGATCAAGTGCTATTAAATGAACTGTTAGGCTTGTTTGATGCCTTAACTGCGTTGTATCCAAACCGTCCTAAGGGTTTGATTCATTCAGATTTGTTCCGTGATAACACTTTATTTACTGGCGACCAATTGGCTGGCATCTTAGACTTTTATGAGATGAACCAAGATGAATTGTTGCTGGATATTGCCATTACCTTAAATGATTTCTGTACTGAATATCCCGACGTTCATTTAAATGAAGAAAAAGCGGTGGCTTACCTCACTGCTTATGAAACAGTACGTAAACTCACTGATGATGAACGTGCTTGTTTAGAGGTTTACTTAGCAATGGCAGCAGGGCGTTTCTGGATGATGCGTTTACGTGTAGCAGCTAAAAATGCCGAAATGGGCTTAACAGGCGCTGATATTCTGCAAAAAAATCCAGATGAAATGCGCAAGATGCTGATTGATCGCTTAAAATTTGTGACTGCATAATATTAATTTGGGGTAACAATGCGCGATCAAGGGCGATTAGTCGAATGGTTTGATGACAAAGGCTATGGTTTTATCCAACCGACCGACAGTGACAAAGATCGCGTATTTTTACACATTAAAGATTTTGCGAGGCCCGGCCCACGTCCAATCGTGGGCTGTGCTTTAGAATATGTGCCACTCATTGATGGCAAAGGGCGTATACGTGCTCAACAAGTCACTTATTTAAAAGCTGCTCAAGTGAAAAAAAGCACGGCTAAAGTGACTCAAAAGCCACACGCCAAGCAGCATCCATTGAATTTACTGAGTATCATTTATATCGTGCTGCTTGCAGGATTGGTAATTTTTGGCTTACTGCCAAGCTTATTTCTGTTGATCATCAGTCTGATCAATGTTCTGAGTTATTGGTTATATGTTCAAGATAAACAAGCCGCGCAAGCAGATGAACGCCGCGTAGCAGAAAATACCTTACACCTTGTTGCATTTTTAGGTGGCTGGCCTGCGGCACATTTAGCCCAGCAAAAACTACGTCATAAAACACAAAAACAACCCTTTAGACATATTTATTTTGCCATGATTGGCTTAAATATAGCCTTGATGATTTTATTAGTCTCGCCATTTAATCCATTCTTATAATGCATCATTGAGGTCTGACGATGAGCTATTCTATAGATAAAGATCCTAACCGCACTTTAACCTTTATTTTATATGTGTTGTATATCGTGGCAATTTTTAGCGCAGGGATTTTAGCGCTGGTTGCGTTATTAATTAACTACTTAAAACTAGATGCAGTCAAAGGCTCAATTTTTGAAAGCCATTTTCGCTTTCAAATTCGCACCTTTTGGTGGTATTTAATTTGGACGGTATTGGCTTTTGTACCGTTTATCTTCGTATTTTTTACGGGTCAAGATCCTGCGCTTTTTGCTGGAGTGACTTTAGGGGCGAGTGCTTTTTGTATTGCCGTATTGGTCTTATCATGGTTATGGATCGTGTATCGTGCCATTAAAGGTATCATGCGTTTAAATGATAATTTAGCCATTTAAAAAATCCCCTCATGTTGAGGGGATTTTCTTAGCTTTGGCTATGTTGTCTGTTTTGTAAGAATTTAGGTCGCCATTCATTCGCAATCACGCCAAACACCACTAAGATGCCACCTAATAAAGCAAGCGCAGGCAAGCGCTCACCGGCAAGGCGTCCAAAAAGACTGGCCCAAATCGGCTCACCCGCATAAATAATCGCAGCTTGCGATGGCTCAACCATTTCTTGTGCCCAGTTCATCACCAATTGAATACAGGCGCTGGCAATCCCAAGTCCCACTAAGATCATCATTAAATGTGGATGAAAGTCGGCAAGCTGTGTTTCACCTACCATGGGTGCGAACATAAAACAGAACACTGAGGCAAAGATCAGTTGCAGCACTGTGACACGACGGGTATTTACTCTAGGTGCGAAATAACTAATAAAGATAATTTCCAGCGCAATAGCAATAGAGCCTAATAGGGTCAGGATTTGACCAAAACTCAGTTGGATTGCACCAAAGCCATTGCCTGTTAAAAACACCAATCCTAAGAAGGCCAAGCCTGCACCAAGCCAAGTCATCACATGTGGTTTTTTACGAAATAACAGCCATAATAAAATCGGTACAAGTGGTACATACAGCGCCGTTAAAAATGCCGACTCACTGCTACTAATGCTTTGTAAGCCAACCGTTTGTGTGCCATAGCCAAGGGTGATGGTCAAACCAATCACAGCGCCTGCAAAGAGTTCAAAAGCAGTCATGCCTTTGAGGTGTTTCCATGAAATGAGTGTGACTGCAATGGCAGCCGCCATAAAGCGCAATGCAACAAAAAGTACAGGACTGGAAAAACTCAGACCATATTTCACCACCACAAAGGTCGTGCCCCAAATGATGGTAATTAAAATGAGTGACAGTTGTGGAAGTTTAGCTTTCCACAGGGGAAGTTTAGTTGCTTGCATGGACATGGCAGAGAGATCAAAATTCAAAATACACAAAACAAAAAGAGGTCCGAAGACCTCTTTCAAAGCAAAATCAGTAATTTAGATTAAGCATCAAGTACAGCTTGTGCTTCGCGAAGGTTTAAAGTGCCTTCATAGATTGCACGACCTGTAATCGCACCTAAAATACCGTGCTGACCTTTTAAGCCGTGAACGTCATCAATATTGGTTACGCCACCAGAAGCAATCACAGGTAGACCTGAGTAAGTCGCAAGATTGACAGTTTGCTCAATGTTTACACCTTGCATCATACCGTCACGCGCGATGTCGGTGTAGACAATGCTAGATACACCTGCATCAGCAAAACGTTTTGCCAGCTCAGTCGCTTTTACATCAGTGACGTTGGCCCAACCATCGGTTGCCACCATACCGTTCATGGCATCAATACCAACAATGATGTGACCTGCAAATTGTTTGCATGCTTGTTCAACAAATGTAGGATCTTGAACCGCTTTGGTACCAATAATCACATAAGATACGCCTGCATCTAAGTAGTGTTCAATGGTTTCAAGTGAGCGAATACCGCCACCAATTTGAATAGGTAAATTTGGCTGTGCTTTAGCAATCGCTTCAACCACAGGTTTATGGATTGGCGTACCTGCGAAAGCACCATTTAAATCTACCAAATGTAAACGACGTGCGCCTTCGTTTACCCAGTGCTGTGCAGTGGCTACTGGGTCATCAGAAAATACGGTATCGTCTTCCATACGACCTTGTTTTAAACGTACGCATTTGCCGTCTTTAAGGTCAATTGCAGGAATGATTAGCATGCTTTCGCTCCTAGCCTAATCGTATTAAATAGAGTGTTTTGCATCTTAACAAACAAATCTGCAATCTCTAAATAAAAAACAGTAAAAAGCATGCTTTAAGTTTATCAGGAAGGGAATTTTTTATTGATCTCAAGCGCTGCAAGTAAATCAGGCACCTGACTAAAATCATCTAGCGCTGTATCGTAAACATGGAGTAAGTTTTCGGCGGCAATTAAATCTTGAGTCAACTCTTTGGCATCAGGCACAGGTAAATCTTCTGCATGGACTTCAGGTTCAGGCATTTGATGTGATGCTGCTACAGACAGCACTTTATGTAATGCGTGTTGTTCGGTTAGTTGATGACGAGGTCGTTTAATACGCACCACTTTGACTGCTTTCGGCTTTTGGCAGTGCATTTTTGCTTGATAGGGATTGCGCATTAATTGCTGATAAGCGCCCTGAAAAATGTGGAACATCACCGCTCCTTATTTATTTTTTTAATATTTTTTATTTTAAAGAATATTTTTATAAGATTCTGATTTAAAGATTTATTTTTAGGTTTTGTGGTAAACTTCAACTATTAATTTAAATAAGATAAAAGACTTAGTTGAAAAATAAAACTGTAAGAAAATTTGACTAAAAAAAAGCCTAGAAAAAATCTAGGCTTTTTACATTTAATTGAAATTCAACAATTAAACGAAAGGAAGGTTGATGTTTAAGTCTACATCACGTAATGCATCACCTAAACCATTCACAAGACCAACAGCGCCAGCGCCCACTTGCTGAACAACATCACCAAGCTCATTCACAACAGGTACTTCAACGTCTAAAGTTGGTGCTAAAGAGTTCAGTACATCGTCTACAGTATCTGCAACGTCATTCACAACGCCACCAACGGTGTCTAATGGATCAGTTAATAGATCTTTTACTAGTTCTAAAGGCTCAATCTCAGCAACATAATCACCTAAACTGTCTACATCGCCAACAACGTGGTCTAAAGTTTCTTCAACGCCTTCGAGAATTTTACCAATGATTGGTGCATCTTGAAGTTTACCTAATACAGGATCAATCACGTCAGTTGCTAAAGTATCAACTGTGTTAGCAGCATCTTTTACTGTTGCGCCAATAGTGTCTGTTACGCCATTTAAAAGTGTCGCTACGCCACCAACAACTGAACCCGCAGACAGTGCATCAGCAGTTGAATGTAAGGTATCGCTTAAGTTGCCCGTTAAGTTACCCACGAGGTTGTCAACAGTTTCAATTGTGCCACCTAGTAAAGGAGCATTTGATAAGCCATCAAGTACAGGATTAAGTACTTGGCTTACAGCTTCAACAACTGTATCAACGACATGCGCAACAACTGATACGATTTTGCCGAGAACGCTAGAAAAACCTTGAGAAATAGCTGTGAATACACCGCTAATACCTTTTAAACCACCAAAAAGAGCCATCTTTTATCTCCAAAGAACAACAATAAAGCTGAGCATAACTATGTTCTAGATTTAGCCAAAATAAGCAATAAAAAACCAAGTCATAAGGCTCAAGCTTGAAAAAAATAAGTAATGACAGCCCATATGGATGTGACTTGTCATAGGAAAAAATATCTAAATGCTTTACTTTTTGCAAAATATTAATTTTAAACAGTAAGTTAAATAGAATATTTTTGACTAGTTATAGCACAAAAAAACTTAAGTTGAGTAAATTTGTCAGAATTTTTTAATCATTGATTAATATTTCTAATTGACCTTTTTAGTGGCAAAAAACAAACAGGAAAGGATGTGGTTAAAAGCCGGAAAAATAGGTTTAATTAGCGAATAAAATGAAATAAATGCTTAGTACAACTATTGCCACTACAGTGAGAGAGCTTAGATATTTTTCCCAATTTAATGTGTGGCGTATATCACCAAAGGCATTTGGCGTTTTTACACCCGGTTTAAATAATAAATAAGAGGCCAGTAACCAATTTGCAAAAGGGATGATGCATAACACTGCCCAGTAAGGATTAAGCGCACAGTCATGCAGGCGTCGTAGGGTAAAAATAATATGAAAATATACAGCACCTATTTGGGCAATCAGCAATAGCAATAAGGCAATGATGCTGCTTGCATCAAATAACAAAGTGGCATGCTCAAATAAATGTGGGGCGATTAGCCATGCAGTAGCTATCATCAGCAGCAAAGCCAATGCTAATAACACATGCCAAGCAAAGTAAGACACGCGACCAAAACGGCCATGCAGAGATAAGCCTTCATAGGCCGGGTCAGGAGAAGACAAATACATGATGCTGTCCCTTTGTTATTGTTATGGAATTACCATAATTTAAAAATTCAGTTGCTCCTAGCTTGCTTTTGTAAATAAAAAAGCCCAACCGAAGTTGAGCTTTTGTATGCTATGTAGTTAGCCCTTAGATGTTCCAATCCACAAAGTTTTTGAGCAACTGTAAGCCAGCGGTATGGCTTTTCTCTGGATGGAATTGCGTTGCAAATAGATTTTCTTTATGCAGTGCCGTACAGAAATCTAAACCATAATTACAGGTTGCTGCCACAATGCTTGGATCTTGCGGTTCTACATAAAAACTATGCACAAAGTAGAAACGTGCATTTTGTTCAATATTATTCCACATTGGATGGTTCGGGTCTGCCTGATGGACTTGGTTCCAGCCCATATGTGGCACTTTGAGACCGTCCAGATCAGGAAAGCGTTTAACTTGACCTTGGAAAATACCCAATGCATCAGCACCGCCATTTTCTTCAGAGCGTTGCATTAAAGCTTGCATACCCACGCAAATAGCGAGTACAGGTTTATTAAACACAGCATGACGTACCACTTCGTCAATGCCTGCATCTTGCATGCCTTGCATACAATCACGCATTGCACCTACACCTGGGAAGACAATTTTATCGGCTTGGGCAATGAGTTTTGGATCATTGGTCACATCAACCGTTGCACCAACGTGCTCAAGCGCTTTAGCGGCTGAGTGTAGGTTGCCCATACCGTAGTCAAGTAATGCAATACGAGCCATTACAATGTTCCTTTGGTTGAAGCAACAGTATTTGCCGCGCGTGGGTCAACTTCGCATGCCATACGTAATGCGCGTGCAAAGGCTTTAAAGACACTTTCAATTTGGTGATGGCTGTTTTTACCACGCAAGTTGTCAATATGTAGCGTCATTAACGAATGATTGACAAAGCCTTGGAAAAATTCAGAGAATAAATCCACATCAAAGCTACCAATTCGCGCACGGGTAAATGGAATATCCATAAATAAACCCGGACGACCAGATAAATCTACCACTACACGGCTGAGTGACTCATCGAGTGGGGCATAGAAATGACCATAGCGTTTGAGGCCTTTTTTATCGCCTAGGGCTTGTGCAAAGGCTTGACCTAAAGTAATACCGCAATCTTCTACAGTATGGTGGTCATCAATCTCTAAATCGCCATCACAATGAATGTCGATATCAAATAAACCATGACGCTTGATTTGGTCGATCATATGATCTAAAAAAGGAACACCGGTATTGAGAGTGCCTTGACCTGTACCATCAAGATTCACACGAACACGGATTTTAGTTTCGTTAGTGTTTCTTACCACTTCACTGATACGCTCTGTCATAGACACATTCCTCAAAACGTTAAAAATTTAAGCGAAGCGCAAATACTAGATTGCTTAGGAGGGTTTAGCAATGCCTATTACCGTACATGCTCATACGTCTTTAGAAAATAATGACTTTCGTAGTCAACTTGAGCGCTTATACGACTTAAGCCCAGAGTTTTCTGATGGGCAGGATGCGTTAAACCAACTTGAGCATAGCCTCGCTCAAGATACTTTACTGTATACCGCAGAATTTAACACGAAATTGATTGGCGCAATTTGGTGCCGTCAGCAACAAGATGACTGTATTTTAGAATATGTGGTGGTACATCCTGCCAATCGTGGTCGTGGTGTCGCTGAGCGTTTAGTCATTGAAGTGTGTCGTATGCAAGAACAGCAGGGCAGTAAGAGCTTTATACCCGGTTGTGGTGCCATTCATCGCTGTCTAACTAAGCTCGATAAGTTATAAAAGGCCAATTTTTGTGGATTTTGCTGTAAAAATAAACACTTGAATTGAAAATGTAGACTTAAGGCTTGACGCTGGAGTTTGAAAACGCTTTAATACGTGCATCGGCGTGATAGCTCAGTAGGTAGAGCAACGGATTGAAAATCCGTGTGTCCCCAGTTCGATCCTGGGTCTCGCCACCATATTCGAAAAATCCCCAAACTTAAGTTTGGGGATTTTTTTTGCTTAAAATTGTTTATGAAATAAATATTTAATAATTTTTAAAGAAATGTGTTGACTAATATCTCAAGATAGGGCTTAATACACCGCATCGGCGTGATAGCTCAGTAGGTAGAGCAACGGATTGAAAATCCGTGTGTCCCCAGTTCGATCCTGGGTCTCGCCACCATATTCGAAAAATCCCCAAACTTAAGTTTGGGGATTTTTTTATGCTTAAATTTTTTTTACGTATAATGATTAAAAATAACAACAATGAGAAATAACAAGATGAAGGATTTATTTTCTGAACATAGTGAATGTTATCAAAAAGCTCGACCAAGTTATTCAGAGGAAATCATAGGACAAATACTGTTATCAGTACCAGAGCGTGATATGGCTTGGGACGTTGGTGCCGGCTCAGGCCAATTTAGTCAACGCTTAGCGCCGCATTTTAACCATGTCTTGGCAACTGATATTAGCGAAAATCAGCTTATGCATGCGCCAAAGCTCAGTAATGTGCGTTACAAGGTCAATAAAGCTCAGCATAGTGACTTAATGGCACATGTGGTAGATCTGGTTACTGTTGCGCAAGCAGTGCATTGGTTTGATTTTGAGCGTTTTTATAAAGAAGTTAAACGTGTGCTTAAACCAGAAGGGGTAGTGGCCATTATTGGGTATGGCTTAATTGAAATTCATGATGCGCATTTAAATAGCAAAGTACAGCACTTATATCACAATATTTTAAAGGGCTATTGGGATGCTGAACGACGTTATATTGATGAAGGCTATCAAACGATTCCTTTTCCATTTGAAGAAATTGTTACACCACCATTAGAGCTGAATTATGTTTGGACAGCACAGCAGCTGTTTGAATATTTAACCACTTGGTCGGCAGTGCAACATTATGAAAGGCAAACTGGGCATTCGGCCTTAACTGAAATTGCTGATGACTTAAAACAACATCGTGATTTGTCTATTAGTGTGACTTTTCCGGTTTTACTACGTTTAGGACGACTTAAACAGGATTAAAAAAACGCCCAAATGGGCGTTTTTTTAAGCAAAAGCTTAAGCTTCTTCAGTCACCAGCATCGTGCCAGTTTCTTCGAAGTTTGAATGCCAAGAAAGCGCTTCAGTAAGGATGTGTGGTGTTTGGCCACCTTTAGCACATGCACGATCGAAGTAATCGTTCAGTGCATCTTTATAAGATGGGTGTACACAGTTATCAATAATCGCACGCGCACGCTCACGTGGCGCTAAACCACGAAGATCAGCTAAACCTTGCTCTGTCACCAATACGTCAACGTCGTGGCATGCATGGTCGATGTGAGACGCAAATGGCACCACAGACGAGATTGCACCGCCTTTCGCGATCGACTTGGTTACGAAAATTGCAAGGTGTGCATTACGCGCGAAGTCACCTGAACCACCAATACCGTTCATCATTTTGGTGCCACAAACGTGCGTTGAGTTCACGTTACCGTAAATATCAAACTCAAGTGCAGTGTTAATGCCGATGATACCTAAACGACGTACGATTTCAGGGTGGTTTGAAATTTCTTGTGGACGAAGAACTAACTTATCTTTATATGCTTCGATGTTGTTAAATACTTTCTCACCAAATTTTTCAGATAAAGTAATTGAAGAGCCAGACGCGAACTTCATTTTACCTGCATCAATTAATTCGAAAGTACAGTCTTGTAATACTTCTGAATACATCACAAGATCTTCAAAGTTAGAATCTTTTAGACCTGTCAGTACAGCATTGGCAATTGAACCAATACCCGCTTGTAATGGACCTAAGTTTGACGGTAAGCGCTTTGCAGCAACTTCACGCTCAAAGAACGCGATTAAGTGGTCTGCAATACCTTGAGTTTCATCATCTGGTTCAGTTACAGTTGATGGAGAGTCGTGTAATTCGCTGTTAAATACGATACCCACGATTTTCGCTGGATCAACTTGAATTGCAGTTGTACCAATACGCTCATCAGATACAGTTAATGGAATTGGGCCACGTGTTGGACGCATCTCTGGGATATAGATGTCATGTAAGCCTTCAAATGCTGGGCTTAAATTGGTGTTGATTTCCACAATCACTTGCTCAGCAAATTGTACGAAGCTTGCAGAGTTACCGACAGAAGTCGTTGGAATGATGCCACCATCTTCAGTAATCGCAACAGCTTCAATCACCGCAATGTCATTTTTCTTTAATTGACCGTTGCGCATTTGCTCAACAGTTTCAGATAAATGCTGGTCGATAAACATCACTTCGCCTTTGTTGATGGCTTTACGTAATGTGTTATCCACTTGGAATGGAAGACGACGTGCTAGTACACCCACTTCAGTTAATTTTTTGTCAAGGTCGTTACCTAAACTTGCACCCGTAATTAGTGTAATTTTTAATGGGTTAGTTTTGGCACGTTCTACTAAAGCTAAAGGTACAGCTTTTGCTTCGCCTGCGCGAGTAAAGCCACTCATACCTACAGTCATACCATCTTTGATGAATTCAGCAGCTTGAGCAGCGCTGATGACTTTGTCATGAAGTGAAGCTAAACGAATGCGATCTAAAGACATGGTTTACTCTCGTTAAAATTTAAAGCTGATACGGATTGTACCGATCAGAAAAGCCATTGTGCATAGCTGTTAGGCTAAGGTCTAATTTTTTCAAAAAATGTGGGTATAAATTAATCTTATAATATATAAGCACATGATTTTAAAATAATTAAACCTAGGGGTTTATTATTTAAACAAAATTGTTTGTTTAAATATTGAACAATAGTTAAAAGCGATCACTCAAACTTTGTTTGAGTTTTTCGAGTGTACTATGTGCTTCAATTTCAGGGATTTGGTTGCTGTGTAAGGGCAAAGAAATAATAGCTTCTAAGCCGCCTTCGGGGCGATTATGAATCAGTAATTCACCTTGGTGAATATCGACAATTCGTTTCACAATCGCTAGTCCTAAACCACTCCCTTGTACCGTACGTGCTGCATTACCACGAACAAAAGGCTGCATGAGATCTTGGATTTGATCTTCAGGAATTCCTTCGCCATGATCAGCAACGCGAATAAAGATTCGCTCACCCAATAACTCAGCAGAAATATCAATGGGTTCAGCCCCATAACGTTTGGCATTATTAATTAAATTACCAATTAAACGCTTTAAAGATAAACTGCGTGCTTGAATGATAGGTAATTCATTGGGGCTAAAACGAATATTTAAAGGCTTAAATTGTACCACCAGCTCTTGTAGTAAGCTGTTGAGGTCAGTGTCTTGCGGTTCTTCATCAGAACCATCACGCATATAAGAAATAAATTGATTTAAAATCGCATCCATATCTTCAACGTCGTAAATTAGACCTTCTTTTAAAAAGTCTTCATCAGGCATCATTTCGGCACTCAAACGAATACGAGTCAGGGGAGTGCGTAAATCATGTGAAATGCCAGCCAGCATAATGCGACGGTCGCGCTCAGTTTGATCAAGTGAATAAATCATGCGATTAAAAGCCTGATTCACTTCACGAATTTCTTGCGGACCATGATTGGTCTCTAAATATGGTGCCTTGCCATTTTTGGTATAGCTGTTGGCAGCATTTTGTAAACGACGTAGCGGTCGATTGAGCTGACGCACCAAAGTTAAAATAATAATGGCAGCGATTAATGGTGTACCGAGTAACCAAGCAACAACCAATTCTGGGCTGTAATTGGCATAGGTTTTTAGCGGTTCGCGTGCCCAATTGCCATTCATTTCAGGGGTTTGAATCCAAATACGTGGGCTCGGCTTAAATTGAAAATAGACGGTAACGTTATTAATCCCCAATTCTTTAGCAAGCTTGTCTTCAATTTGATTGGTAAAAAACTCAGCAATGACTTTTTCCCGTACATTGGGAAATTCTTCGGGGTCGGTAATATATTCTAGACCTACGCGATCTTTGAGCCAGACCTGAGGATTAACCATTTCACCTTGATGATAAATACGTAAATCAGGGTCATTTAAAATATCTAGCTCTACTGCTAAATAGCGTGCATGTTGTTGAATTTCAGGTAAATATAGCGTACGCCAAAAAAACCACAATGACATAAACAAGCTAAATAACACCACAAATAATACCAAAACCGTGGTACGCATTGCGGCAGAACGCGGCTTTATTTTGTCCAGAAAGCGTTCGGTTCGAGTGCGTTTTTTTTCTGAATACGCTGCGTAATCTTTAAATTCTTGTGGATCTAGAGGATCAAGTTTCACCGCTGCTCTCAAATTAAAGCCAAAAAAATTGGGTTTACTGCAACAGTAAACCCAGCTTGGAACTACTATTCTGCACCATCTGGAACGAAGACGTAACCAACCCCCCAAACGGTTTGAATATAACGTGCACGTGCAGGGTTTTCTTCAATCAAACGGCGTAAACGTGACACTTGCACATCAATCGAACGTTCCATTGCCCCCCATTCACGACCACGCGCTAAATTCATCAGTTTGTCTCGTGTTAAAGGTTCACGCGGATGTTGTACCAAGGCTTTAAGCACGGCAAATTCACCCGTAGTTAAAGTCACCACTTGGCCTTCACGGGTTAAAGTACGGGTAGAGAGATCGAGTGACCACGGCCCAAAGCTGACCACTTCCATATGTTGGCTCGGAGCGCCGGGTACTTCGCGTACTTGACGACGCAATACCGCACGAATACGGGCGAGGAGCTCATTGGGATTAAATGGTTTTGGTAAGTAGTCATCTGCACCTGCTTCTAAGCCGGCAATACGATCTGAATCACTACCGCGCGCGGTCAGCATAATAATAGGCGTATCAATATTGGACTGACGTAGACGACGGCAAATACTTAAACCATCTTCAACAGGTAACATAAAATCAAGCACGATGAGCGAAAAGAGTTCACGTTGTAATAAACGATCCATTTGCGTGGCGTCATGCGCAGTTTTCACTACAAAGCCTTTATCTTCTAAAAAACGTTGTAGTAAAGTACGTAAACGCACATCATCATCTACAACGAGAATGCGTTCGACGCGGTCAGTTTCTTGTACAGCATCTAAATTTTCAGCGGGTACAACTAAACTCATGATGTGCTCCTTATTCTTTATTGTCATCGTCATGTCAGATT
Source organism: Acinetobacter sp. CY17 (assembly GCF_059515825.1). Taxonomy (NCBI): domain Bacteria; kingdom Pseudomonadati; phylum Pseudomonadota; class Gammaproteobacteria; order Moraxellales; family Moraxellaceae; genus Acinetobacter; species Acinetobacter sp. CY17. The sequence continues at coordinate 25,582 of NZ_JCAKMX010000015.1, forward strand.
TCAGTATACGATATTCAATGGGCTTTGCTATGTTCTAAAGCAACAAATATCCGAGCTAAAATCAAGACATAGATACCAAACGTATACAGGTAAAATGCCGCATAAAAAGGCAAAAATCTTATTCTTTGCTGCGCTTTTGCTGTTATTTTGTGCGCTTAAATAAAACTATACCAAATTGGCAAGAACAACCAAGCATAAATTTACGAAAACAAATGTGGATTTTATAGTCTTGGTCTTTATAATCATGGCATTTAGTACTTATCCTTGTGGGATCAACACGATGACTGACTTAGTTCAGCAGTTGGCAAAAGAAATTGCCGTACGTCCAAATCAAGTCGAAGCTGCCATTAAGCTGATTGATGAAGGGGCCAGCGTTCCATTTATTGCGCGTTACCGTAAAGAAGTAACTCAAGGCTTAGACGATACGCAGTTACGCCAACTCGATACGCGTTTATCGTATTTACGTGATTTGTTTGAGCGCCGCGAAAAAGTAATCGAATCACTCAAAGAACAAAATAAACTATCTGATGATTTATTAGCGCGTGTCAATGCGGCAGAAACTAAGAATGCATTAGAAGAAATTTATGCACCATACCGTCCAAAACGTACAACGAAGTCGTTTAAAGCCAAAGAGGCCGGTCTTGGTGACATCGCAACACAAATTCTAAGTCAAGAGATTGAGCCAGCTGCAGCACTCGCAGGCTATAGTCATGAAAACTATGCGGATTTAGACAGCCAACTTGACGCTATTCAACACATCATTATTGATGAGTGGGCACAAAACATTGCTTTAACTGCTGAGTTAAAAGCCATGTTTGCCAAAACTGCTGTATTGAAAAGCGCGGTCGCGTCTGAAGAGAAAAAAGAAGTCGGTAAGAAATTCCGTGATTACTTTGATTTCTCTGAAAATTTAAACAAAGTGCCGTCACACCGTTTATTGGCCATGTTACGTGGTCGTCAAGAAAACGTGTTGGGTTTAAAAGTGGATGGTGAAGATACTGCGCCAATCGCACGTATTGAAACTGAATACAATTTAGATGCAGTACAGCCACAAGCACGTCAAGCGTTCCTTAAACAAACTGCTCAACTGTTTTGGTTAGGCAAAGTTCGTCCAAGTATTGAACATTCATTGTTAACTGATAAACGTTTAAGTGCTGAATCTGAGGCGATGAATGTATTTGCTGAAAACTTACGTCATCTGCTTCTTTCTGCACCTGCAGGTAGCCGCACTACTTTAGGTGTTGATCCTGGCATTCGTACCGGTGTGAAATTGGCAGTAGTCAATGCATCAGGTGACGTGGTTGCCCATAGCACGGTTTATCCATTTGCACCAAAAGATGACAAAGCAGGAGCAATTGCTGAACTTGCACGTCTGTGTCGTGAATTTAATGTTGATTTAATTGCTATTGGTAATGGTACAGCAAGCCGCGAAACTGAAAGCGTGATTAGCGAGATGATGGCAGCCAACAGCGACCTCAATTTAACTCGCGTTACAGTGTCTGAAGCAGGCGCATCGGTGTATTCTGCTTCTGAGTTGGCTTCACAAGAATTACCAGATTTAGATGTATCGATTCGTGGTGCGGTTTCTATCGCACGTCGTTTACAAGATCCACTGGCTGAACTGGTAAAAATTGAGCCTAAATCGATTGGTGTGGGTCAATATCAACATGACGTGAATCAAACTGGTTTAGCCAAAACTCTTGATGCTGTGGTTGAAGACTGTGTGAACGCCGTGGGTGTAGATGTTAACACTGCATCTGCAGCAATTTTGGGTTATATCGCGGGTTTAAACAAAGCCATTGCTCAGCAAATTGTTGAATACCGTAAAGAGCATGGTCGCTTTGAAGCGCGTACTGCCCTGAAAAACGTACCACGTTTAGGTGAGCGTACCTTTGAACAAGCGGCAGGTTTCTTACGCATTCAAGAGGGTTCTGAACCACTTGATGCCTCAGCAGTGCATCCAGAAAGTTATGCTTTAGTCGCTAAAATTGTTGCTGCTAAAGGTACAACAGTAAAAGACATCATTGGTAATGCAGAAATTATTCGCCAAGTGAATCCTGAAGAATTTGTGGATGATAAAGTTGGTCTACCAACGATTCAAGACGTGCTGAGCGAACTTGAAAAACCGGGTCGTGATCCACGTCCAGAATTCCGCACAGCTAAATTCCGTGATGACATTACTGATGTTAAACAGCTGACTGAAGGTTTAACCTTAGAAGGTGTGATCACCAACGTCACTAATTTTGGTGCTTTTGTAGATGTTGGTGTGCATCAAGATGGTTTAGTGCATATTTCTGAACTGGCGAATGAGTTTGTGGCTGATCCGCATAAAGTGGTGAAACCAGGTCAAATCGTGCAAGTTCGTGTACTTAATGTTGATGCTGAACGTAACCGCGTAAATTTATCGATGCGTCCGGAAGGTTCACAGCCAGTAAAAGCACTACGTCCACGCCGTGAGCCAACTGAGCAACGTACTGAACGTAAGCCACAAGCAAAACGTCCACAACAAGCCCGTGGTGAGCGTCCGCAAGGCGAGCGCCCACAAGCGAAAAAACCACAGAACCAAAAACCACAAGAGCAAAAAATTGGTGGTTTAGGTGCGCTGTTGTTACAAGCAGGGATTAAAGGTTCGAAATAATCTTTCGTTGCTAAACAAAAACCTCCCTTTGGGGAGGTTTTTTTATCTCTAAAATAAGCTAAATATTTAAAAATTGGTCAACATAACAAAGTTAACTGAAGTGAAGCTGAAGGGTATTAAAAAAGTATAAAAATCACACAATTTAACAGCATAAATGAACTATAAAAAAAGGTTAAAAATCACGCATATTAAGCATGGGTTTTTGGAGGGTAAAAGCCTAACAACTTTTGAGTCGATATTTTTTGAGACTCGATATTTATTATAAATGGTTAATTATTATGTTGAATTTAGCAGAAAAAAGTAAGTTTCATCTTAAGGATTTACTGTCTGGTACAGTGGTTTTTTTAGTGGCACTACCGCTGTGTTTAGGTATTGCTTTAGCCTCTGGCGCACCGATTATGGCGGGTATTATTGCCGGTATTATTGGTGGTATTGTGGTAGGGATGTTAAGTGGCTCACACATTAGTGTTGCAGGGCCAGCTGCAGGCTTAACAGCAGTGATCTTAATGCAGTTAGAACAATTAGGCGGCAATTATGCCGCCTTTTTATTATCGGTTATTTTTGCCGGTGTACTGCAATTGTTGTTTGGCGTATTTAAATTAGGTTTCTTTGCCAATTTTGTCCCGAATAACGTGATTTTGGGTTTATTGGCAGCCATTGGTGTGATTCTTATTTTAAGTCAGATTCCGTATTTGTTTGGAATTACTGATTTTAGTTGGCGTAATTTGCCTGAGTTGTCTATGGCACAGATTGACTCTAGTGCAGCTGCAATTGGCCTATTTAGCCTTTTGATTATGCTGACTTGGGATGCGAGTCCGTTAAAAAAAATGCTATTGCCATCTGCCTTAATCGCGGTATTACTGGCAGCGGTCTTAAATTTTTTTTTAACGCAGACCTTAGGACTTGGTATTCAAAGTCAAAATTTAATTCAATTACCCAATGTATTCGCTGATCCGAGTGCAGTATTTACTTTCCCTGACTGGAGCTATTTAGCTGAACCGCTGATTTATACAGGTGCAATCACTTTAGCTGTGGTGGCCTCCTTAGAAACCCTGCTGAATTTAGAAGCAGCAGATAAACTCGATCCTTATAAACGCTCATCACCACCTAACCGTGAATTATGGGCGCAAGGTGTGGGCAACATGGCATCGGGCTTTATTGGTGGTATGCCATTAACTTCGGTCATTGTGCGCAGTTCGGTAAATGCCAATGCTGGTTCACGCAGTAAATGTTCAACCATCACGCATGGGATTTTATTATTACTGGCAGTAATGTTTTTTGTACCGCTGATGAATATGATTCCGTTGTCTGCACTGGCAGCGATCTTGATTATTACTGGTTTTAAACTGACCCATCCTAAATTGTTTAAGCAAATGCTGGCGAAAGGTTGGAAACAGTTTTTACCGTTTATTATTACCTTATTGGCGATTTTATTGACCGACCTATTAATGGGGATTTTAATTGGCCTGGCAGTCAGTGCAGGATTTATTCTGTATGGCAATTTACATAAGGGCGTACGTGTCTATAAAGAAAAGCATTTACATGGTGTTGTGACGCGAATTGAGTTGCCTTCACAGGTGACCTTCTTAAACCGTTCTAGCTTAATTACTGCTTTAGAGCATGTACATAAGCATGAACAATTGATTATTGATGCCACTCATTGTCATAGTATTGATCCTGATATTTACGATGTGATTCAGGATTACCAGAGTGAAACTGCCGTGCAGCGCAAAATTGATTTAAAACTGATTGGCTTTAAACAGCATTATGCTGATATTGATGATGCGGTATTAGATATTGATATTGCAACGGCTGATGTACAACGCAATTTAAGCCCGCAACAGGTGCTGACGATCTTACAAGAGGGGAATCAGCGCTTTGTAAGTAACGATCGTTTACAACGTGATATCTATCGTCAAATTCGTGTCACTGCAGATGAAGGTCAACATCCGATTGCCGCCGTCCTGGGCTGTATGGATTCACGCGCTCCAACAGAAATGATTTTTGATGTAGGTATTGGTGATCTATTTAGTTTACGCATTGCAGGCAATGTTGCGGGGCACAAGGTATTAGGTTCATTAGAATTTGCCTGCCAAGCCAAAGGCGCCAAAGTGATTGTTGTACTTGGGCATACCGATTGCGGTGCGGTAACCAGTGCCTGTCAGTTACGTTTAAGCAATCAAAACATTGAAGATGTTGAGGGCATGCCACATATTCAATACGTGCTCGGACCCTTAATGGAATCAGTCAATAGCGTACATGGCTTGATGCAACCACGTGATTTAAGCCCTGCTTTTATTGATCAAGTCACGCGGATGAACGTGCTGTATAACATTGGCTATATTTTGCAACATAGCCAAGTACTTAAACAGTTACATGATCAAGCCAAGATTGCCATTGTGGGGGCAATTTATGATGTGAAAACCGGACAAGTCCATTTTTTAGATGAGTAAAAGAAAAGAGCGCGGCAGCGCTCTTTTTTATAGCATTGGAACCACCCAACCACAGATGATCAACATAATCCCAAAGTGACCGACTTTACGTGTCACTTTTACAACACGATGTACCTTAGGTACTTGCGTGGCAGTTTTTTCGGTTGGGTGTTTCACAATTTTTAAGAAATACGTTGAGGCTGCTAAATCTAAACAAATCAAAATGGCGCCGACATCAGCGACAATTTCCATAAGTTCATAATCTTGTAAATAGATACTGCGAATAATGCCATACCCCAAAAACAGAGCAAATGCCAAAAAAGCATAAACCAAAATAATGTGCCACTTCATAGTTAAAATTCAATCATTTATAGGTAGGAGTTAATCCAATTTATATGCCTAAACATACATAAAAATTGGCTGAAAATCGTCAACATCAAGCAGGAAATACCCAGTCATCAGATGTATAAGTTCAATCAATCGCTAAGAAAAATAAGGCTTTTAAGTTGAATTGGCAAGTTATGAGTCACAATAGCAATGCGACAAGCAGGGCATTTTAAAATTTAAATTCGCGCTCCGTAGTTAAAATTTCACAATAAAAGCGCCTTATAAAGCGTAAAAAAATGCCAGTCTTAGACTGGCATTTTTGTATTTTACCAATGCTCGCCTGGGAAGAGACGGGCATATGCTTTTTGCACCCAATTAAGTTTTTGCGGTTTCCCGACCGAGGCATTAGAGCTTGGGAAGAGGTTAAAACCAATCGACATTAATTTATTATTTACATCTGGCGCAACTGCATAGGTCATAGAGGCTAAATAACCTAAACATGTGGCGACTTTCTTCGGACGTTTGAGAATCGCATTGGCGACTAAATCAGCGGCTTGTTCAGGCGATAAAGTCGGTACGTAATTATAGATCTTAGTTGGCGCGATCATTGGCGTGCGTACCAAAGGCATATAAATTGAAGTAATGGCAATGTTATGTGAGTGCACTTCAGCAGATAGGCAGCGGCTAAAGGCATCCAGCGCCGCTTTAGAGGCCACATAAGCCGAAAAGCGCGTTGCATTGGCCAATACACCAATAGAACTGATGTTAATAATATGCCCTTGGCGGCGCATCATCATTTTTGGCAATAAGTTCATAATTAAACGTACTGAGCCAAAATAATTCAGCTGCATGGTACGCTCAAAATCGTGAAAACGATCGAGAGATTCATGCACAGCACGGCGAATTGAGCGCCCAGCATTGTTAATTAAAATATCAATATGCTCAACATCTGCCAAAATTTGTGCAGATACAGCATCTATGTCTTCTAAACTGTTTAAATCGCATGGATACACTGAAGCCTGTCCCCCACGTGCTTCAATATCAGCTTTTACGGCTTCTAAGGTTTCTTGGGTACGCGCCAATAATAGAACATGAGCGCCTGCATCTGCCAACTTGTGTGCTGTGGTTAGACCAATGCCACTTGACGCACCCGTGACTAAAATTACTTTTCCATTAATACGTTTTTTTAATAAATTTTCCAACTTTGCCTTCACAGTAGTGCTTCCCAACCTATTTTTAAAATGAACTATTGTTTTTTATGACATTATTTTGCATAGAAGTCATTGATCGCTGATGCTGGTTTTACGCAAATCATAGTGTATTTAAAGAAAAAAGCCATCTCTATCACAAAAAATACTGAATGTTATAACGATTCTCAGCCATGGGCTGATGAAGAATGCAAAAACTGAGCCTAAATTTCGACAGTTAAAATAAAACGAAATCTCAATTTGAGTATTGCGATCCCCCCATTTACGCCTGATCTTGCGACTATTAAAGCCTATGCAGATGAACAGTCAATGAAAAATCGACATGATTTGCAACATAGTCTTTTGCCTGATCAGGATGAAATAATGGCAAAATAAAACGATGAATAAATAAGCAAAAAGATATTTACAACAAAGTCGTGAACTTCTTGGATATGCCTTATGTTTTCAGGACTTTCATCGTATAATGGGCGATTATTTTTTCTGCTCACTTGAGTATGGGGATTGATTAATTTATATCCCCAGTTTGGTTTTACTATTGAGGAGTCCTGCGTGGCCCAATATATTTACACGATGAACCGTGTGTCGAAAATGGTTCCGCCGAAACGCGAAATCTTAAAAGACATCTCTTTATCATTCTTCCCAGGTGCAAAAATTGGTGTACTTGGTTTAAACGGTGCAGGTAAATCTACTTTGCTTCGTATTATGGCTGGCGTAGATAAAGATTTCTCTGGTGAAGCTCGTGCACAACCAGGTATCAAAATCGGCTACCTTGAACAAGAACCACCTTTAGATGATTCAAAAGACGTTCGTGGTAACGTTGAAGATGGTTTACGTGAGCCACTTGATGCCTTAGCGCGTCTTGACGAAGTATTCGCAGAATATGCAGCAGAAGATGCTGATTTTGACGCACTTGCTAAAGAACAAGAAAAGCTAGAAGCAATTATCCATGCTTGGGATGCACATAACCTTGCAAACCAAATGGACCAAGCTGCTGCAGCATTAAACTTACCAGCTTGGGATGCAGACGTTTCTAAGTTGTCTGGTGGTGAGCGTCGCCGCGTGGCACTGTGTCGTTTGCTATTATCTAAGCCAGACATGTTGCTTCTAGACGAACCGACGAACCATTTAGATGCGTCTTCTGTATCTTGGTTAGAGCGTTTCTTAAAAGACTTCCCAGGTACTATTGTTGCCATTACCCACGACCGTTACTTCTTAGATAACGTGGCTGAGTGGATTCTTGAGCTTGACCGCGGCATGGGTATTCCATACCAAGGTAACTACTCTTCTTGGTTAGAGCAAAAGAACGCGCGTCTAGAACAAGAACAGAAGCAAGAAGAATCTTTTGCTAAAGCATTGAAAAAAGAACTTGAATGGGTTCGTTCAAATGCCAAAGGTCAGCAAAAGAAAAACAAAGCGCGTATGGAGCGTTTTGAAGAACTTAACTCGCGTGAATTCCAACAACGTAACGAAACTTCTGAAATCTACATTCCACCTGGTCCACGTTTGGGTAACAAGGTTGTAGAAGTAGAAGGCATCAGCAAATCGTTTGGTGATCGTACCCTGTACAAAGATTTATCTTTCGTTGTTCCACCATGTGCCATTGTGGGGATCGTGGGTGAAAACGGTGCAGGTAAAACGACACTATTCCGTATGATGACCGGTGAGTTACAACCAGACACAGGTTCTGTGGTTCTAGGTGAGTCAGTTAAAGTAGCTTATGTGGGTCAGATTCGTGACACCTTAGATAACGACAAAACTGTTTGGGAAGAAGTGTCTGGCGGTCTAGATATCTTACGTATTGGCGATTACGAAATTGCATCACGTGCATATATTGGTCGCTTTAACTTTAAAGGCCAAGATCAGCAAAAACGTGTAGGTCAATTGTCAGGTGGTGAGCGTAACCGTTTACAACTTGCCAAAATCCTACAAATGGGTGCTAACGTGATCTTACTCGATGAACCATCAAACGACTTGGACATCGAAACTTTACGTGCGCTTGAGGATGCAATCCTGGTGTTCCCAGGCACAGTCATGGTGATCTCGCATGACCGTTGGTTCCTAGACCGTATTGCAACACACATCTTGTCATTTGAAGGTGAAACGCCTGAATTCTTTACAGGTAACTATGCTGAATTTGAAGAATACCGTCGTAAACGTGACGGTGATGACTTAGTGGCTAAGCGTCAAAAATACCGTAAAATTGGTAACTAAGTTTTATTTTTGCGCAGTTTAAAAAACCAGCCTTTGGGCTGGTTTTTTTGTGTTAAGAAAAAGCTATCAATTGATAGATCTCATTAAGTTGTTCTTGAGCACCTACATGGCCACATGCTGCGGCACGTTTCAGCCATTCTTCAGCTTGTACATAGTCGCGCTCTAAACCTAAGTGACCTGTGTAGTAGGCCATACCCAACTCATATTGTGCTTGCGCATGACCACGTAGTGCAGCACTTAAAAAATTCCACATGGCATTCCGCTGATCTAAATGCGAGACATCATAGGGTAATTTTTTGCTCAAAAACTCGCGCTGGTGCTCTAGTGCTAATTTGGCGAAATATTGCCCTTGATTGTATTCCTGCATGGCTTCCATGTCTTTTAGGTCTATATTTGCATGATGTGGGTAGAGCAATGTATCAAGCATTTGTTTTATTGTTTTCATACTTGCACCGAATTAAATCCTTTTCTAATAATTTAAGCGATTTCATATTTTTTAAATGATTTATTTTGTTGTTTTTAGTGAAGAAAGACTGGAGAATGAAACAAATCAAATAATAAATTATTTAATCAAGGACATAAAAAATTTGCTCTTGCAATGCAATGTGTGACTCATTGATACAGGCTGAGCAGAGGAAATTAACACAAATACTGCGCTATAAATTTTTGATCCTTGTTATGTTAATACAACTCTATAGGCGATAGGCAGGTGGCGGATGGGGTACTCACACGAGCACAATCATAGTCATGCCATGGTGACAGAAAAAAATGCCAAAAAACTCACCATTGCATTGGTTCTCACCACTAGTTTTTTAATTGTAGAATTGATTGCAGCACTGATCACCCAAAGTTTGGCACTGTTATCTGATGCTGCACATATGTTTACTGATGCAGCAGCCCTAGCGATTGCCTTACTGGCAATTAAAATTGGCAAACTACCAGCCGATAATAAACGCACCTTTGGTTATCAGCGTTTTGAAATTCTAGCCGCGCTATTTAACGCCTTAATGTTATTTGCGGTGGCAATTTATATTGTCTACGAAGCGTATCAGCGCTTTAACCAACCTGCAGAAATTCAAACCATGGGCATGTTGATCGTGGCTAGCTTAGGACTGATTGTTAATTTAATTTCAATGCGGATTTTATTTTCAAGTAGCCAAGAAAGCTTAAATGTCAAAGGAGCATATTTGGAAGTGCTCAGTGATGCGCTTGGTTCGGTTGGGGTGATTATTGCTGCAATTGTGATTTATTTTACCGGTTGGATGTGGATTGACACAGTGATTGCGGTGTTGATTGGTTTTTGGGTATTACCACGGACATGGTTGCTGTTAAAGCAGAGTATTCATATTTTATTGGAAGGTGTGCCTGAAGAGATTGATATTGAACGTTTGCACACTGATTTATTGGCCTTAGAGGGGGTAGAAGAGATCCATCAACTTAAGGTATGGGCTATTAGCTCTAAGAATATTCATCTGGCAGTGCACTTATATGCGCCAAATGCTGATCCGCAAAAAATATATCAAGAGGCGCTGCATTTACTGCAATACACTTATGCCATTAACCAAAGTACCTTACAAATTGAGCAATTTAATTGTAATGTAGGACATGATCATGCGGCACATGATCATGTTGAACACTCACATTAAATATTAGATCTGCCACTCATGGCTGCATTCGCGGCATTTCCATTTCTTTTGTGACTGCATAAAGGCTTGCATTGATAATTTAAAGTCAGGTAAGTCTTTATAGAACATAACACCTGCAATTAAACACAGCACAAAGACTGCAACTGTAATGGCTTGTAGTGTTGAACCCGCACCGTCACCAAAAATCCACATTGCAATGCTAATAATGACCAGTAATAGCAATACAAATAAACAAGGGATTAAAAATACTAAGCTTTTTGGCACCACAGGACGTGGAGCAGGTGAGCCGACTTCGGCAACAGGCATGATTTTAGGGCTTTGGCATTGTGGGCAACGGTATTGCATTGCAACTCCATAATTTTAATCTATAGCGTATTTTAACAGGAAAGCCAAAATAACAGGCAATAAAAAAGCCCAAGTCGTAATGCTTGAGCTTTTTTATAAGATGACATGTTCGCCATCTTAAATATGGCGTCCCTACGGGGATTCGAACCCCGGTTACCGCCGTGAAAGGGCGATGTCCTAGGCCTCTAGACGATAGGGACAAGTGAGGCAACACAGGTAAGAACTTGGTGGAGTCAAGGAGGATCGAACTCCTGACCTCTACAATGCCATTGTAGCGCTCTACCAACTGAGCTATGACCCCAGTCTGTGTGGTGGCTATATTATGGATATACACACCACACGTCAACTATTATTTTAATTAAGCTTGATTGGTTGCTTCATTTTTAGGCAACTTTAAGCTTTCATTGAGTTTTTCCCAAGCTTTTAACTCTTTTTTGCTTGGAGCACCGACAATTTCTAAGGCATGACGTAAGCGTGCGAAAGTCAAATCCGGACCAATGGTGACCATGGTTTGCATCACAGGTGTAGATGCTGTAGAGCCCGCAATGGCAATAAAGAACGCAGGCATAAAGTCGCGTAGTTTAATTTCCATTTGCGCGGCTAAATCCATGAGGATTTGGCTGACGGTGTCGTTATTCCAAGTAAATGAGCTTTCTAAGCGCCAGATGGCAAATTGTAAGCTTTGACGCACTTGTTCTTCAGTCAATTTTTTGCTGACAAACTGCTCTTTAGTAAGAGTTGGGAAGTGGTTGAAATAATGCGCTGACCAATTTACGGCTTCAGACAATAAGTTAATACGTGGCTGAATCGCTGCGGCAATCTCTTCTAAAGTTTGACGGTCAGCTTTCCATGCCAACAAAGTATCGAGTAATTCAGCAGGGCTTAAGCCTTTGATCCACTGACCATTTAACCAGTTGAGTTTTTCCACATCAAAAATTGGGCCACCTAAAGACACACGTTGAATGTCAAAGTTTTCAATCATTTCAGCCAAAGTGAACTTTTCACGTTCATCAGGCATAGACCAACCCATACGGCCCAAGTAATTTAACAAAGCTTCTGGTAATACACCAATGTCTTTGTAATAGTTAATAGAAGTTGGGTTTTTACGCTTAGAGAGTTTTGATTTATCTGGGTTACGTAATAACGGCATATGACATAGCACTGGCATATCCCAACCAAAATATTGATACAATAATTGGTGTTTAGGCGCAGATGGTAACCATTCTTCCCCACGGAATACGTGGGTGATTTGCATTAAATGGTCATCGACTACGTTAGCTAAATGGTAAGTTGGTAAACCATCAGTTTTAAGTAACACTTGCATGTCGACTTGTGCCCATGGAATTTCAACTTCGCCACGCAGTAAATCTTGAATCTTGCATGTACCTTCAGTCGGTACTTTCATACGAATGACGTGTGGCTCACCCGCAGCCAAACGACGCTGTACTTCTTCTTCAGATAACAATAAGCCACGACCGTCATAGCGTGGAGTTTCACCGCGTGCTTGTTGCTCAATACGCATTTGATCTAACTCTTCTGCTGTTGCAAAACAGTAGAATGCATGACCTTTTTCAATTAAATCTAACGCATATTGCTTATAAATATGCATACGTTCAGATTGACGGTAAGGTGCGTGTGGACCGCCTACATCGGGACCTTCAGACCAATTTAGACCTAACCAACGTAATGAATCTAAAATCATTTTTTCAGATTCAGGCGTTGAGCGTAATTGATCAGTATCTTCAATACGTAAAATGAATTCCCCACCGTGCTGTTTAGCATAGCAGAGGTTAAACAATGCGATATAAGCAGTACCTACATGGGGGAAACCGGTAGGAGATGGGGCAATACGAGTACGAACGGTCATAACACTCTTTTTCTTTAGAAAAGTAACTAAAGGCTATTATAACGAAAAAGCCCAATTACATTTACGTTAATTGGGCTTTAATCAGCAAAACGCTTTGAAAGGGATAAAGCATTTTGGCGATTTTTTTCAAGAATTTGAACTGAATAAAGATTGTACAAAGCGTGAGAAACTTTGGTTTTGCGCAGCTAAAATACTTTGACTTGGCTTGGTTTTAATAGTGGTCATTAATTTTAAACTGGTAACATTTAAATCTGGATTCTCTTGTTTTTGCGTGAGTGCTTTTTCAATTAATGAGCTTTTTTCAGCTGACTTAGTTTTGTTGCTGCTAGGTTGCAGTCCTGCTGCGTGCACATGGCTTAATAAGGTCGTGACCAACAATACTGGAATAAGTTTAAACATTAACGTCCCCTTTCGTAACATAATAACATAAGTGTATGATTAAAATTTAAGCCTAACGAAGTTAAGCATTTACCTTGTGGTCCATACACAACCCGACCACAATAGTTACCAAAAATTAACACTCTTGGTATAAAAATAATTTTTAACAAACAACTATGAAGATAAGGTGAAGATAAGTAACAACTGCTGTTTAGTTAAGCAATTTTTACAAAAATATGCAAGTGAACTGTTTTTTTACTGGTTTTAGATAAGCAAAGCTTAAAAATATACTAAGCCTTAGCACAAGGTTATGATGTAATAATCTATAGGGTCTAATATATGTTTTATGCATATATTAATCATAAAAAGCTATATAGGCGTTTTATCATAATTTTTTTAATAAAAAACATACTTTTAACTTAAGTGTTTAAGCTAAAAGTCATAGATCAGGCACAGTGCTTGAATTGAAGTTTATAAATATATTTCATATATTTAGCACTAATATAGATAATGGATGAATGCTGCCATGAAAATGCAATTGAAGACTTGGGTAAGTACCGCGCTATTGCTCGGTAGTATAGCATTTGGCACATCTGCACAGGCTGCAGACCGTGAGTTTTTGAATGTATCTTATGACGCAACACGTGAATTTTACGACGAGTTTAACAAATCATTTGGTCAATATTGGAAAGACAAAACCGGTTTATCTGTAGCCTTTAAACAGTCACATGGTGGTTCAGGTAAACAGGCACGTTCTGTGGTTGATGGTTTAAAAGGCGATGTAGTGACGTTGGCACTTGCCAATGATATTGAAGAAATCGTGAAGTCCGGGCAGATTCAAAAAGGTTGGCAAAAAGAATTTCCACACAATTCAGCCCCTTATACTTCTGCGATTGTGTTTATGGTACGTAAAGGCAATCCAAAAGGCATTAAAGATTGGAACGATTTAACCAAGCCAGGTGTAGAAATTATTACTCCAAATCCAAAAACAGGTGGTCTACCACGTTGGGTGTATTTATCAGCTTGGGGTTACCAGTTAAAACAACCAGGGGGCAATGAAGCTAAAGCCAAAGAATTTGTAGGTAAGATGTACCGCAATGTTAAAGTGATGGATTCAGCCGCGCGTGCGTCAATGACGACGTTTGCTGAACGTGGCATTGGTGATGTATTACTTACTTGGGAAAATGAAGCTTTAGTGACGCAAAAAGCCTTGGGCAAAGGTAAATTTGATATTGTCTATCCATCATTGACCATTTTAACTGAACCATCTGTGGCTATTGTGGATCGTACAGTTGAGAAAAATGGTAACAAATGGTTAGCGCAAGGTTATATCAATTACTTGTACTCACCTTTAGGTCAAGACATGGCGGCACGACATTACTATCGTCCACGTAACCCAGAGATTTTAGCCAAGTATTCACATCAATTCCCAACACTAAAAACCTTTACCATTGACGAAGTGTTTGGTGGTTGGGCGAAAGCACAGCAAACCCATTTTGTTAATGGCGCGATCTTCGATCAGATCTATAATTCTAGACGTTAATTTTAAGCTGCATAAAAGCTCCCAATTGGGGGCTTTTTTTAGCTAAAACGGTTTTCTCTATGAAAAATAAAAATTCCCTACAAAAAGTCGTTTGGCGCTTGGCAAAAAGCAGGTGATAATGTGCAGTTACAATTTTGCTTATTTCAAGAGTGCTATGTCCCATATTTCTGTATTACTTCACGAAACCGTTGATGCTTTAGTTGCAGAGCGCAATACAGGGATTTATGTAGATGGCACCTTTGGGCGCGGTGGGCATACCCGTTTATTGCTGTCAAAACTCGATGCCAATGCCAAAGTTTATGGTTTTGATAAAGATCCGCAAGCTTTAGAAGTAGCGTATCAACTGCAACAAGAAGATCCGCGTTTTGAGATTATTCATGCGAGCTTTGCTGATTTAAAACAAGAGCTTGCTGCGCGTGGGATTGATCAAGTCGATGGTGTGATGGCTGATTTAGGGGTGTCTTCGCCGCAGCTTGATCAAGCAGAGCGTGGTTTTAGTTTTATGCATAGTGGTCCACTTGATATGCGTATGGACAATTCAAAAGGCCCTACCGCCGCTGAATGGTTGGTTGAGATTGAAGAAGAAAAATTAGCCAATATTATTTTCCAATATGGCGAAGAACGTTATAGTCGTCGTATTGCTAAAGCCATTAAAGCGGCAGGTTATATTGCAACAACTGGTGAATTAGCTGAGATTGTTAAAGTCGCGCATCCTAAATGGGAAAAAAATAAACATGCTGCAACGCGTACTTTCCAAGCGATTCGTATCGCGATTAACAAAGAATTAGAAGATGTTGAGGTATTTTTACCCCAAGCGGTAGATGTGCTGAAACCACACGGTCGTTTAGCGGTGATTAGCTTCCACTCTTTAGAAGACCGTTTAATCAAACAATTTATTCAAAAAGAATCAACTTTGGCAGAAGACCATAGTTGGGGAATGCCACAACAACGCGAAGATACGCGTCGTTTAAAGAAAATTGACCGTGTTAAAGCCAGTGAAGCGGAAGTGAAAGCCAATCCTCGTTCGCGTAGTGCATGGTTACGTGTTGCAGAACGTTTAGTTGCTAAAGGCGAATAATGAAAAACCAAGAGCAAATTGCCGATCAACCTAAATCCAAATTAGTTTTAAAGCGTAATCTAAGTTATGCGCTGTTGATTGCTTTGGTCTTTATTAGCGCCATGATGGTGGTATTTCAAGTGTTTGAATATCGTCATGATTATCGTCAGCTCAGTAGCTTGAATCGCGAAAAAGAAGCGCTTAATGCTGAGTGGGGGCGTTTGCTGATTGAGCAACAAACCTTTGGTGCAACTGCGCAAATTGGCACACGTGCAGTGACACAACTACGTATGTATTCACCTCCGGCAGCACAAACTGTCGTGATTTCTTTACCGATGAACTCTGAACAGAAACAATAAGTATGGCCGATTCGCATAAAAAACCTACGCGGAAAAAAAAGCAGTCTATTACTGAAAAAAATACTTTAAGTGTAGATATGTGGCGCTTCTACCTCATGTGGGGCGTGGTGCTGGCTGTTTTTCTGATTTTGGTCGGTCGTGCCTTCTTTGTACAAATCATTGATAAAGAGTTCTTACAAAATAAAGCCAATGCCAACATGGTACGCACCGAAAAAATTAAGCCGATGCGTGGGGTAATTAGCGACCGTCATGGGGTACCTTTGGCGATTAGTACTCCAATCATGAATGTGGTGATTGATCCACAGGATTATTTTGAAAATAAAAAGCTTTATGATGAAACCAAAGCCAAACTTGCTGTTGATCCAAGCAACAACAAATTAAAGCGCCAGTTGCCGGACAAAAACTTAAATTTGGATGAACTGGCTGATGCCGTTGGTATGGACCGTGCTGAACTACGTAAAAAGGTTTATGAACGTCCAAACTCACGTTATGTGGTCTTAAAAAAGGAAGTGCCACCACCACAAGCAGAAATGATTGTCGGGCGTAATTTCCAAGGCGTATATACCGAAAAAAATTATAAGCGTTATTATCCACAGCCGCAGCCAAGTGCACAAATTATTGGTTTAACCAATAGCGAAGGTACAGGAATTGAAGGCTTGGAAATGCAGCTCAATAGCCGTTTATCCGGTGTGGCAGGCGAGCAACGTATTTTACGTGATAAAAAAGGCAATCGCGTTAAAGATCCAGATGTGCTACGTGAAGTTGAACATGGTGAAAATATTACCTTAAGTATCGATTCACGTTTGCAGTACATTATGTATCGTGAGTTGACTGCTGCGGGTATTGCCAATAATGCTCGTTCTGCCACTGCGATTGCAGTAGATGTCAAAACTGGTGAAATCTTAGCGATGGCAAGTTGGCCATCGTATAACCCAAATGATAAAAAAGGCTTAGAAAACAAAGATGCTATGCGTAACCGCGGTGCAGTGGATTCTTTTGAGCCGGGCTCGACCATGAAGCCACTGACAGTAGCAATGGCACTCGAAAGTGGTAAATATAATGTCAATAGTGTCGTTAATACCTCACCGGGGAGCATGCGTGTAGGTAACCATACTATCCGTGATACGCATAACTACGGCCCTTTAACCTTAGGTGGCATTATTCAAAAATCATCTAACGTGGGTGTGGCTAAACTGGCCCTATCTTTGCCATATGAAACGCTACCTACTTTCTACAAACGCTTAGGTTTTGGTCAGCGTTCGGCAGTCAAATTCCCAGGTGAAAGTGCGGGTTTAATCTTGCCGCCAAGTAAATGGAACGTGTCTGAAGTAGCCACCATGTCTTATGGTTATGGTCTAAATGCCACCGTGCTACAGATGGCAGATGCCTATGCCATGCTAGCCAATAAAGGTAAAAAAATGCCATTAAGTTTGTACAAACTTGAAGGTTTACCGCAAGGCGAGCAAATGATTGATGCAAAAATTGCCGATCAAGTATTACTGATGATGGAAACAGCCACTCAACCAGGCGGTACCGCAACACGCGCTAATATTCCTGGTTACCGTGTTGCAGGTAAAACAGGTACAGCGCACAAATTACGTGCTGATCGTAAGGGCTATTCGACCAACGAATATCGCGCCTTATTTGCTGGGGTAGCACCTGTGAGTGATCCACGTTTAGCCATGGTGGTTGTGGTTGAAAATCCAAAAGGCAGTTATTACGGTGGTACCGTGTCTGCACCGGTATTTGCCCGCGTGATGCAAGAGTCTTTACGTCTCCTTAACGTCCCTTTAGATAAACCCTTAGAGAGCCAAAAGCCCAATAAATAGGTGAGCAATGTCAATTACATTTCAACAGCTTTATCCGATCGACCAAAGCGCTGCTTGGATGACACAATCCTTTCAGGGCTTTCAATTAGATAGTCGTCAAGTACAGCCAGGGCAAATTTTTATTGCCCTGACTAGTTTTTCGCAACCAGAAAAAACTGTGCAATTTGCGCAAAGTGCCCTTGATCGAGGTGCTTTGGCGGTCATTGCTGAAACGGATTTAGGCTTAGACAATAGCTATGTTGTGAGCAATGTGCGTCATTTAATGGGCCAGTGGCAAAAACAATATTTACAAGCGACGCAGCCTGTTAACCCAGCACGCATTTTGGCAGTAACAGGAACCAATGGTAAAACCACAATCTCGCGTTTAGTGGCTGAACTTTTAATGTTGCAAGGTAAAAAATGTGCTGTTATGGGCACTACAGGGAATGGGATTTTACCTAATCTTGAGGCCTCTTCGCACACCACTTTAGATGCTTTACACTTGCAAACAGCTTTGCATGAATATGCGCAGCAAGGTGCTGAATTTGCAGCAATTGAAGCCAGTTCGCATGGTTTAGAACAAGGTCGTTTAAATGGCGCAAATATTGAAATTGCCGCGTACAGTAATTTAAGTCGTGATCACTTGGATTATCACGGTACGCTAGAAGCGTATGCGGAGGCCAAAGCGGCTTTATTTGCTTTTTCTGGCCTCAAAGTGGCGATTATCAACATTGATGATGAACACGCGCCAGTGATGTTACAAGCAGCCAAAAACAATTCAGCGCAGCCTAAAATCCTGACCTATTCAACGACACAAGCAGCTGATTACCAAGTTAAAGATATCGAATATAGCTTAAGTGGTGCGAGGTTTAGCCTAGTGACTGCACAAGCTGAATTTGAGGTGCAAAGTCCGTTATTGGGTCACTTTAATGTTGAGAATTTAGTCGCTGCATTGGTCTCTGCTGAACAAGCGGGTTTTGCCTTAAGTGATTTGATTGCAACAGCACCACAGCTCAAAGGTGCGCCGGGTCGTATGCAAGTGATACGTGATGACGAACGTTTATTTGTGGTGGATTATGCACACACCCCTGATGCCTTAATTCAAGTGTTACAAACCTTAAAACGTCATGTGTCACAAGACCTTTGGGCCGTGTTTGGCTGTGGTGGTGACCGTGATCGTGGTAAACGTCCATTGATGACGCAAGCGGCATTACAAGGTGCTGACGTGGCCTTGCTTACCTCAGATAACCCACGTACTGAAGATCCTGAGCAAATTTTTGCTGACATGAAAGCCGGCATCGATTTTAGCGCGCATCGTGTGCATGAAATTCATGATCGCCGTGAAGCGATTAAATTTGCAGTTAAAACGGCTAAAGCCGGTGACATTGTGGTGATTGCCGGTAAAGGTCACGAAAATTATCAAGAAATTAATGGCGTGCGTCATTGGTTTGACGACGTTGTTGAAGTGCAAGCTGCGCTTAACATGCCACAGCAGGCCGATCGTGCCTATCCTGCGCAATAGGAAAACATCATGCATACCTCAACCACCAGTACTGTGCCTTTAGAGCCGTGGACAGCCGAACAACTTGCCGCAGCCACCCAAGGGCATTGGCATAATAACCAAGTGCCACAAGGCGCAATTAAACGTATTTTAACGGATTCACGTCATGCCGAAGCCGGTGATGCCTTTTTAGCTTTAAAAGGCGAGCGTTTTGACGCCCATGATTTTATTGTACAAGTGGCTGCCCAGGGCTGCCAAGTTGCGATAGTCAGTCATCCTGTAGATGCCGATATTTACCAATTGGTGGTGAGTGATACACGTTTGGCTTTGGGTGCTTTGGGCGCTTATCGTCGTCAGCATAATCCGCAGCTTAAAGTGATTGCTTTAACGGGCAGTAGTGGTAAAACCACCACCAAAGAAATGCTGGGTAGTATTTTATCGCGCTTAGCCCCAACGCTGATTACTCGCGGTAATCTAAATAATGATTTAGGTGTGCCGATGATGTTGCTTGAGCTGTGTGCTGAGCATCAATATGCTGTGATGGAATTGGGCGCAAGTCATCAAGGTGAAATTGATTACACCTCAAATTTAGTGCAGCCGCATGTGGCAGGCATCTTAAATATTGGGACTGCGCATTTGGGTGAGTTTGGTGGTCGTGATGGGATTTGCCGTGCTAAATCGGAAATTTACGCACATATTGCCAGCGATGGTACAGCCATTTTCCCAAGTGATGATGACTTTAGTGCACAAATTCAAACTGCCGTACACAATGAAAAAATCTTAAGTTTTGGTCACGGGGGTGACATCTTTGCCACAGATATTGATTTACAGCCCCAAGAAACCACATTTACTTTAAACACCCCGCAAGGCACTAGCCGAGTGAAGTTACCATTTGCGGGTGAGCACAATGTACAAAATGCGTTGGCTGCGGTGGCTTTTGCCTTGGCTTTAAATATTGATCTACAAGACATTGTACAGGGTTTAGAACAAGCTCAAGGTGCTAAAGGTCGTCTGAACTTTATTCAACATAAAAATCATTTATTTATTGATGACACCTATAACGCCAACCCAAGCTCAATGCGTGCTGCTGCCGAAGTGCTGGCGAAGCAAGAGGGTATTCGCGTGATGGTGATTGGTGATATTGGTGAACTAGGTGCTGCTGCTGCGATTGAGCATTACAAACTGGGGCGCGATTTAGTCTCAGTCAAAGGCTTAAACTTTGTCGTGGCAGTGGGCGAATTTGCCCCTGCGGCACAAGAAGGTGCGCGCAGTACCCAATATGGTAAAAAAATGCAGGCTTTCTTAACTCAAGAACAAGCCTTACCTCTTTTAATTAGTCTAGTCGAAACACATCAAACGCAATCCATGAGTTTCCTGTTTAAAGGTTCTCGTTATACCCATATGGAAACGTTGATGGCGCAATTGATGGAGAAACTGTAAATGCTACTCTGGTTGTTCGAACACTTAGCGAGTTATCATGACTCGTTTGGTGTAGTACGTTATTTAACGCTACGTGCACTATTAAGTGTCCTCACCGCGCTTGGGATTGGGCTTGCGCTTGGCCCCTATATGATCCGTAAATTACAAGCCTTAAAATACGGTCAAGCGGTCAGTAGCTTTGCGCCTGAAGGTCATGCCAAAAAAATGGGCACCCCAACCATGGGTGGTTTACTGATTCTATTGTCTATTGGTATTTCCACCTTACTCTGGGCAGATTTAAGCAACCCTTATGTCTGGATTGTGCTTGCAGTAATGGTCATTTTTGGTGCCGTAGGTTGGGCCGATGACTGGATTAAAATCCGTTATAAAGACAATGCCGGTTTACCAGCCCGCAAGAAATTCTTTTGGACTTCAGTTGGTTCAATTGGTGCAGGTATCGCGCTGTATTACATTGCAACTCTACAACCGAGTGCAGCGCAAACAGCGTCTATGTTGGATGTGCTGATTCCATTCTTTAAAGAAATCTCGATTCCACTGTCGATGATTCCACTGGGTATCGGTTTTATTATCTTTACTTATTTGGTGATTAACGGTGCATCCAATGCAGTCAACTTAACCGATGGTTTAGATGGTTTGGCCATTATGCCAATCGTCTTGGTGGCAGCAGGTTTGGGGGTGTTTGCTTATCTAGCGGGTGATGTACGCTTTGCTAATTATCTGCATATTCCTTATGTAAAATATTCATCTGAATTGGTGGTGATCTGTGCAGCGATGATTGGCGCAGGTTTGGCTTTCCTTTGGTACAACGCCCATCCTGCGCAAGTATTTATGGGTGATGTCGGCGCATTATCTTTAGGTGCGATGCTCGGTACCATTGCAGTGATGGTTCGTCAAGAAATCGTCTTTGCCATTATGGGCGGTGTGTTTGTGGTAGAAGCAATTTCAGTCTTCTTACAAATAGGTTCACTACGTATGCGTAACAAACGTGTGTTCTTAATGGCGCCACTCCATCATCATTACGAGAAAAAAGGCTGGCGTGAAACACAAGTGGTGATTCGTTTCTGGATTATCACAATTATGCTGGTAGTTTTAGGCTTAATGACTTTAAAATTGCGCTAAGCAAATCGTAAAAAGAAAGTCGGCATTTGCCGGCTTTTTTTGTTTTTGGAGAAAATGATGAACCTACTCATGTGCCCTGTATGTCGGGAAAAACTGAGTCTTACAGAAAAAACATGGCACTGCGTAAATCGTCATAGTTATAACTTGGCTAAACAAGGCTATGTCAATTTACATGTAGTGCAGCATAAACACAGTAAAAATCCGGGTGATACGCCTGAGTCGGTACAAGCGCGCCGTGCCTTTTTAAGCGCAGGGCATTACGCACCATTGCAACAGGCAGTGGTGAAAAAAATTGCTGAGTTAAGGATTGAAAACTTGCTGGATATTGGTTGTGGTGAAGGCTATTACACCAATGCAATGCAGGCCCAAGTATTGCAATGCGTAGGGGTAGATATTGCGAAAAATGCGGTACAAGTGGCAGCGAAGCTGAATAAAGACATCACTTGGATTGTTGGTACTGGCGCAACTTTACCTGTTTTAGACGCTTCAATTGACCTATGCACCAGTCTATTTAGCCCGATTCCTAAGCAAGAAATTCTACGTGTCTTAAAAGATAACGGTCATTTAATGGTGGTCACGCCAGCACAAAATCATTTATATGCGATGCGTGAAGCCTTGTTTGAAGAGGTGAAACAACATGATTCGGCTAAATTTGTTGAACAGCTCAAAGATGCCTTTGATTTAGTCGAAGATATCGTGATTGATGCCCCTATGCAGCTCAATCAAACTGATTTAAAAAATCTGATTGCCATGACGCCTTATGCCTATAAAGCCAAACCAGAGCGTCGTCAGACTTTAGAAGTCAATGAACACTTTAATTTGGCCGCGCAGTTCCAAATTTATGTGTTTAAAAAGAAATAAAAAAAGCCCGCAATCGCGGGCTTTTCCTTATTCAACTTCTCGAATTAAATTTTCTAAACTGTCGCTAGGTGCTTCCCGTTTAGGTTCAGGTTGCATCGGCGGTGGTGTTTTACGTGCTGGCTGCAACGCTGTAGTGCCAGGTAAGTCGGCAAAGTCATTCTCTACGCTGCGTTTTGGTGCCACTGGGGGTGGACGATAAATTGGACGTGCCAGCGGCGGTGCGGTACGGTGTTGTTGATCGTCTTGTTCAGCAGATTCAACTTTGTTACGATCTTCTGGTCCTTTAGCTTTAGCATCTAGTCGTACCCATGCTGATGGTGTGCCTTTTAAAGATTTCTCCATAAAGTCACTCCAAATTGGAAGTGCTGCCACGCCGCCATATTCACGGCGTCCTAAGGTGCTTGGCTGGTCAAAACCGACCCAAGTAATGGTCACGAGTTTACCGTTAAAACCGGCAAACCATGCATCTTTTGCATCGTTGGTAGTACCTGTTTTGCCACCTAAATCATCACGACCAATTTTTAAAGCAGCACGACCGGTACCGTGATTAATTACATCACGCAAAATATTGGCCATATCATAAGCTGAGCTGGATTTTAAAATCCGCTGCGCTTGACGATATTCAGTGCTGTCGGCAGGTTTAGCAGTTGGAGTAGGTGCAGCAGTGGCTTCTGAATTTGCTGCTTCAGATGCAGCTTTGGCTTCAGATGCAGCCTCTAAAAATGCTGCATCATCTGCTGAAAGTTCTTTGAGATCCTTTTTAGCAGGTTCATCTTTTTGAGTAATACACTGAATACAGGCATATTCAGGATTGGCTTTATAGATCACTTTGCCATAGGCGTCTTCAATACGCTCAATAAAATATGGTTGAACGCGGTAGCCACCATTGGCAAACGTGGCATAACCTGTGGCCATTTGTACCGGTAAGACTTGTGGTGTACCTAAAGCAATGGTGTAGTTACGCGGAATTTGATCTTCTTGTAAACCAAAGTCCATAAATAATTGTCGTGCACGTTCAACGCCGACGCTTTGTAATAAACGCACTGATACTGTATTACGTGATAAATACAATGCTCGGCGCAGTGGAATCATGCCCAAATAACGTCCATCGGAGTTTCTAGGAGTCCATTTACCAATGGTAATAGGCGCATCATTAACCATACTATGCGGGGTCATGCCACGCTCTAATGCTAAAGCATAAACAAAGGGTTTGATGGTTGAACCTGGCTGACGCCAGCCTTGAATGGCACGGTTAAATTTAGACTGATAAAAGTTATAGCCCCCCACAACTGCTTCTAAAGCCCCATTGTTAGGGTTTAATGCAATCAATTGGCCTTGGACTTTTGGAACTTGGACCAGTGCCCATGAAGTTTTTTCTGTATTGGGGCGTAAACGTACAATATCCTTAACTTTGACAATTTGTGAAGCCCGGCTTGGCGCAGCTCCTACACTATTGGCGCTGCGATAGGGGCGTGCCCATGACATACCTGACCAGGGTACGGTTACCGTTGAACCATCTTGCATAACAGCATCAAAGCTATTCGTACCAACTTTAATGACTTGAGCGGGGTAGGTGTTGGCATAAGCCATAAATTCTTTTAAGGGTTTATCGTGTGCCTCAGCACCACGCCAACCATGACGACGGTCATAATCTTCTAAGCCATCACGTACTGCCTGTTCGGCGTAGGCCTGACGTTCACTATTAATGGTGGTATAAACTTTATAACCTGAATCGACTGCATGTTCGCCAAATTTTTCCACTAACTCGCTACGCACCATTTCGCCTACATAGGGAAATCGGTTGCTAATACTACGGTCAGGGCTGTCTAAATTTAATGGCTCGGCAATCGCAGTTTGGTATTGCGCTTGGTCAATATAACCTAGCTGTAACATCC
Source organism: Acinetobacter sp. CY17 (assembly GCF_059515825.1). Lineage (NCBI taxonomy): Bacteria > Pseudomonadati > Pseudomonadota > Gammaproteobacteria > Moraxellales > Moraxellaceae > Acinetobacter > Acinetobacter sp. CY17. Next base: position 50,217 of record NZ_JCAKMX010000015.1, read on the forward strand.
GTCCTACAATCCAGTTACGACGCTCTAGCGCACGTTCAGGATTGGCAATCGGATTATATTTAGAAGGTGCTTTAGGTAATCCGGCAATCATGGCCATTTGCGCCACAGAAAGCTCATTTAAACTCTTGTTATAATAAATCCGCGCTGCAGCCGCGATACCATACGCATTTTTACCTAAGAAAATTTTATTTACGTATAAGGTTAGAATTTCTTCTTTACTTAAAGTCTGTTCAATTTTGCGTGCTAAAAATACTTCAGTCAGTTTACGTTTTAAGGTACGTTCTGGACTTAAATAATAGTTTTTAGCCACCTGCATAGTAATGGTTGAACCACCGGTTTGCACATCAGATCCAGTCAAACTCTCAGTCACAGCACGACCTAAGCCCTTAAAGCTCACCCCGCTGTGATCAAAGAAAGATGAGTCTTCGGCTGCTAAAAACGCATGGACAAAGGTCTGTGGAATTTGGTTGTAGGCCACCGGAACCGAGAGTTTGCCACCATATTCGGCAATCAGTTGGTTATCTGAGCTATAAACTTGTAAAGGCTTAAGCAAAGGCGCTTTTTTGAGGGTCGACATATCCGGTAAGGATGGGGCGATATAAAGGTACATGCCATAAAAACCCATCGGAATTGAGACTAAAATTATAATTATGCTCAAAAAAAATGGATGCACACGGCCTGAACAAGATAGCTTTTTCATAACAAGTAAGTTTTAATAAGAGCTAATGGCAAACTAATTGGTCGTCAGTATAGCCTTTACACCTACGGATTGTTAGATGAGTTATTGTATCCGTATAAAATTATAGACCTTGACCGATTAGTGGGTTTTTGTTTTTTGGGGATAAAAAAATAATAGGACTGAATTGTGCTCAGGTTATATCGTAAACCAAATAAGGGGTTAACGGGCGTAGATATTAGTTCTACTTCTGTTAAAGTTTTAGAACTCGCTGTAAAGAATGGTAAGTACCATGTCGAGAGTTATGCTCTTGTTCCATTACCAGATGGCAGTGTGGTTGAAAAAAATATTTTAAATGTAGAAGCTGTTGCAGATGCCCTAGAGCGTGCAATTAATCTTGCTGATCCACGCAGTGATCATGCCGCTTTTGCTGTTCCAACCTCCATGGTGATTTCTAAAGTCATTGAGATGGATGCGGACATGAATGATGACGAGCGTGAAGTGCAAATCCGTATGGATGCTGAGCAATATATTCCGTTCCCGCTTGATGAAGTCAGCCTTGATTTTGAAGTCCTCCCTGATCGTTTAGCTAATCCGCAACGCGTTAAAGTGTTACTGGTTGCGACACGTTTAGAAAACATTAGCCTTCGCTCTGAGGTACTAGAGCTTGCCGGTCTTACCCCAAAAATTGCCGACGTAGAAAGCTTTGCCATTGAAAATGCGTATGAAGTTTTTGCTGATACCTTGCCAGTGGGCGTACATACCGTAGCAATTTTAGATATTGGTCATACTATGACCACGTTATCTGTCATGCAAAACGGTAAAGTCATTTATACCCGTGAACAGGTCTTTGGGGGTAAGCAATTAACACAAGATATTCAAAACCGCTATGGCTTGTCTTTTGAAGAAGCAGGTCGTGCTAAGAAAACTCAAAGTCTGCCAGATGATTACGAGGCTGAGGTTTTAGAGCCTTATTTGGATGCCGTCGTCCAACAAGCCGCACGTTCATTGCAGTTCTTTTTCTCATCATCACAATTTAACGAAATTGACCATATTTTGTTGGCGGGTGGTAATGCCAATATCACAGGCCTTGCCAAGCTCATTCAGCAAAAACTTGGTTATCGCGTCACGGTAGCGAATCCATTTTTACAAATGGGCTTTTCCAGCAAAGTTGATGTACAAAAAATTGAAAAAGATGCGTCTTCACTGATGGTGGCCTGTGGCCTCGCAATGCGGAGTTTTGATTAATGGCAAGAATTAACTTACTCCCTTGGCGTGATGAGCTAAGAGAAAAACGTAAAAAAGAATTTATTACGGTTTCTATTGGGGTGGCTTTACTTGGCGTATTAGGCGTGGTTGGGACTTGGATGTACTTTGATGGTCGTCTTGAAGACCAGAACCAAGCCAATCAATTGGTGATGAGCACCAACCAAAACCTAGATGTCCAGCTAAAATCTTTGGAAGGCTTGCAAGAACAGCGCGATGCCATTGTTGAGCGTATGAAACTGATTCAAGGTTTACAAGGTCAACGCCCTGTAGCAGTGCGTCTCGTCGATGAACTGGTACGTGTCATACCAAGCAATATGTACATCACCAAATTTGTCCGTCAAGGCGATAAATTTACCATTGAAGGGCGTGCTGATAGTCCAAATACTGTGGCAGATTTACTGCGTGGTCTAGAAGCATCATCGTGGTATCGCAATGCCTTTATGAATTCGTTCTTAGCCGTGGAAGAAGGTAAACAGCAACCAGCCAGTTCGCTTGTACCACGTCGTGAAGACAGCTATGGCTCATTTGTGGTGACAGCTGATCTTGATGAAATCAAAATGGATGTCGTGGCAGATCTAGATGCAGCTGCAAGTGAAGCGGATCTTATCGTAACGGGGGCAGAATAATGAGTCGTGAAGAATTTGATGAATTAAGCCAAGACGTCGTCAGCCCCAAAAAGAAAATGACGGTGGAAAAGTTTTTCCAGCAGTTTAATACCTTAGATACCAGTAATTATGGTAGTTGGCCTGTTTCAGTCAAAATTACCTGTTGGTTATTTTTACTTTTAGTGATTGCTGCTATTGGCTACTTTTTGGCAATCAAGCCAAAGTTAGATGCGATTGAAGCTGCCCGTGCACAAGAAACTCAGTTACTCAATGAATTTCGTGAGAAAGATTCTAAATTGCGTAATTTACAGCAATATCAAGCGCAGCTCATGGATATGCAAGCCAACTTTAACCAGCAGTTAGAACAGCTACCTAAAGAAACTGAAATTCCAGGTTTAGTTGAAGACATTAACATCACTGGGGTGAATGCTGGACTGAAATTTAAAAATATCCGTCTAGAAAATGAAATTAAGCAAGAGTTCTTTATTGAACAGCCAATTTCGATTGAAGCGACAGGTGATTATCATGCCTTTGGTTCATTTGTCAGTGGTATTGCCGCCTTACCGCGTATTGTCACCTTACATGATTTTGAAATTTCAGCTTTAGAAAACAAAGAGAAACGCGCTGAAGTGCCTGTAGTGACTTATAAAGTTAATGCCAAAACTTATCGTTATATCGGTGTATATCCAAACGAGCAAAATCCAGATGCAACAGAGGAGACGCCATAATGCATACACGCAAAATTAGCTTAAGCCTCTTGCTTGGATTGGCCTTGGTCGGTTGTGATTCACGCATTGACTCAGTCAATCAACAAATGGCGGAGATTCGTAACCAACCGCCTTTGCCAATTGAGCCTGCGCCAGTATTTATGCCAGTGCCAACCTTTGATTATGCAGCGCATCAATTAAAAAGTCCGTTTCTGCCTACTTCTTTAGCGGCAGAGCTGAAAATTATGGCCGGTAAGCGAGTTTATCCAAACTTCTCGCGTGCGCCGCAACCACTCGAGAGCTATGCCCTAGAAAGTTTGAATATGAAAGGCAGTATGCTCAACAGCTCAGGTAAAATCACAGCAGTTATTCAAACCCCTGATGGTGAGCTAGAGCGAGTACAGCTCGGCAGTTATATGGGCAACAACCACGGTCGCGTGGTGCGTATTACACCAACGCAAATTGATCTGATCGAAATCATTCCAGATGGTCGTGAAGGTTATTTAGAACGTCCACGGAGCCTGGTACTGCTGGGTGCTGCTGCACCTTAAGGAATAACAATGAACAATAGTGTGAAAGATTTTATTTTTGGGGATGGTAATACCATGAATTTATTGCGTCAGTTTTCGATGGCAACGGTAGCAATGGCAGTCATGCAAGTGGCAAACGCACAGGTGAGCATTACCAATATTGTGCCTATGCAAGTACCTAACCAAGGCACCGAAATTCGTGTCATGTTTAATGGTATTCCCCCTGAGCCACAAGCATATCAACTCGAAAACCCATCACGTTTGGTGTTGGATTTTGAGAAAGCCACACAAACCTTAAAACAAAATAAGATTAATATCGCCACCAAAGAAGCCAGTAATCTTGAAGTGATGTCAGATGCGCAGCGTGCGCGTTTAAACATTAATTTGGCTGATGCCGGTGCCTTTACCACGCGTGTAGAGGGCAATACTTATATCCTTAAAATTAATCCAACCACAACAACAGCTGCATCACTCCCGCCAGTGGCTGCAGTTAAAGAAACCCAAGGCATTACCAATATTGGTTTTGAGCGCGGGGCTGCAGGCGAAGGCTTGGTGGTGATTGACCTTGCAGGACCGAATACCCCTGTAGATGTACAGCAACAAGGCAGCAAAATTGTGGTACGTACCCTAGGTAATAAAGTCCCGACTCACCTTGCACGTCGGTTAAATGTCAATGACTTTGCAACACCTGCTTCAACCATTGATGCACAAAACAGTGCTGGCAGTGGTGTTATTACCATTCAAACCAGTGGTAGCTATGAGTACATGGCCTATCAAGCAGAAAATAAGCTGACCATTTCGGTAAAACGCCCTGTTGACCGTAGTACTGCGACAGCACAACAGGCGGTAACACGTACTGTGCAGCACTATAACGGCAAAAAAATCTCGCTGGATTTCCAAGATATTGAAGTACGCCGTGTACTACAGCTCTTAGCTGACTTTACTGGCATTAACATGGTGGCGGCAGATACAGTACAAGGCAACATTACCTTACGCTTAAAAGATGTGCCATGGGATCAAGCTTTAGATATTATTTTAAAGACTAAAAACTTAGATAAACGTCGTAATGGCAACGTGATTTGGATTGCACCTTTGGCGGAATTGACCAAAGCTGAAGAAGAAGAAGCCAAAGCGATTGCCCAAAGCATTAAATTGGCACCACTGCAAACTGAATATATTCAGCTCAACTATGCTAAAGCTGCTGATATTGAAAAGTTGATTGTTGAAGGTCGTAATGCCAGTAATCGTGGTGGCTCAAGTAATAACAGTGCAGATAGCGACTTACTTGGTGATAGCGTAGGTTCACTCCTCAGCCCACGTGGTACAGCATCGATTGATCCACGAACCAATACTTTAATTATTAACGATACTTCAGCCAAAATTGATCAAATTCGTAAAATGATTGATTTACTTGATGTTTCGGTAAAACAAGTGATGGTCGAAGCGCGTATTGTGCGTGCCTCAACGGATTTCACCAAAGAAATGGGGGTGAAGTGGGGCTTGGTGTCACAAGGGATTAACAAGAATAATAACTTGTTGGTAGGCGGTAGCGATCAAACCCTATGGGATTTACGCGGTGAGCCAAATGAAAACGGTGGCTATGATATCCAACGTCCAGATAACTTAAACGTCGATTTAGGTGTAGCAAGTGCAGCAGGTCGAGTGGCGTTTGGTTTAATTAGCTTGTCTGACTTTATGTTGGATCTTGAGTTATCTGCACTACAATCAGATGGTTATGGTGAAGTCATTTCTACACCAAAAGTATTAACTGCTGATAAACAACAAGCTAAAGTGGCCTCTGGTCAACAAATTCCGTATCAAACCACCACCACCACAGGTGGCGGGACCACTGCTGATACCCAGTTTAAAGATGCGCTGTTAAGTTTAGAAGTCACACCAAGTATTACCCCCGATGGCAAAGTGCAAATGCAGCTATTAATTAATAGCGATTCGCCATCAGGCACAGCACCTAATGGTGAAATCATTTTAAATAAAAATGAAATTAACACCAATGTGTTGGTCAATAATGGTGAAACTGTAGTACTTGGCGGGATCTTTGAACAAGAAACTCAAACCCAGCAAACCAAAGTGCCATTTTTAGGTGATTTACCTTATGTGGGGCGTTTGTTCCGTAAGGATTTGAAATCTGAAGATAAGCGTGAGCTATTGATTTTTGTTACACCGCGAATTGTTAATGACAGTGTTTCAAGAAATCATTAATATATTTTCAATTTAAGCAAAATTAATAGGTGACTCCTTGCCAAGCAAAGAGTTTGACACCCTGCCAAATATCTATTTGGTAGGGCCGATGGGGGCGGGTAAGACCACGGTTGGTCGACATTTAGCAGAGCTGTTAGGACGTGAGTTTGTCGACAGTGATCACGAAATTGAGCGTAAAACCGGTGCCGCCATTCCATGGATCTTCGAAAAAGAGGGTGAACTTGGCTTCCGCGGTCGTGAAACGGCAGTGATTGATGAACTTACCGCACGCTCAGAGTTGGTGGTCGCCACTGGGGGAGGTGCAGTGACCCAAGCACCTAATCGTCAATTCTTAAAACAACGTGGTATTGTTGTTTATCTCTATACTCCTGTCGAAATTCAACTTCAGCGTACTTATCGCGATAAAAACCGTCCTCTCTTACAAGTTGAAAATCCGGAACAAAAGTTACGGGAACTACTTGATATACGCGATCCTTTATATCGTGAAGTGGCACATTACATTATTGAAACCAATCAAGGTGCAGCGCGTGATTTAGCGCAAAAAATCCTGACCTTGATTGTTCAAGCACCTCAAGCACAAGTTAAATAAGCGATCTTTAATCATGCAAACTTTACACGTTGAACTCGGTGATCGTCGTTACCCGATCTTTATTGGCAGTGACTTAAATCCACAAGTATTACTTGAACCTTATATCAAAGGTCGTCAGGTGATGATTGTCAGTAATACCACGGTTGCACCGTTGTATTTACAGCATTACGTGACTGCTATTGAAGCCTTAGGTAAAACGGTAGCAACGTGTATTTTGCCAGATGGTGAAAAGTTTAAAAATATTGAAAATTTAAACTTAATTTTTGATGCTTTACTGGAAGCTGGCTTTAACCGTGATTGTACGGTGCTGGCTTTAGGTGGTGGTGTGATTGGCGACATGGCAGGCTTTGCCTCTGCTGCGTTCCAACGCGGGGTGTACTTTATTCAGGTACCCACCACATTATTATCACAAGTTGATTCAAGTGTGGGGGGCAAAACCGGGATTAACCATCCTTTGGGTAAAAATATGATTGGTGCCTTCCAACAGCCACAAGTGGTGTTGGCAGATATGTCACAGCTCAAAACCTTACCCCCACGTGAATTATCAGCTGGCTTAGCCGAAGTCATTAAATATGCCTTATTGGGTGATATTGAGTTTTTAGCATGGCTTGAACAACATATGGATGCTTTAGTTGCAGGTGATGCTGAATTATTGGCCGAAGCGGTGTATCGTTCATGTGCGCATAAAGCGCGTATTGTCGCCAATGATGAAAAAGAGCAAGGCGAGCGCGCCTTGCTTAATTTAGGACATACCTTTGGTCATGCCATCGAATCTTATTTAGGTTATGGTGAGTGGCTGCATGGTGAAGCGGTAGCGACGGGTATGGTGATGGCAGCAGATCTATCGCAACGTATGGGCTGGATCTCTATGGATGATTTAGAACGTACAAAAAAAATCATTTCTCGCGCCCAATTACCGATTGTTTGTCCTAAAATTCCACTAGATGAATTCTTAGGATTTATGGCGCATGATAAAAAAGTGCTCAATGGTCAACTGCGTTTGGTGTTAATGCAGCAGCTGGGTCAAGCCATCATCACGAAAGAATTTGATGTAGAATTAATGCAACAGGCAATTTTAGCCAATCAAGAATAAGGTTATCCATGGCAGCAATCCGTACTTCTAAGCAAAACATGCACAATACTATATGGTTAGTATGCGGATTGCTGTGCTTACTCTTGGGCTTGGTGGCTTGGGCAATAACCGACAAAGATCAATTACAGGTGGTAGAAACCAAAGCCGAAACCGAAGTGGCTGTACAAATTCAACCTGAAAAAGTTGCAGCAACGACGCATTTAGGCGGGTTGTTAGAGGAAGTACGCCCTTTAGAAATGACTACACGAGTGGTGGCAACGGGCCAGCATGAAGCTGAATTCCGTGGTAATAAATTTATTGAAGACAATAAAAACAAATATGTTGTTGAGTTATTCCGGGTCTCGGAAGAACAGATCATTAATACTTTTTTAAAGAAGCAAGAGTCACGTAAAGATTATCGCTATATTCGTTTAAGCGGTGAGAATCAAGCCGAACAATATGTATTGTTATACGGTTTATATGACAATGAAACGGAAGCTAAAAATGCGTTGGCTACCTTAGCTATCAGTTTGCCTAAATCTGTAGCGCCACATGTTGCACAGGTCAACAGCTACAAAGATTTTGTCAATGATATGGGTTCAGATGAGCTTGGCTTAAATCAAAAACTGTATGCAGTCAAATTGCGTCCTGTTGCAGTGCCTATCGTTGATGAAACAGTATTGGCAGAAGCCAAGCGCAGAGCCTTACTCAATCAACAACGTCTAGCTGCGCAGGCAAAAAACAATATGAGCACCAATCCAAGAGCTCAAAGTAATACTCAAGCGCGTGAGCCGGCACGTCCACGTCCAGCACCAAATCCAGAAGCTCCTGCGATAAGTCCAGATAAAGCCACTACATCAACGACTGTGGTACGCCGAGATCAACATGGCAATGTAGTGGATGTCGAGCAAAGTCACAGTCAAAGCCAACAATAATGCATGAACTACGTCACAATAGAGTGCAAATTTGAGTTGAAAATTTGTTCTAAAATGGCGCAGAGTCAGTTATAACTAGAATTAAGTGCCCATCTATGGTGCAAAAAGAAGCATAAATCCAATCTTGCTAACGAAGTAAAAAACAAATATTTCGAGATATAAACGTATTAACAGCAAAATAAAAACATTGGCATTCTTTTTGCTTAATTGGTGCATGAATTGAGTAAATGTCCCCGTTTTGGCGCGACAGACTGCAAAAACTGTGCACTGCACTGCTTTAAAAAAGTGCTTTGATCCAATCCTCAGTTATGTCAGTCAAACAAGGACCACACCCAACAAAAAATGAACTGTTAATTGCCCATTTATGGGCCCTGCAAGAAGGGTACGCTATGCACATGCCATCGCCTCACAATGTAGCTCCCACTCAAGGTTTGTATCAACCCGATGAGTTTAAAGATAACTGTGGTTTCGGCTTAATCGCTCATATGCAGGGTGATGCTAGCCATGACTTAGTCAAAACCGCCATGCATAGTTTAAGTTGTATGACCCACCGTGGTGGTATTGCCGCAGATGGCAAAACAGGTGATGGTTGTGGCTTATTATTGGCTATGCCAAAAGCTTTCTTCCGTGAAGAAGCAAAAAAAATTAGTGATATCACCTTAAGCGAAGTCTTTGCTGTAGGTACAGTGTTCTTAAATTTAGATCCTGCACTGGCTGCACATGCCAAACAAATTCTAAGCAAAGAAATTGAAGCAGAAGGTTGTCGTGTGATTGGTTGGCGTGTTGTCCCAACCAACAACGATGCTTTAGGCTCAATTGCCATGCAGTCTTTACCTGCATTTGAACAAATCTTTGTTAACTGCCCAATGGGTGTCACTGAAGTTGAGTTTAACCGTAAGTTGGTTATGGCGCGTCGTCGTGCTGAACAGCAAATCAATGATCCATACTTCTATGTCACTACTTTATGCTCAACTGTAATTAGCTATAAAGGTTTGATGATGCCGGTGTATATTGCCGACTTCTATTTAGACCTTGCTGATCCACGTTTAGCTTCACATATTGTGGTCTTCCACCAACGTTTCTCAACCAACACTTTACCGCGTTGGCCATTGGCGCAGCCATTTCGTTATTTAGCACATAATGGTGAAATTAACACCATTACCGCCAACCGTAACTGGGCCGTGGCGCGTACCCCAAAATTTGAAAACTCACTATTACCGGGCATCACCGATTTAAATCCAATTGTAAACCGTACTGGTTCAGATTCTTCAAGCTTAGATAACATGCTTGAATTATTGGTGGGTGGTGGTATGGATTTATTCCGTGCCTTACGTATGCTAGTGCCACCAGCATGGCAAAACGTAGAAACCCTAGATGCCGACTTACGTGCCTTCTATGAGTTTAACTCGAAACACATGGAGGCATGGGATGGTCCTGCGGGTCTGGTGATTCAAGATGGCCGTCACGCGATTTGTATGCTGGATCGTAACGGTTTACGTCCTGCGCGTTGGGTGATTACTAAAAATGGCTATATCACACTTGCCTCAGAGATTGGCGTTTGGGGCTATGAACCTGAAGATGTGATCTCTAAAGGTCGTGTTGGGCCGGGTCAAATCCTCGTGATTGATACCTTAACCGGTAAAATGTTGGATACCCAAGACGTCAACAATCATCTGAAAAACATGCGTCCTTACCGTGAATGGTTACGCGAAAATTCAGTGCGTCTACAAGGTAGCCCAGAACTCGAAGAACACTTATGTGATCAAGGCTTAAAAGGCGAACAGCTCAAAGCTTCACAAAAAATGTTTATGGTAACCTTTGAAGAACGTGATCAATTGCTACGTCCAATCGCAGAAAGCGGTCAAGAAGCTGTAGGTTCAATGGGTGATGATACGCCAATGGCCGTGTTGTCGCGTCAAGTACGTCATGTGTCGGATTATTTCCGTCAACAGTTTGCTCAAGTCACCAATCCACCGATTGATCCACTTCGTGAATCGATTGTGATGTCGCTTGAAACCTGTTTTGGTCGTGAGCAAAATGTCTTTGAGCAAAGCCCTGAACATGCAGATCGTTTAATTGTCTCAAGTCCTGTACTTTCAAATTCAAAAATGCATCAGATTCGTACTATCGGTCGTAAAGGCTATGAGATTGCCGATATTGATCTGAACTATGCAGAAACTGAAGGTTTACAAGCAGCAATTGCGCGTATTTGTGAAGAGTCAGCACAAGCGATTCGTGACGGTAAAACTTTACTTGTACTATCAGACAAGAAAATCCGTGAGGGCTATTTACCTGCTAACGCGATGATGGTGACAGGTGCGGTGCATCACTACTTAATTAATAGCGGTTTACGTACCGATGCCAACTTGATTGTTGAAACTGGCTTTGCTCGTGATCCGCATCAATTTGCCGTGTTACTTGGTTTTGGTGCCACAGCGATTTATCCATATCTTGCTTATGATGTGATTAATGACTTGATTGCTAAAGGTGAGTTATTGGGCGATCCAGTCTATGCACAAAATAACTTCCGTAAAGGCATTGAAAAGGGCTTACTCAAAGTTCTCTCTAAAATGGGCATTTCAACAGTTGCCTCATATCGTGGCGGTCAGCTATTTGAAGCTGTGGGTTTATCGAATGAAGTTGTCGACACATGCTTTACAGGTGTGCCAAGCCGTATTCAAGGGGCGACTTTTGTTGATTTAGAAAATGATCAGAAAAAATTAGCAAGTTTGGCGTGGAAAGCACGTAAGCCGATTGAACAAGGTGGTTTACTCAAATTTGTGTTTGATAAGGAATATCATGCCTTTAACCCAGACGTGATTAATGCCTTACATAAAGCCGTGCGCTCAGGCAACTATGCAGATTTTAAAGAATATGCACAGTTGGTGAACACACGTCCTGTTGCCACCATTCGAGACTTATTAAAGCTTAAAACAGACAACTCGATTCCAGTAGAACAAGTGGAATCCGTAGAAGAAATTTTACCGCGCTTTGACTCAGCTGGGATGTCCTTAGGTGCATTGTCACCAGAGGCACATGAAGCGATTGCCATTGCCATGAATACCATTGGCGGTCGTTCCAACTCAGGTGAGGGCGGTGAAGATCCAGCGCGTTACGGCACGATTCGTAACTCGAAAATCAAACAAATTGCATCGGGTCGCTTTGGTGTAACACCTGCTTATTTAACCTCAGCAGAAGTATTACAGATTAAAGTGGCACAAGGTGCAAAACCAGGTGAAGGTGGTCAGCTGCCGGGCGGTAAGGTAAATGGCTTAATTGCACGTTTACGTTATTCTGTACCAGGCGTTACCCTCATTTCGCCACCACCGCATCACGACATCTACTCAATTGAAGATTTATCACAGTTGATCTTTGATTTAAAACAAGTTAACCCACAGGCGATGGTGTCGGTGAAACTTGTTTCTGAGCCAGGTGTCGGTACGATTGCGGCAGGTGTGGCGAAAGCCTATGCCGATTTCATTACCATTTCAGGTTATGACGGCGGTACAGCGGCATCTCCACTTTCCTCAATTCACCATGCCGGTTCGCCATGGGAATTAGGACTTTCTGAAGCGCATCAAGCGCTTCGTGTTAACGACCTACGTGGCAAAGTACGCGTACAAACTGACGGTGGTTTAAAAACTGGCCTTGATGTAGTGAAAGCTGCCATTTTGGGTGCAGAAAGCTTTGGTTTTGGCTCAACCCCAATGATTGCACTGGGTTGTAAATACCTACGTATTTGCCACTTAAACAACTGTGCAACTGGTGTGGCAACCCAACAAGACCATTTACGCCAAGAACATTATATTGGCGAGCCACAAATGCTGATTAATTTCTTCACCTTTATTGCGGAAGAAACCCGTGAATGGTTGGCGGCACTGGGTGTTGCAAGCTTAAAAGACTTAATTGGCCGTACCGATTTACTAGAAATGTTACCGGGTGAAACCGATAAACATGCCCATTTAGATTTAAGTGCTTTACTTGAATCGCATCCTGCGGCAGAAGGCAAAGCACAATACTGCCAAGTACAAGGCAACGAACCATTTGATAAAGGCGTGTTAGCTGAACAAATGATTGCTGAAATGCTGCCTGCGATTGAAGCAGGTACAGGCGGCCAATACAGTTTTACGATTGGTAACTGTGACCGTTCAATTGGCGCACGGATTTCAGGTGAAATCGCGCGTCGTTATGGCAACTTAAGTATGGAAGCGCATCCAGTCAAAGTGAACTTAACTGGTACTGCGGGTCAATCACTGGGTGTATGGAACGCAGGCGGCTTACATATTAGCTTAGAAGGCGATGCCAACGATTACGTAGGTAAAGGTATGGCCGGTGGTCGGATCTCAATCTTCCCACCAAAAGGTTCACCATTCCAAAGCCAAGAAACCGCGATTATTGGTAACACCTGTCTATATGGTGCAACAGGCGGTAAATTGTTTGCAGCAGGGACTGCGGGCGAGCGTTTTGCAGTACGTAACTCAGGTGCCTTTGCGGTGATTGAAGGTGCAGGCGACCACTGCTGTGAATATATGACCGGTGGTATTGTCACAGTGCTGGGTAAAGTGGGGCATAACTTTGGTGCGGGTATGACTGGTGGTTTTGCTTATGTACTTGATCTCGATAACGACTTTGTCGATCACTATAACCATGAGCTGATTGAACTTAACCGTATTTCTACAGAAGCGATGGAAGAACACAAAGCCTTCTTACTGCGCATCTTAGATGAACATATTCAAGAAACAGGTAGTGCTTGGGCGTACAAGATCCGCCATGAGTTTGATTACTATAGTCGTAAGTTCTGGTTGGTAAAACCAAAAGCTGCTAACTTACTGACTTTACTAAAAACAACTCAAGCAGATCCACAATAATTCCACGAGCAAGACAAAGGCAGATGTCAGCCTTAACCTAAAAAAAGCTGACATCCACCGACGGAGACAGATATGGCAAAGCGCCTAAATAATGACTTTCAGTTTTTGGATGTAGCACGCCAAGATCCTGAGAAAAAAGATATCGATGTCCGCAAAGCTGAGTTTGTGGAAATTTATAAACCCTTTACAGCAGAGGTGGCAAAAAACCAAACCCATCGCTGTTTAGGTTGTGGTAACCCATATTGCGAATGGAAATGCCCAGTGCATAACTACATTCCAAACTGGCTGAAACTGATTGCAGAAGGTCGTATTTTTCAAGCAGCTGAATTGTGTCATCAAACCAACACCTTACCTGAGGTGTGTGGTCGTGTGTGTCCACAAGACCGTTTATGTGAAGGTGCATGTACTTTAAATGATGGTTTTGGTGCGGTGACCATTGGTAATGCGGAAAAATATATCAACGACACCGCTTTTGCTTTGGGCTGGCGTCCAGATATGTCGCATGTGAAATGGACCGACAAAAAAGTGGCCATCATTGGTGCAGGGCCTGCGGGTCTGGGCTGCGCAGATATTTTAGTACGTGCTGGCGTACGCCCTGTAGTATTTGATAAACGTCCTGAAATTGGTGGTCTACTCACGTTTGGTATTCCAGAATTTAAAATGGAAAAAGACGTGATGAAACGTCGCCGTGAGATTTTCACTGGCATGGGCGTTGAATTCCGTCTAAATACTGAAATTGGCACCGATGTGACCATTGAGCAGTTGCTTGCCGATTACGATGCTGTCTTCATGGGCATGGGCACTTATACCTATATGAAAGGCGGTTTTGCTGGTGAAGATTTAGAAGGCGTACATGACGCTTTAGATTTCTTGATTGCCAATGTAAATCGTACTCAAGGTTGGGAAAAAGATCCTGCTGAATATATTTCAGTCGAAGGCAAAAAAGTTGTGGTACTTGGCGGTGGTGATACCGCGATGGATTGTAACCGTACTTCAATCCGTCAAGGTGCAGAGTCAGTGACTTGTGCTTATCGTCGTGATGAAGCCAACATGCCGGGTTCACGTCGTGAAGTGAAAAACGCGCGTGAAGAAGGTGTTAACTTTGCCTTTAACCGTCAGCCTATCGAAATTGTCGGTGAAAATGGCAAAGTCACTGGGGTAAAAGTGGTGACTACTCAGCTCGGCGAGCCAGATAGCCGTGGTCGTCGTAGTCCAGAGCCTGTACCGGGTTCAGAAGAAATTCTAGCTGCCGATGCTGTGCTTCTAGCTTTTGGTTTCCGTACCTCACCTGCTGATTGGTTTAATGATGTAGCTATTAATCTAGATGGTTCAGGTCGTGTGGTTGCACCAGAACAGCAAGAGTTTAAGTTCCAAACCTCAAATCCAAAAATCTTTGCTGGTGGTGATATGGTGCGTGGTTCGGATCTTGTGGTGACGGCCATTTGGGAAGGTCGTCAGGCAGCTGAAGGAATTTTAGATTATCTAGAAATCTAACAATTTAAATTCATTCAAGAAAAACCCGCGCTCAGCGGGTTTTTTGATGCCTTTCATTGCCTTGAAAAATTTAAATTCAAAGCGCTAATCGGTCAGCATTAGGCAATTCAAAAGGCCAATTAAATAAAAACAACAATTCCTAGAAATGTTTATGTCTACAATGCTTATAATTTCTACAACTACAAAAAAAGCATAGGATAAAGCAGCATGAACTTTATGAAAAAATCAGCTTTAGTCATTGCCTTAGCAAGTACTTTAACTTTATCGGGCTGTGGCTATAACACCTTACAAGTCAAAGATGAAGCAGTCACTGCATCTTGGGCAGAAGTACAAAACCAATATCAACGTCGTTCCGATTTAGTGCCTAACTTGGTCAATGTAGTGAAAGGTTATGCCAAACACGAACAGCAAGTTCTAACTGAAGTCACCCAAGCACGTGCCAATGTTGCGGGTTTAAAAGTCGATAAAGAAGTTTTAGAAGACCCAGCATTATTTGAAAAATATCAACAAGCCCAAGCACAAATGACCAGTGCTTTATCACGTTTATTGGCTGTGACTGAAAACTATCCTGATCTAAAAGCCAATGAGCAGTTCCGTGATTTACAAGTGCAATTAGAAGGAACCGAAAACCGCATTGCCGTGGCACGTAATCGTTATATTAGCAGCGTACAAGATTTTAACAGTTATTCACGCCAGTTCCCGCAAGTGATGACGGCAAAAGTGATTGGTATGAAAACCAAAGAAAACTTTAGCGCTGATGCTAATGCACAAAATGCACCACAGGTTTCATTTGACTAATACTTTCAACCTGTAGGAGACCAAGATGCTCATCAAAAGGTTGATTCATTTGATAGTACTGCTGCTGGTATTGTGCAGCGGTCAAGTTTATAGCAATGAAGCCACCGCAGTCGATTCAGGCGCAGATGCTGTGGTATTGGGTAAAATCATTCAGCCCCAAACAACAGCACCTGCCTCTGAACAAACTGCGACAGCAAGTCCAACTCGTACAGTTGAAAACGATTTAAAAGAGGGCGAAACCCGTGGTTTACCTACGTTAAATCAACCGATTATTGATCAGGCCAATCTATTAACTGCTGCAGAGAAGCAGCAGATTAGTCAAAGCATTATCCAGTTAAATAATGAGGGTAAGGCACAAATTGGCGTGATTATTGTACCAACGACAGGGCAAGAAGATATTTTTGGCTTTGCTATGCGGGTGGCTGAAGCATGGCAATTGGGTAGTGCTAAACGTGATAATGGTTTGTTGATGGCCATTGCCGTCAATGACCGTCGTATACAAATTTTAACCGGTTATGGTTTAGAGGGTGTTATGCCTGACATCATTACCAGTCGCATTATTAATCAACAGATTACGCCGTATTTTAAGCAGAATCGTTATGCCGAAGGGATTGCCTCAGGCATTGGACAAATTCAAGCGATTTTAAATCAAGACCCAGAAATTGCCGCCCAAGCGGCACAAGAGTTACAAGAGCGTCAGCAACAAGCTTTACATGAGCAACAAGCCCGTGAAAGCACTATGATGACTGCCTTATTTATTTTAGTGGCAGGTGTCATTGCTTCTTATATTGTGGGCCGACGTTTAAGTGCATCGACCGCAGCTGTGGCAGGATTAGTCGCAGGATTAGTCAATGGCGCAGGTTTAATCACCAGCTTATTGCTCGCAGGTGGTATTTTCGTATTGTTAATTAGTTCAATTGCCCAGTTGGTATTACAGATGTTTTTATCAGGGGGCGGCCGCGGTGGCGGCGGTGGATTTGGCGGCGGCGGTTATCGTGGCGGTGGCGGCGGCTTTGGTGGGGGAGGAGCTTCAGGATCATGGTAATCACAACAGAAACAACCAATATTATTACACAGCCTAAAACTGAACATTTAGCTCAGCCCAGCTTTAAACGTTGGCTTAAGCATTTTTTATTTATGCCAGCAACAAAGCGCTATTTTAATCAGCAAGACCAACAAGCGATTACCAATGCTGTCGAACAAGCTGAACACGGTCATGTGGGTGAAATTCAAGTGGTGATTGAAGGTCATATTCCATGTTCGCAAGCTTATCGCCAAGATGTGAAATTACGTGCCCGAGAATTGTTTGCTGAACTTGGCGTATGGGATACCGAGTTTAATAGTGGCGTTTTACTCTATATTAATTTATGTGAGAAAAGCGTGGAAATCGTGATTGATCGCGGTATTAAACACGGGACACAACAAGTGCTATGGGACAAAATTTGTCAGCAGTTATTAAATCAAATGCGCGAGCAGCAGTATAGAGAAGCTGTTGTTGAGGCGGTTTTAGCCATTGGTGAAGTATTAAACCAATTTTATGATCAAAAAGTTGTAGATTTGGATGATGAACTGGGCAATGCACCGATTTTGTTAGGTTAAAAATAAGTAAACAACTGACATTTTTTGTCAGTTGTTTACATAAAAGATACATGAATAAGGTTAATAAAATTTCAAAGAAATAAATAAAAATTATTTTTTATATAAAAATCAATGTTTTAATATTAATATAAACTAAATATTTAATTTTGGCACAATATTTGCTTAACATTACACAATATAAATAAACAAAAAACATTTGTGGAGAATGTTATGAACGCTCAAAAAGGTTTTACCCTGATTGAATTAATGATCGTTGTGGCGATTATCGGTATTTTGGCTGCAATTGCGATTCCTGCTTATCAAAATTATATCGCTCGTTCGCAAGTATCTGAAGCAATGACGCTAGCGACAGGTCTAAAAACAGCAATCCAAACTAATTTACAAAACAATTCATGTTTTGCAAATGGTGCAGAAACGGCTGGGGATACTGATGAGATCTCTGGTAAGTATGGTACAGCAACAATTGTTAAATCTACAGCAGCAGGTTCAGGATGTGGTATCAATTACGTATTTAAAGAGAAAGGTGTATCAAGCAAAATTGCTGGCGGTAAGATTGTACTTGATGTAGATGATAATGGTGTGATTTCAAAAGCTACTGGTACTGATGTGACAGACGAGTTCTTACCACAAACTCTAACTTCAGCTGCTAAAGTGGAAGAGAAGAAATAAAACTATTATTTCTTTGAGAGGCTGCAAATTTGCAGCCTTTTTTATTTGTCTAAAAACAATACATAAAAAAGTTAAAATTTCTTATCATAAGCCTAAATTTTCCTCATTCTTCGCTTATGAAATTCTATCTCCTTTTAATCGCAGCAGTGCTCATGGCATTGGCATGGCTACTACCTGTGCATTACCGGCCTTGGGTCACTTATACAGGCGAACTATATGCCTTCCTCGCTTTAATTACTGTAAGTGCCATTTATCTTAAGCAAAAGCTGATTATTCCTAAAATTAGCTTGCCTTTATTAGGTCTAAGCTTAGTGCCTTTAATTCAATATGGTTTTGGGCAAGTTTTTTTCTTTGATAAAGCCTTACTATGCAGCATTTTCGTATTTGGTTTTTGGCTGAGTATCACTTTGGGCTTTAATCTAGCTTCTGAATCTAAACAAGCCCGAGAAACACTATTCACCAATCTTTGTTATTTGCTCACCGCAGTCGGTGCGGCAACGGCATTTATTGCAGTATGCCAATGGGTCAATTTAGATGCCCATTTACCTGGTATGCACAATATTAAAAGCTTTGGTGGACGACCATACGCCAACTTTGCTCAGCCCAATAATATGGCGACTTTTTTACTAATGGCTTTATTGGCCTGTTGGTATTTATACGAAAAACAAAAACTCGATAGTAAAATTCTAAGTTTTATTGCCGCACTGATTGTCACAGGTGTTGTCCTTGGTCAATCACGTACTTCATGGGTGGCATGTCTATGTATCTTATTCTATGGTGCTTATCAATATTACAAAGGCGTACTCAGCCTAAAATGGTATTACGTCACGGCATGGAGCACTTTATTTGTGGTTATGCTGATTTGGGCATTACCGCTAAGCGTCACCATTTTATCGCCATTTGCAGATAGCGCAGTAGCCAGTAGTGCAGGGGCAGTCGAATTATCAAAACGTGCTACGGGCGATATGTCGCGACTTGCCATTTGGCAGCAAATGTTACATGCGATTATGGAGCAGCCGCTATGGGGATATGGCTGGCATCAAACCAGTGTAGCCTACACGTTAATTAGTGATTATTTTCAAGGTCCTGTTTGGATTCGTAGTGCGCATAACTTTGTCTTAGATTTTCTAATTTGGAATGGCTTAGTTATTGGCTTAGCGTATTTGGCTTATTTTGCCTATTGGGGTCTGCAACTACTGCGCCGCGTCAACTCAGTAGAGTCTGTCATTGCCTTGCTGATGGTTACAGTATTTGTTGTGCATGCTATGTTGGAATTTCCGCAAAACTATGCCTATTTCTTGCTACCGATTGGTTTTATTATTGGGATTTTACAAGCACAATCCACGCCACACATTTTCAGTCTTAGTCCGCGTTTTATGCAGGTGACTATTGTGCTTGGTGTGGCAATTACAGCCTTAATCTATCGAGATTATGCAACGGTGGTGCCTAAGCTTAATCAATCCATGCGTTATGAAAAGACGCCTGAAAAGATCACCAATGATGATCGGGTGTATATGTTGGAAGAGTTTAATCGCCGTATTGAGTGGATTCGAATGAATCCTTATACGGCCTTAAATCAGGATGAGATCACCAAGATCAGTGAAATTGTACTGAACTACCCAACCACCTATGACTTATTCAAATACGCTAAATTATTGGCATTTAATGGCTATGAAGAAGAAGCTAAGCATCAACTCTGGTTATTACGTGAATTACGTGATTTAGATATTAGTTATCAAGAATTGACTGAGATACAACCCCAGTCTTAATTAAAAAAGCCCGCAATTGCGGGCTTTTTATTTTTCTTAGAGCTGGCTTTGAATATAGTTTGGTGTACCTACTTGTTCAGCAATATCTAACTGTGTTGTGGTCCAATCTAAATATTCTTCTTCTTTCTCTAAAATTTCCTGGACTAAATCACGTGTGACATAATCCATTGAGGTCTCCGCTAAGGCCACAGCTTGTTGTAGCGCTTCAATATTTTCTTTCACTTTGCGTACATCACAATTGAGTACTTCTAGCGTATGTTGACCAATATAGAGTTTGCCTAAATGTTGTAAATTTGGCAGACCCTCTAAAAATAAAATGCGTTCAATAATCTTATCAGCATGTTTCATCTGACGAATCGATTCTTTATATTCTGCTGAACCGAGTTGCTCAATACCCCAATCATTAAACATACGTGAATGTAAGAAATATTGGTTAATTGCGGTAAGGTGATGATATAGAACCTGATTTAATTGATGAATAACGTCACGATTGCCTTTCATTGCACCCACTCCAATCTATATGCCCTAAGGCTTTAATTTTAAATTAGAATAATGTTAAACAACAAATGATCGAATGGCGAGTAATTTATAGAACAGCAAATGAAAATCGCAATCAAAAACAACTGCTCGGTACATTTAGGCAATAAAAACCCGCCTAGAGTCATAAGCGGGGGAGGAGTTAATTTGCCTATAGGCTTATTGTTCTAATTATAAACATTAAGCTGCGACAGAGATTCTGGCAGCAATTTGTGCAACTTCTTCACTAATAATTGAACGTGCTTCTGGTGCACAGCGTCCACAGCAAGTACCAAGGTCAAGCAAATCACGAACTTCACGGTAATTTCCTGCACCATTCGCAACAGCATCTTTAATATCCTGATCGGTAATACCGCGACATAAGCATACGTACATCAGTCATCACATACAATGAAATAAGATAACTAGTATTATTGATAATTATTATCAATTGTCAATTTATTTCATCTTATTATTGGATAATGTTTGATTGAGTTTTTGAATTAAAAAACGCCACTCAATCGGTGGCGTTTATGCAGATTTTTTAAGTTATTGATTGATAATAACAACACCATCCATTTCGACCAAAGCGCCTTTAGGTAAGCTTGCTACACCTAAAGCTGCACGGGCTGGATACGGTTGAGCAAAGTATTCACCCATAATTTGATTGACAAGTTGGAAGTGTGAAAGATCAGTTAAGAAAATATTCAGTTTTGCGATATCTGCCAACGAGCCGCCAGCTGCTTCACATACAGCTTTTAAGTTATCAAATACACGGCGAATTTGCGCTTCAATGCCTTCAACCAATTCCATACTGTATGGATCTAAGCCAATTTGACCTGAAAGATATAAAGTATCATTCACTAAAATAGCTTGTGAATAAGTACCAATCGCAGCAGGTGCATTTTCGGTATGGATTACTTGGCGGGACATCAATTTCTCCTTATATCGTATATATATACATCATAGTCGATCAGCTCAGCTTGCAGAAGCATTATCGTTTAATTTGATTAACTTGCAACTCTATTAGACTCATTAATCGTGACAGGTTGAAACAAACGCCCAATACGTGGGAAGCCAAATTGCATACGTAACTCACGGATAATTTTTGCGATATGTTGGCGATTATTTACAACAATATTCACGTAAGTTTTGCCTTCATGCGGACGTACCATTTCAACGCCTGTATGTTCTTTACGACATTGATAAATTAAGTCAGAAATTTGCTCATCATTTAAGCTTATATCAATAGCTAAATAGGCTGTAAAGCTGACATCTTCGACCACATCATGATTTTTATTCCACTGTAATGGCATGATGTTTTCAGGGTGTAAATGTTGCTCATGTAATAGATTACGGCAACGCGCACGATGCACAATTAAACCGCGACGTGATAAATGGCCTTGAATTGGATCACCAAGCACAGGATTACAGCAATGTGCATATTTGACATCAACGCCTTCGGTGCCTTGAATGAGACGCTGGGATTCTTCACTATGATGATCTTGTGAGAATAAATGGTTGGCCACCAATTGAGGTAATAAATCACCTACCGCAATTTGCTCAAATAAACGCTCTTTGGATTCTAAGTGACGCCATTCAAGTAAATCGGTCCAATCATCGAGTGTAAGATCTTTAGTCGAGCGGTTAAATAATTTTAAAGCACGATCGAGGGCTTGTTGACCGACCAAACGCTGCTCTTCAATATCTTGTTCACGCAAAATGTTTTGTAAAGCACGGCGCGCTTTTTGGGTATTAATAAAACTCAACCAATCTGGGTTAGGTGAGGCTAAAACATCAGTAATAATTTCAATTACTTGACCATTAGATAACGCAGTCGAAAGTGATTTGATCTCACCGTCAATTTTAGCACCTACCGCATGGTTACCTAAAAATAGGCTGGCTGAATAAGCAAAGTCGACCACCGTGGCACCTTGTGGTAACTCATGCAAGTGACCTTGCGGTGTATACACCCAAATTTTTTCTTGGTGTAAATAATCGAGCAATTCATTAAACGTGGTTTTAGCACAATCACCATCGACCAAAACATTTAAGTTTTGCATAGATGCTTGAATCGCAGAACGACAAGCTTGCGGTGCATTTTCACCAAGTACCACACCAAAACGTGCTGCTTTACGCATCAGCTCAGTTTGAATGGTGAGCGAAAGCGTAGTTTTTTCACCTTTTAAGGTCATTAATAAAGATTGGTTGCCACCGGGTAATGGACGACGAATATGATCGGAATATTTTAGAACTTTGAAGTTTTCACGTAGCACTTCAGCCAAACGGTCACAATCGGCAATACTTTGTAAAATAATTTCAAAAGCATGACTATGGGTCAGCTCTTGTAGATTAATATCGTTTTTAACAAAGTGGCGCAGTAACTCAATATTATTATTTTTCTTTTTAATTCGGCCAATTAAATTCTGTTGTTCAAGTAAACTGCTCAGCTTACTTTCCCAAATCGCTTGATATTCACAACGCTTAGGCTTGGTTTGTAACAACACTTCTTGGATGTTGTTATACATATCTAAATCAAGATTCTGATAACACAGATGTTCTAAGTTATCTGCCATCTCATTCATACCCACAATGCGTGCCATCGGCACAAATACATCAAAGGTTTCTTGAGCGATACGTGCGCGTTTATCTGGACGCAGCGCATCTAGGGTGGTCATATTATGGTAGCGGTCAGAGAGCTTAATAATAATGACACGTGGGTCTTGTAAGGTAGCTTGCAAGATTTTACGGAAAGAGGCAGCTTTATTAAATTCTTTGTCACTAGAATGACTGAGTTTGGTGACACCATCGACCAATTCAGCAACTTTTTTACCAAATTTTTCAGTGATATCTTCTTTACTAAATTCAGTATCTTCAATCACATCGTGCAGCAATGCTGCCATGAGGGTTTCTGGATCAAGACGCATATGCGCTAAGATGCAGCTCACCGCGATAGGGTGTAAAACATAGGGCTCGCCACTTTTACGGGTCACACCATCATGTGCCATATCGGCATAATCACAAGCGTCTAGCACGCGCTCGACATCACGTTCACTTAAATAAGCGTCGATAATAGTTTTGAGCTGTTGCTTTGCTTGATTGACATCTGCACCTGGCATAGAACACCTTTACGATACACGTTTTGCGATAAGTGAATGGGTTAATCCTCTAATGAAATGTATTCTGCGACTGTTGTCAATTTTTTCAGGCAAAAAATACAAAAAATCTTCATAAGAGAGAAAAGGGTATAACTGATGTTATAGCGTTTCTTGGACAAATAGAAAAGTAGGGAGAATAAAAAAGCCTAGTATAAAACTAGGCTTTAGTTAGAAAGTTAATCTTATTGGAAAGAAAAACCATCTAAATTTAAGTTATTTGCAGAAAGTGCAAGATCAAGGCTTGAGGTTTGGTAGTCTTGCTCACGTTGTTTCAAAATGTCTTTTGAAACGTGACCCGCTGCAATCTCACGTAATGCAACAACTGTAGGTTTATCGTTGTCCCATTCTACGGTAGGTTCAATACCTTGACGTGCCAATTGACGCGCGCGTTTGCTTGCCACTAGTACAAGCTCAAAGCGGTTGTCTACATGGTCTAAACAATCTTCAACGGTTACGCGTGCCATAAGAATTCTCGGTTGAATAGTAAATTTAAACAGACTAAGCAGTATAAAAGTCTTTACTTAAATACTCAAGTTTTAATCACTCGCTTGCAGGCGTAATCAGCTTTTGAATTAGCTCACGGTGGCGAGTGGCTTGTTGTTGTAACACCAAGCGATTTGCGGTAATCACTGATTCTAGATCATGTAAGGCTTTGTTAAAGTCATCGTTAATAATGACATAATCAAAGTTACTGTATTGCTGCATATCTTCAACCGCACAGCTTAAGCGATGTTCAATCACTTCAACTGAGTCTGTGCCACGGTTTGATAGACGTTGGCGTAGATCAAATTGGCTAGGCGGTAAAATAAAGATTTGTTTTGATTCAGGAAAAAGTTTGCGTACTTGTTGCGCACCTTGCCAATCAATCTCAAGCAATACGTCATGACCTTTGGCAAGTTGCTCTTTTACAGTCGCTTGCGCTGTACCATAATAGTTACCAAATACTTCGGCATACTCAATAAAACCGCCTTCTTCAACCAGTTTTAAAAAGTCTTCTTTTTTTGCAAAGTGGTAATGTACACCGTCAAGTTCGCCAACGCGTTGACCGCGTGTGGTGTGGGAGACAGAAACGTGTAAATTATTCACACGCTCAAGCAATGCTTTAACAAGGGACGTTTTGCCCGTTCCTGATGCAGCAGAAACGACAAACAAGAGACCCGACATGATATTTTTCCTGATATGATAAAATATCTTCTCTATTTTAAAGTAGACAGCCACTAAACTAAATAGTCCAAGTGACTTTGTTTACATTTATTTCAAATCATTCATCCGAAACTAAAATGGGTATTGAGGATTCTATGGAAATTGTCTTGGCCAATCCACGTGGTTTTTGTGCAGGTGTAGACCGTGCAATTGCAATTGTAAATCGTGCCTTGGAATGCTTTAACCCACCCATTTATGTGCGCCATGAAGTGGTACACAATAAATTTGTGGTGGATGATTTACGTCAGCGTGGTGCGATCTTTGTTGATGAACTCGACGAGGTGCCAGATGACAATATTGTGATTTTTAGCGCACATGGTGTTTCTAAAGCAGTACAGCAAGAAGCTGAACGCCGTGGTTTAAAAGTCTTTGATGCCACTTGTCCTTTGGTGACTAAAGTACATATTGAAGTGACCAAATATGCCCGTGAAGGTATTGAAGCGATTTTAATTGGTCATGAAGGTCATCCAGAAGTGGAAGGCACGATGGGTCAATATGACAAAAAAAATGGCGGTCATATTTATTTGGTCGAGGATGAAGAGGATGTCGCCAACTTGGTGGTGAATAATCCTGAGCAAGTGGCGTTTGTGACTCAAACCACTTTATCTATTGATGATACTGCTAAAGTGATTGATGCCTTACGTCAAAAATTCCCAAATATTCAAGGCCCACGTAAAGATGATATTTGCTATGCCACACAAAATCGTCAAGACGCAGTACGTGATCTAGCTGCACAATGTGATGTGGTTTTAGTGGTGGGTTCACCAAACTCATCTAACTCTAATCGTTTACGTGAATTGGCAGAGCGTATGGGTAAACATGCTTATTTGGTTGATAATGCCGATGAACTACAACAAGCATGGTTTGCGACAGGGGCTAAAGTCGGTGTAACTGCTGGGGCATCAGCACCTGAAATTTTAATTAAACAGGTAATTCAGCGTTTACGTGATTGGGGTGCAACTCTACCGCAAGAGCTTGCAGGACGTGAAGAGAATATTACCTTTAGTTTGCCTAAGGAATTACGTATTCCTGTTACTCAAGCTTAAATTACAGCAATAACACTAAGCCAATGTGACTCCATTGGCTTTTTGCAGTTCAAATTGAGTTTTTAAGTGAAAATTGCCTGAAATAGCTATTAGCTAAAACAATAAGTTAAGTTAGAATAAACTGAAAAAGTTGACCAAACTGATTGGTTTTTATTGATTATATAAGTTTCGCTAAATGACAGAAACGAATAGGGGTTGTTATTGCATGTTGCGCAATAATGAAATTGTAATTTTAGGGTAGTTCTGTTTGATTACCTTTTGAGCCTCATCTGCTTTTTTCTGCCATTTATCTGTGACAGGTTTGTATTTTTTGTACCTTATTTGATAATTATCACAACATAAGGTGCTGAATTTTGTGGGATGAGAGGATGCGTAAGTTACAAGGATTTACCTTAATCGAGTTGATGATCACCATAGGTATTTTAGCGATTCTGGCAACCCTTGCAGTGCCATCTTTTGCCAGTATGGTACGTAAATATAATTTAGAAAGTAGTGCCATGGAACTCAATATGTTGCTTAGTCAGGCACGTACTACCGCAGTCAGTACTCGTCAAGACATCACCGTTCATCTCAATCAAACTGCCTTAAACACTAAAAACACTAAACAAGAAAAATATTGGATGCCTAAAGGACAGGTTAGCTACCGTAGTATTAAGGTAACTGAGATTACTTTTAAAGCTTCTGGTCAAGTACACGCACAAGACCAAAATTTTGATTTGGCATTACAGCTATGTGATCGCTCCAATGCATCTGATCTGTCAATGACTTTGCACCTGTCACGTTTTGGTACCGTACAACACATTGAAAAGGGGACATGCGCATCATGAGTGCCCAATCACAACGCGGTGTTGGTTTAATGGAAGTGATGGTTGCAGCATTGATCTTAGCCGTAGCAGTACTTGGATTTATTAGCTTGCAATACCGTTCTTTAGAAGCAGCCAATGAGGCTTATTACCGTACGCAAGCCATGAGTGTGGCGCGGGATTTGGCAGAACGTATTCGTGCGAATCAATTGGAACAAGAGACCTATTTAAAACAATTAACCTACTCTCAACCCTCTGATACAGCGACTGAAAAAGCCTCAGAAGAAGGCGTGACAACACCCAGCACATGTATGAGCAATCAATGTACAGACGAGCAGTTTGCGATTGCTGATGTTGAAGAAATTAAAGCCAAAGCACAAGCAGTAGGGATGCAAGTGGCTATGCAAAAATGCAGTGGTGTAGAACAACGTAATTGTATTTATATTGCTTGGGATAAAACCTTGCCAAAGGATGGAACAGCAGCAGATGAAAGTTGCACCAGTGGTGGTACATATATTGATGGCTCGCGTTGCATTGTGATGGAGGCCTATTAATAATGAAAAAACGCTATCAACACGGGATTAGCTTACTTGAGCTTATGATTGCACTGGCACTAGGTTTGATTTTAGTGGCTGTGGCAGTACAAATGTTTATCTCCTCTCAAGCCAATTTAGCTCTGCAACGTGGTTTAGGTGACTTACAAGATAATGGCCTATTTGGTATTGATTTTATTGCCAAAGATTTACGTAAAACCAACTTGGGTGCTTCGCTGCCTATTTTAGATTCAAATATTGCACAAGGCGGTATCATTTTATCTCAATACAATATTATTGGCGGGGATGCTCAAGCAAATAATCAAATCAATGTGCTTGGATTGGGAGCCAATGAAATGTCTGGTACGGCTTTATTACCAGGCACATCTAATTTTACGGGTCAAAAAAGCGATCAGCTCACCATTCAATATAAAACAGTACAAAATATATATGACGATGCGACCTTTTTAAAAAAAATAAACAATGGTTTAACCGCTGACGAAAAAACACTGGTAGTGGGCTATGACTGTGAAGGGGGTAAAATTGTTTTAGAGGATGTAGCCAATCAAGTCTATATCGTACAGCGTTATTTGGTTAAACCCATTGGTGACGTTACGAGTAGCAGCAATAATCCGAACTTAGCTTTATATTGTGATGCAGGCCGTTATCAGTTAACAGATGTAGAAAGTGCCTATGCAGCCACAGACCCAGCAAAGCGTACTGTTAATATCACAGGTTTAAATCATAACAATCAAATCGTATTACGCCGTGTTGATCATTTTCGTGTGTTGTTGGGTGTGGCGACTGGAGATTATGGTAAAAGTGAAAATTTTCGCTACATGACTTTAAATGATTATAAAGCTTTGAGTAGTGATCCTTTACCAAAAATCCGTAGTGTTAAGTTAGGCTTAGTGATTCGTTCTCAAGATCGTATTCCAGCAGCAAGTGTGACAAAGCAAACTGCTTTTAATATTTTAGATCTCAGCTCAGCCCAATTGGTTGGCGGAAAAGACAACTATATGCGTCAAGTCCTGACACAAACCATTGCTTTACGTAATGCACTTGGGGAGGATTTACGATGATAGATTCTCACAATCAAAAAGGCTCTACCTTAATTGTTGTGTTGATCATGTTAGTGGTCATTACCATTATTGGTGTAGTGGGGGTAAGACACAGCATGACTTCACTCAATATTGCCACCAATAGCCAAATCAATGAGTTATTAAGACAAAGTTCAGATTCAGCTATGCTTGCTTTAGAAGAAGTCAATGATTTAGCTCAGCTTTCGACAGCTAACGGTATATTAGGTTTTATTAGTCGACCTGAAAACCTTAATAAAGAATTAGTTTTTTGTTTTAAAAAATCAGGTGGGATTGCTTTTGATATTAGTCAAGCGAGTATGCTAGAAATTGAAAATAATAAAGTAAAAAAGAGTGCTTTAGGTGATAGAGGCTTTTGTAAACCAGATGATGCGGATTTTTATACTAGTCAAAGAAATGTTGTTTTAACACAAGTCGCAGTTAAACGCTCAACTGCAGGGGTATTGGAACCTGCTTTTTCTAACTATACCATTGGTACTGATTTTGTTTCATCAAAAACGCAGAATAATGAAAGATTTACTGTTTATTCAACTTCACTTTTACCTTCTATAGGTGGTGCCAAAAAGGAAGAGGTTTTTGCATGTTTATCTGAACATATGAACAGTAACTTACAGATTTCAGGTGCTGGTACCTCTAATGCGACAGCAGTTACAGTATCTAAATGCTTAGAAAATTTAGGTGTGCCATATATTACACAAGTGGCCGATTATAGTTATATGGTGGGGTTTAACCAGATATCAGGAAAGAACTGATAGCATGGGGGTATTAGCGATGAAAAAGACAATAATCAGTAGTGCTATTGCTGCAATGTTAGCAGCCACTAGCTTGATAACACATTCAACATGGGCTAGTGACCGTGACATTTATCAACGTGGTGGTGAAGGGTCAACGGCTATTATGCTGACATTAGATATTACTGAAACGATGCGTGGTATTCGAGGCGAACTCAATGATGGTTTTAGTGATTACTATATGTGTAATCAAGCCACAAATAGAAGTAATCATGTTATTAGCGTTGGTAATGAATCTTTTAATGTTAGATTTTGTCGCTATAGAACCTCAGGCTATGGAATTTTAGAATTAGGTGATAAGTTAAAAGATTTTATTATCCCAGGTCGTTATAAAAGTTATACCGATTATATTAATCAGACCTGTACTTACCGTGAAGATTCTTCAATTGAGTATATTTGCTATGACCGTTTGTCTAAGGCAAAGATAGCATTACTTAGCTTGTTAGTTGGTAATCCAGATTTAGGGATTGCAAAATTAACAGATGATAAAGTGATGGGTTTAACGACTTTTTCTGCTTATCATCAAACTTCTGATAAATATGGATCTTTTGCAGGGAAGGTCAATATTAAACCGCGTCGTTTGGATGATATAGTGACCATGTCAGATGGAACTAAAGTTACACAGAGGAAATTGTTAATTGAAACAATAAAAATAATTGATGATATTAATGAAAGTTTATTGGATGAAATAGCCAGTGCTCTAGATAATAATCGTGACAGTAATTCACCTATTGCCTCTGCTTATGCTGAAGCTGCTGCAGCATTAATGGGTACAACAACAAAAGGTGCGGGTCTTAAGGTTATTGGTCGTAAAGACATGTTGGTACAGCATTATTATTATCAATGTAAAGGTTATGATAATAATACGGCAACATGGAACGAACAAGGTGAGTGTACATCAGGGTGGAAATTAAAAGAGTCAACCTGGGGTCTATCATTATCAACAAAAAACTTCCCTGATTGGATTAGAAAGAATTATCCTTATGATGGAAGTTATCTACGTAATGATTATCCTGTAGGGGATGGGTATCATAAAGATGAGAATAGTAGTAGTTTTTTAGGAGCGCGTTTCTATTATATTAATGATCCTGATAGAAGCGTTCCTTATAGTGGATTTAACTATGCTACTGAAGGCAGTTTTGCTGAAAGGAATAATACCCACTATAATCGTGCATCAATTATTCAAGCACAGTTAGATGACCCAGCTAAAAAATCTTGCCATGCACAAGGTATTTATATGCTGACAGGAGGGACACCGTATATCAAAAATAGTGACGGTAGCACCTATTCTCCAAGCATTGGTGTTGAAAGAGTTATGCAGAGGGCTTTAGCATCACCTACAACTACATTAAATAAAAATTTTAGTTGTGTGTCTAAAGAAGATACTGAGACAGAAAGTGATGTAGCTTCTACTTTAGTAGATTATAAAAATACAGGTGTTGGTTTGCTTAAAGACAATACCATGTGGGCATGTTTGTCAAACTTTACCCAAGCTTTAAAAGATCCGAATAAAAATCCTGTGAATTTAGAAGTTAAAACCGCTATTGCAGGTATGGGGCGCTATTTCTCTGATCTACCAGATACTAAAGGTATTGATCTAGATAATGAAAGCTCTATTAAGTCATATTTTACTCAAGTGAATAATGCAAACTTTTCTAAGCGTTTCTTAGAATTTAAAGATGAATCGGAAAAACATAATATTCGTAATACGGCAAAATTAGGAGCGCTTGGTGGTGGTGGTTTTTATTCAGCTTTATCTGTGGAAGAGATTGCAGAAAGTGTAAATCACTTTATTAACTACATGGCAAAAGACATCCCATCTGCTTCTGTCAATAAAGCTGTGATTCCTGTGGATATTCTTAATCCATATGAATTACAACCTTATGCATATTTAACGATGTATGAACCTACTGTGCAAAAAGGAACATCTGCATGGGCGGGTAATTTAAAACGCTATAACATTGGTAACCAAGGTTTAGTTGTAGATGGTAGTGGTAATAACGTCTTTGCTGCTAATGGTATTGTAAAAGACAATGTTAAGGACTTATGGGAAAATAGTAGCTTAGGCGATAGAGAAAAACTAAAAGCCCGCATTTTTCAAGGTGGTGCGTTAAATAAAATCCAATTAAGGCATCATGATGTAGGAGGGGAGCGCACTTATCAACGTACAGTTTATACGACACGTAAATGTATAACAAAAGAAAATAATGTTGCTTGTGAACAAGACCCTCATGTTAAATTAACTCAATTGAATAGAGATTATTTTACAGATAAGTTATCTGGTAAAGATAGCTTACGGGGCTACTTACTTGGCTTGCTGGGTTATGATGTCTTAAACCCAAAAAATATTAATGATGAAGAAATTTTAAAATTTTGGGAGGATCGTCCGGAACTACGTCAAATGGGTGCAGTGTTACACTCAGATCCAATTGTTCTAACGCAAGAAGCTACTTTTGATAATAACGATAATAAACAAGTAGTATCAAGAAAAGACTATGTCCTATTTGGTACCACCCAAGGTTTGTTACACGTTATAGACGCAGAAAAAGGCGATGAAAAATTTGCGTTTGTACCTAATGAAATGGTGGAGAATAATTATCACTCTTTCTTAGATCCAAATTTTTCTAGTACAGGTAATGATTTTAAGTACGGTATTGATGGTCCATGGACGGTTCATACTGAATATGTGACTAATCAAGATGAATCAGGTGAGTTAACTACCTTAACAGTAGGCAAGGTGGTGGGACAGGATAAAACAGCTGTTCAGGGAAAACAGTGGGTATATGGTGGTTTACGTATGGGTGGGCGTAGCTATTATGCGCTTGATCTTAGTGATTTAAAGATACCTAAAGTAAAATTCCATATTGATCCTGAAAACAAAAGAGTCGTTACTCCTGAAGGACCTTACCATTATCCTGAATTAGAGTATATGGGGCAAAGTTGGTCTAAACCTGTGATTACATATGTTGATTGGCAGGGTGAGCGCAAATTAGTAATGTTTGTTGGTGGTGGTTACGATTCTGACCCACAAGGTATGAACCAAGGTTATGAACATCTAACCTATCAGCAAGAAAATGGTCAGGGCGCGGGCGTTTATATGTTTGATGCTGACACTGGAAAGCTATTGTGGTGGGCAAGCAGTAATGTAGGTAAAGTTGATTACGAAGACCAAACTACTAGTGACACGAATTTAGTACCAGGACTCTACACTGAGAAAATGGCTTATAGTGTAGTAAGTGCGATTAAAACGGTTGACCGTGATGGTGATAGTCTAACCGATCATTTGTATTTTGGTGATTTAGGGGGACAAGTTTGGCGTATTGATATTGATAACTTTAGAAAATCGGGTGACGCCTTTGCTAAGCGGGCAGTACGCTTATTGAATCACGAAGAAGCACGCCAGCAAGGAAGGCAGCCACGTTTTTATGTAGAGCCAACTTTTGGTATTTATCGCTTACCAACTTCTGGTCGAGTGATTGCAAGTTTAAGTATTGGTTCTGGCAATGCAAGTAGTCCCCTGCATAATCCGGATAATGCAGTAAATTGGGTAAAAAATGCGATATTTACAATATATGATAAAGATGTAACACGTACTGGTCTATATAAACTACAAGACGAGGACTTGAATAAAGATTTATCGCTACCTTTGTTGACTAAAGAGGCACGTGATGCAGAGACCAAATTTACGCCTGAAAAATATGAAGAAGAATATCAAAAAAATAGTGGCTGGCAATATGTATTCTCTGACAATTCAGCAACAGTGGCGGGTCAAGATTTTTATACAACCCCGATGGGGCCAAAAGTAATTTCAGATCCAGTGCTGATGAATAATCAACTCTTCGTTAGTGTATTTGATAGTGAAAGAAAAGGTACAGTACAAGGCTGTGATGCAGGTATTCGCGGTGAAAGTGTAATTGAACGCTTCTGTATGCCATTTGGTTCTTGTGGTAGTAACAGTGGTATGCAAAATAGTTTATATGCAGGTGTAGGTATTGCACCAATCAATATTAGCTCGGCAGGGCAGGGGGCGAATAACTCACGTAAGATTATTAATAGTCAGTGCGAAGGAGATAGTTGTTCCATTACTGGTATTGCCAATAATGCTGTAGCTAGTGACAACAAACTTAATCGTAAATTGAGTCCAATGCGCTGGTTTGAACGCGAGTGAGGCCAGTTATGAAACAATCTCAAGGCTTTACTTTAATTGAGCTCATGGTGGTGGTGGTGATCATCACCATCCTCACCTTAATCGCAATTCCAAGCTATAAAAACTATATTCGCCGTGCTGATTTAAGTCAGGCACAGCAGGAGATGCAAAAGATTGCCGATCAGCTCGAGCGTTATAAAGGACGAAGTTTTACCTATAATGGTTTTAGTCTAGCTTCTGCCTTTGATGATGCAGCAAAAGTTTCAATAGATGAGAGTACTGGAACGCTATACTTACCAATTGGTAGCAACAGTAGTAATGGGAAATATATACTCACATTACTAGATGGAGACAAAGCAACAGCGTTAAATGCAGTTAAGACTTCAGCAGGCGATGATGGTTTTTTAGGTGATGGCCTTGGACATCGTTGGAAAATGAAAGCGATAAGTCATGATAAAGCCAACTATAGTCTTGTAATGACCAGTGACGGTTTACAATGTAAAACCATCAATCAAGTTGATGCCGCTGCATATCGCTGTGTAGCAGAAAATCAGACAGGGATGGGCGAGGCATGGTAAAACAAAATGGCTTTACCCTAATCGAGATTATGATTGCTGTGGCGATCGTTGCGATTTTAGCTGCAATTGCGATTCCAAGTTATGAACGATATAAGATTAAAGTCAACCGTGTTGCCGCACAAGCTGAAATGATTGAAATTGGCGCACAGTTACAGCAGTACTTAATTACCCATCGTAGTTTATTGGCAGATAGTAGTGCTGAGACTGGCCCATTAAAGTTTGTACCGCAAACTTTACCACGGCATGACACAGCGCTTTATGCGCTTGATCTAGAGATTGTGAGTTCATCTACTTGGTATTTGATCGCAAGGCCACAGGCTGGAACTCGCCAAGCCAATGATGGTATTTTAGTTTTAACATCTAAGGGATATCGTTGTTGGGATAAGGAAAATAAAGGCATTTGTAATAAAGATGAGTCGGGTGAGTATAAGATTACTGCGATAACGAACTGGGATGGCCGTTGATCGGATGAAATTCAAAGGTGTGGATAAATCATTTTTTAATCTTCCTTTCCTAAAAAAGATCGCGTAAAATACTGCCCTCTATGAAAGGGGTTTGAAATGTATCGATGGTCGGTACAGGGATAATCCGTAAAAACTATAAGGTTCTATCATGGTTGTTATTCGTCTTGCACGCGGTGGTGCTAAAAAACGTCCTTTCTATCAAGTTATCGTAACTGATAGCCGTAATGCACGTGACGGTCGTTTCATCGAACGTATTGGTTTCTTCAACCCTACAGCTCAAGGTAAAGCAGAAAAACTTCGTTTAGATACTGAACGTTTTGCTCACTGGATCGCTCAAGGTGCTCAACCTTCTGAACGTGTTGCTTCTTTAGCTGCTCAAGCTAAGAAAGCGGCTGCTACTGCTTAATGTCAGTAGGTAATCCCATGACACCAGCACAGAATGTTCCAGAAGATCGTATTCAGATTGGACAGCTACGTTCAGCATATGGGTTGAATGGGTGGCTCTGGGTCTATTCCAATACAGAACCCATGAGCAACATATTTGACTACCTGCCTTGGTACATTGAGACCAAAGCAGGTTGGCAAATGGTAGATGTAAAACGTTGGAAACCACATGGCAAAGGTCTAGTTGTCAGCTTAAAAGGTGTGAGTGATCGCACAGCAGCAGATGGCTTAGTTGGCGCTAATATTTGGATTTCAAAAGCGCAACTTCCTAAAGCAGGGATGGATGAGTTTTACTGGTCAGATTTAAAAGGCTTAACTGTGTTAGGTCTAGATGAAGATGAACAAGAAGTAAACCTTGGTAAAATCCATGAAATGTTTGAAACAGGTGCCAACGATGTTATGGTGGTACATGCCACACCAGACAGCGTTGATGCTGAAGAGCGTTTGATCCCATGGCATAAAGATGTGGTACAACGCGTTGATCTAGAAGCTGGTCGTATCTACGTAAATTGGGGCGTAGACTACTAAGTCTTATAGGAAATAGAGGAATCTGCGATGTTTTTTGCAGTGATTACGCTTTTTCCTGAGATGTTTGAAGCGATTACAGCCTACGGTATTAGCGGGCGTGCGGCAAAACGCGATTTAATGCAAATTCATTGTATTAATCCACGCGATTTTGCAACGGGTAACTATAAACGAGTGGATGAACGTCCATTTGGTGGTGGTCCGGGCATGGTCATGATGGCTGAGCCTTTGGCTCAAGCGATTCAACATGCCAAACAACTTGCACAACAAGCGGGAAAAACCAATGTCCCAGTGGTGTATATGTCACCACAAGGTCAAACTCTACATGAACATGCGGTACAGCAGTTTGTTGAATACGACGGCTTGATTGTACTTTGCGGGCGTTATGAAGGGGTCGATGAACGTTTAATCCAAAAATATGTTGATCAGGAATGGTCAATTGGTGATTACGTGTTATCGGGTGGTGAACTGCCTGCCATGGTGTTATTGGACAGCATTATTCGCAGACTTCCAGGTGCGATGTCCGATGAGCAATCGCATGTGCAAGATTCTTTTGTGGATGGCCTACTTGACTGCCCACAATATACAAAGCCTGACCATTTTGAAGGTTTGGATGTGCCTGAGGTACTTAAATCGGGTCATCATGCAAATATTGAAAAATGGCGCTTTTTGCAGCGTTATCAGCGTACACTTGAACGTCGACCAGAATTGGTTGAGCAAGTTGAGTTGACCAAGCAGCAAAAAAAATGGCTCAAAGATTCAGGTATCTAAAATTTTTTAGGTGCTTTTAATAGGTTCTTTATATCTTGAAGTGGTCAAGTGTAAAGAGAAATATAATCGGGTTTATGCGCTTTAGCCTCTAAACCCTGCGAAGATCAGACCGCTTCTGACTCGCACATATTGGAGATACCCCATGAGCGGTAAGCATCCTTTAGTTCAAGTTATTGAAAATGCACAGTTAAAAACTGATATCCCTGCTTTTGCACCAGGTGATACAGTTGTTGTTCAAGTTAAAGTAAAAGAAGGCGAGCGTGAACGTCTTCAGGCTTTCGAAGGCGTTGTAATCGCTAAGAAAAACCGTGGCTTAAACTCTGCTTTCACAGTACGTAAAATCTCTAGCGGTTTTGGTGTTGAGCGTGTTTTCCAAACTCACTCTCCAATCGTTGCTGGTATCGAAGTGAAACGTCGTGGTGATGTACGTCGCGCTAAACTTTACTACCTACGCGAATTGTCTGGTAAAGCTGCACGTATCCGTGAAAAATTACCAGCTCGTAAAGCAAAATAATCTGCTTTATACGCTTAAAAAAATGCGCCTTGTGGCGCATTTTTTTGTTTTATAAACCTTGTAGTTTTAAGCGGTTGGCATGTTGACGGTAAACAGAAACAGGATCGGGCGCAAAGACATGCGTTAAACCAAAAAATTGGTTAATAATGTCGAGATGATTCCAGTTGTAGTTATCACGAATAGTTTTACCAAATTTGGCACTACAGCGTGTCACTAAACCATCATTATCGCCTTGAGCATCGGTAATTTTTGCTGTGACTGCCAATAATCCATCAGGATCAAGAGCATTGGTCAGCGTACCTGTGCCTGTAAATGAATAGAAGTAGATCCCTTGTTGTTGTGCAGGGCCATCGCCACAGGTGGATGTTGGCATGCCTAATGGATATTTAGTTTGAAACGCGGCTGAACCAGCCAAACTAAGACTTTTACCAGCACTCAAAGAATCATGTGGAAAGCTATTTGACTCAATGCTTTGTGCCCAGACCAGCATCTTAGATACAAAATTAACCACATCTACCACAGGTGCTTGTAGCTGCGAGCCTTCGACTTGCATAATAAAATCAGCAGTTTTAGAGCCTTTTAATGGACTCGCAATTGCAGTGGCCGAAGCAACTTTGTTTGGGGCTACGTTGGTTACGTAGGCAATACTATGCCCCCCATGACTATGACCCAATAAATTGACTTTAGCCTTGCCTGTAATTGCAATAATTTCATCCACTTGCTGTAACAGTTGTTCACCGCGTACTTCAGATGAATTAAACGGGGAAACTCGTGTAGCCCACACATTTGCACCATTACGAGCTAAGTCGGGTAAAATTTGATACCAATAATCCACACCTAACTCATCTGTACCAGCACGAATCCATCCTCCCATACCATGGGCAAAGACTAGGGGGTATTGAGTTTTGGCATAAGACGAAATAACAAAGTTAGTCTTTATTTGACTACTATTAGAGGCGTAGCTATGACAAGCCATTGCCAGCAACACAGTCGATAAACAGATTTTTAACATAGACATCATCCTCGAAAGTTGAACCTGTTCTGTCCTAAACAGGGGGGTAGGTTATTCTGCAAAGGGTAAAACACCTCCTTGATCATGAATATTTTCAAACGTCTCTAAACGTAATTGTTGTTGTTTTTCAGGAAAATACTGTTGTTGTAATTGTAGAATATTTTGTCGTTTGCTTTGATCACTCAATGCGCTTTGTAAGACTTGATCTCGCGCAGCTAAATACTGTTGTACATTATTTTTCCATGTTTGCCGCTGTTGATCGAGTTGTTCAAGACGAACGGTGGCCTCTGCACCCACTAGATTTAAACGTAACTGTTTAAGCTCCGCAGCACTGCCTCCACGGGCTTTGAGTTGCTGGCTTAAACTACGTAAATCTTCAAGTTGCGATAAGCTCTTTAAATTGTCCTGCCAATCTGTGGGTAAGTTTTGAAATAAAGCATTAAGTGCCTGTGCTTTGTCTTGTTCAGATAAATTTTGATTTTCTAAAATGCTCAGCCGAGACAAGGTGTAATCTTGATAGAGATCTTCTTGACCAAATAAACCATTTATTTCTTCGTTATTAAAAAAGCGTTGGCGTAAATTTTTTGTAGCAGTAAAAATGGCAGCAAAATAAGCTGCATTTTCTTCACCTACGGGTTTATTAATGCTGGCTAAGGCCTGACGATAGCCCAAATAACGTTGCCATAAATCTAAAATTTGTTCACGGCTTGGGCTGTGATAAGCGGTTTTAATATAGCTACTAAAATCGCGTTCAATTTGCGTTAAATCTTTTTCACCATATTGACTAATAAAGTACTCAAAACACTGTTTGGTTTGCTCATTAACCATTAATTGTGCGGCTGCATCTAAGCGTAATTGACAATTAATTTGCGTATCTTGCTGACTTAAGCTTTGTACCGTAGTATTTGATGCATGAGGAGTGTGTAAGGCTCTTGGCTGAGCCAATGGCACAGATTGCGGCACACTTTGTGGTGGTGTTGATGAATGGGGACGTAACCACAATAACAATGTGCCTAGTCCAAGTAAAACCAACAACAAGATCCCAATCCATTTTGGCATACAGACATCCTTTTTATACAGCAGTGTAATGCAAAAACAGCTCCTTTGAATAGCTATACAGCTCACAATCAGATTGTTACCATGAGCCAATTTTTTTGGCTTTAATTGTTATGAAATCTTCTCCAAATAAAGTGCAGCGTCGCCATTTGAGTGGTGTTTTTTTACTTAATAAACCTCTAGGGATTAGCTCTAATGCAGCGTTACAAAAAGTGCGCTGGTTGTATCGCGCGCAAAAGGGTGGGCATACAGGCGCACTTGATCCTTTGGCTTCTGGTTTATTACCGATTTGTTTGGGTGAAGCAACCAAGTTTTCACATTATTTACTCGATTCTACCAAGCGTTATCAAACCACGGTGTTTTTAGGACACAGCACTACTACAGGTGATGTCGAGGGTGATGTGCTGTTAGAAAAAGCAGTGCCTGAATTGACGCAAGAGAAAATTCAAGCCGTATTGCAACAGTTTATCGGTGATATTCAGCAAGTCCCACCGATGTATTCAGCCTTAAAAAAAGAAGGCCGTCCTTTATATGAGTTGGCGCGTAAAGGTATTGAAATTGAGCGTGAAGCACGTCCAATTACGATTTATGCATTAGAGCTTATCTCTTTTAATGAAAACAGCATTACTTTAGATGTGACCTGCTCTAAAGGTACCTATATTCGTGTATTAGGTGAAGATGTGGCTAAAGCATTGGGCACATATGGTCACTTAACTTATTTACACCGTATTCAGACCGGGCACTTCGATTTAATTCCAAGTTATACTATTGAACATCTTGAAAGCCTCACCGAACAACAACGCGATGCGTTATTGTTACCTGCTTTTGCGCCTGTGCAACACTTCCCTCATATCCAAGTGCCTGAAGGTCGCGCTGAGTATTTCTGCCGTGGTATGGAAAGTAATATTGAGCATGCTGCTGAAGCACAGGTCTTGGTCTTTGATGGCGAAAAATGCTTAGGTCTGGCACAAATTAGCGATAAAAAACGTTTAATCCCCAAACGCGTTTTAAATCTCGACTAGGAATTCTCATGGAATTAGACATTATTATTAGCCTGATTATTTTCGCATTTTTTGCTGGTGCAATTGATGCGGCAGTTGGCGGTGGTGGTCTAATTCAAATTCCCGCGCTGATGGGTGCAATGCCACAGCTTGCACCCGCAACCGTATTTGGAACCAATAAATTATCTTCAATTTGTGGTACAGCTTCAGCTGCATGGTCATATTTACGTAAAGTCACTTTGCCATGGCAGCTTTTATGGGTGATTGGAAGTTGTGCTTTTCTTAGCTCATTTGTAGGGGCAGCCTGTGTCACTTTAATTCCAACAGATATTTTGCGTCCATTGGTGTTAATGATGCTGATTGTAATTGCAGTTTATACACTACTTAAAAAGCAATTTGGCCAGCAACATATACAGTTTGCAATCACCAAAAAGTTTTTGGTTTTAGCTGCTGTGGGCAGTTTAATCATTGGGTTTTATGACGGTATTTTTGGTCCCGGTACCGGTAGCTTCTTTATCTTTTATTTTATTCGCTATTTAAAAGTCGACTTTTTACATGCTTCGGCATTGTCTAAGGTTGCCAATCTCACCACCAATTTAGCAGCATTAAGTTTCTTTGCCCCTACAGGGCATGTGCTACTGGGAATTGGTCTAATGATGGCTGTAGCGAATGTACTAGGTTCTGTGGTTGGGGTTAAAATGGCGCTTAAATATGGCAGTGGTTTTATTCGTATCCTATTTTTAATTTTAGTTAGTGTATTAATTTTACGTTTAAGCTATCAAATTTTTGTAGGTTAATGCGCTTAAGTTACAGCTTTACTATATTCAAGCGATAGGGTTTTTAAGTATAAAAAATATTCAACCGATCATCAGCTATCGCCAAGGATCATTTATGAATATTTTTGAAGCATTAAGAGAAAGTCATCAAAAACAACGTGAATTAGGGGAAGCTTTACTAAACACCTCAGGTGATAGTCCTGAACGTAAAGCATTATTTGAGCGCTATAAAAATGAATTATTCGCACATGCTGTTGGGGAAGATCGTTATTTTTATATTCCATTAATGATGAGTGATTCAGGTCTGAACATTACCCGCCATGCCTTAGCCGAACATCATAAAATGGATGAGTTGCTCGAAGAGCTAACAGAACTCGAAATGAGTAACCCAGGCTGGCTCAATAAAGCCAAGAAACTGGTAGACACTGTGCTGCATCATTTAGATGAAGAAGAGCACGGTTTTTTCCAGCAAGCAGGAAAAATTTTAGCGGACAAAGCAAAAACCAGTTTAGCCAAACAGTATTTAGCTGAATATCAAAAATATAAAAAGTCTGATAAAGATGCCTTAGTTTAAGTGAGTGATTGAGCTCAACGTGGCAAGCGTTTAGCTGGATTTACTTCGCATGCTAACCCCAATTGAAGCTAACATCAC
The DNA here is from genome assembly GCF_059515825.1 of Acinetobacter sp. CY17. Classification (NCBI taxonomy): domain Bacteria; kingdom Pseudomonadati; phylum Pseudomonadota; class Gammaproteobacteria; order Moraxellales; family Moraxellaceae; genus Acinetobacter; species Acinetobacter sp. CY17. The sequence continues at coordinate 91,107 of NZ_JCAKMX010000015.1, forward strand.
GCAGCCCAGAGCGATCCATTGCCAAAAGGCGATGGTTTCGCCCAATAATACCCAACCTGTCAGTGCAGCCAAAGCTGGCGAGAGACTTGATAAAGTACCGTAGCTTAATTTACTTAAACGCTTTAAGGCTTGTAAATCTAAGGCATAAGGAATGGCAGTCGCCAGTATCGCGATGGCTAGCGCCTGCGGCCAATATTCGATATTAAGTAAGGCTTGGGCATTTTGATATAAACCAATCGGTAATAAACTCAGTGCAGATAACGTAATAGCAATGGTCAGCGCATGCATGCCAATGTTTTGCTGTACCACTTTTTGCCCAAAGTAAATATAAAATGCCCAACATAAACCTGCGCTTAAAGCACAAATCGCACCAAAAACTGAGAAATTACCTGCTAGTGCTTGCTGCCATGGCACCATTAAGCCAATCCCTAAAATTGCCAATCCAACCCAAATATAGTCACTACCTTTTTGAATAGAAAGTAAGGCAAGCCCTAAAGGCCCAATAAACTCTAAACCCACCGCAATCCCTTGGGGTAGTTCGCCAAGCGACAGATAAAACAGCACGTTCATTAAACATAGTGCTGCGCTATAGCAGATTAAATCACGCCATTTTAAAAAGCTCAGCCGCTTTAAAATATGCCATGAACGGAACATCACAAAAACAATTATTGATGCAAAACATAATCTTAGAATCGTGACACTTAAAGGATCAATCTGCAAAAACAGCTGTTTAGCAAATGAGGCGCTAATTTGATACGAGATCATAGAAAGCACCATAAACAATACTGCAAGCAATTGCGGACGAGCCATAAGTTAAAATTCGAATAGGAGTTGGCGTTTATTATAGCTTTAAATAATACCGGCAAAAATGTAATCAAATGCTTATATTTGCTTGAAAAATGAACAATATAATTGCAAGCTATAGTTGAAGCATTATTAAACAAAACTTTATAACCATTATAAGGAAAAAACACATGCAATCTCCATGGAAGCAAGTGCTATTGGCCAGTATGATTGGTCTGAGTTTAATTGGTTGTGGTGGATCGAGTTCAAATGATCCAGTGACACCACCGACAGAAAATACAATTCAAAAACAAGTTTCAGCCTTAATCTTAACAGCCACGGGCAACACGATTAACAATGCCAAAATTAAAATAGCAGGGCAAACTTTTACTACAGATGCCGCAGGTCAAGCCAATTTTAATGTGAATATTCCACAAGCTGCTCAGGATGTTGTGGTGCAGATCGAAAAAGCAGGTTTTGTTAATCAAGCGCTACGCATTAAAGCCTCAGAGCTTGAAAATATGAATGCAAGTTTGTTAATGGTAAAAAACCTAATTGAAGTGGCTACAATTGAACAAGCACAAGTTATTGAAAGCTCAGAACTAAATGCCAGTATCACTATTCCTGCGAACGCATTTGTACGTCCAAATGGTCAACTTGCCACAGGTAAAGTCATCATCGAATTTACCCCTTGGGATATTCAAAGTACTGATTTAAATGCAATGCCTGCCAATGGTGTAGCACAAAATAATCAAAACAATATTGTGGATTTAATTAGTGCAGGGATGATATCGGCAACTTTTAAAAATGAACAAGGTGAAACCTTACAGTTGGCTCGCGGTAAAAGCGCAGATTTGATGATGGATTTACCCATTGAAAATATTGCCAATCAAGAAATGACAGTCGGTACAGAAATTCCAATGTGGTATTTTGATGAAGCCAAAGGCTTATGGCGAGAAGAAGGTATAGGCCATGTAGTCGAATCCGCTCAGTCCTCGACAGGTTTGGCAGTGCATGCCACTGTATCGCATTTTTCGACATGGAACTGGGATTTAGAGTTTGAAAATGACGGTACTTTATTGGTGCAATGTATGGCTGAAGGACAAGCTTTACCTTGTCATGCAATGGCTGAGATTCGCTTAAATGATGGCTCTCGAGTAACTAAGTACTCACATATTCCAGTCAGTGGTCTAGAAGTTGTTAACATACCCACCCAAGCAAGTATTGCTTGGAAAGCCTATGGAGTGGGAAATGGTTTCATTGGTCAAGCGCAAAGTTCAACGGACTCACCAGTCATCATTCAATTGCAACTGCCAACCACCAAAAATAATGTCAGTTGTGAATTAGCAGATGGAACAGCGACGTCTTGTCAGGGTGTGTTAAATAACCAAATTCCTTTTAGCATTGGTCTGTCAAGTAGTCAGGTAGTCAGTACCTTAGCCAATCATCAAAATTTACAATGGCAGGCAAAGACCCCCTTAATGTGGAAAAATAATCAATGGGTACGTTACCGTGGTACGCAGATTTCAGATGCGTCTGAAAATGTGGTGATTAAACTGACAGAGCTAGAAACTTTAGCTGATACGTTGGGGCTTGATTTCTACGCAGAATGTAAAGCCTATAATGTAGATGAAGATTTAACAGGTCAGCCATGTGAGTTAACAGTAGAAATAGAGAACACCAATCGAGAGTGGAACACACTGGTTTATCAAATTCCATTTGGTGTACGTACTCATATTGCATTACCAGCACCTTATACAGGTTTTGAGGTCTATGATCAGGGGCCTATCCACTCTATCAATCTATTTGCTTCGGTGTTAAATGGTCGCTATTGTGACACCATGTTTGGTTCATATGGATTTGAACGTAACTCTGGAATGTCTTTTATTATGGAGTTAACGCCATCTAGAATTGATGGGGGTGTAGATAGTGATGAGGGATGTGTCACCACACCAACTTAATAGAATAAAACCACGCTATGGCGTGGTTTTTTCTTGTTTAAGCTGAGCTTGAGTTTTTTGTTTAGCCTGCTGTGTGGTAACAGTACAACCGATAGAGGCCAAAATAATCACACTTAAAGCCAACCACTGCGTCCATAACAGTTGTTCACTTAAAAAAATAAACCCCGATAATGCAGCAATGGCAGGTTCTAAACTGGTCAGGGTACCAAAAGCCAAGGGTGTCATATGACGTAGGGCATACATTTCTAAGCAAAAGGGTAAGGCACTGGCCAATAGGGCTAAAGTTGCAAAGAGCATCAGATAATGAGGTTGCCACACCGCACTGGGCATGCCCATGTATAAAGCCACTGGCATTAAACACAGCATGCCCACACACATGCCTAAACATACCGTATGATTACCCGAAACCCCAGATGGTTTTTGCCCAGCCACAATATACAACGCCCAACATGCACCTGCGCTTAAAGCAAAGAAAATGCCCAGCGGGTCAAGTGAGGCTGTGTGATTAAAGGGAAACAGTAGCACCAACCCTAAAATGGCCAGACCCACCCAAACAAAGTCAAACTTTTGCCGTGCGTAATACAGTGCTACGCTTAACGGGCCAATAAACTCAAATGACACCGCAATACCCAAAGGTAAGCGTGCAATAGACAAGTAAAACAATATATTCATACCCGCTAAGGCGATGCCATAGCTGATGATTGCCGAATAATGAATATGTTTAAAATTGACCTGCCAAATTCGAAACACAATGGCCAACATAGTTGCTCCCAAAAATAAGCGCATAGCGGAAACACTTAAAATCGGGAAATCGGCAAATAAAACCTTGGCCAAGGAGCCACTACTTTGGATAGAGATCATGGCAATGATCAACAAAATAATAGCGTGCAGCTGTGGTAGGCGAAAAAGAGTGTGCATAACAATAAAAAAACCACAGCCTTAAAGACTGTGGCTTTTATTTAAATTGAATTAGAACAATACGCGAACGCGGATTGTGCCTTCAACTTCATGTAATGTATCAAGTGCTTCTTTAGATGCCGTCGCATCTACGTCCATGACTAAATAACCTACATCGCCTTTAGTCATTAAAGACTGACCAGAGATGTTGATGCCATGTTCAGCAAACAAGTTGTTGATTTTAGACAACACACCTGGAACGTTTTTATGGATGTGAAGTAAACGGTGTTTACCTTCAGTCAATGGTAACGCGATTTCTGGGAAGTTCACCGCAGATAAAGTCATACCTTTATCTGAGTAAGCGACAAATTTCTCACCTACTTCTAAACCGATGTTTGCTTGAGCTTCCATGGTTGAACCACCAACGTGCGGTGTTAAGATCACGTTTGGCAAGTTACGAAGTGGAGAAACAAATTCTTCACCGTTGGCTTTAGGCTCTTTCGGGAATACGTCAACCGCAGCACCTGCAAGGTGACCAGATTTTAAAGCATCAGCCAAGTCTTCAATCACGACACATGTACCGCGTGCCGCGTTAATGAAGATTGAACCTTCTTTCATTTGTGCAAACTGGTCTTTGGTCATGAAGTTACGTGTAGACGGAACATCAGGAACGTGTAAAGACACCACGTCAGCATTGGCAAGCAGCTCGCCTAAAGAACCGACTTGACGTGCATTACCAAGTGGTAATTTCGTCACTGTATCAAAGTAAATCACTTTCATACCCATGCTTTCAGCAAGCACAGACAATTGTGAACCAATTGAACCGTAACCGACGATACCTAAAGTCTTACCACGAGTTTCGTATGAACCTACCGCAGATTTGTTCCAACCGCCAGCGTGTGTATCTGTTGATTTTTCAGGTACACGGCGTAGAAGAAGAATCGCTTCAGCAAGTACCAGTTCAGCAACCGAACGCGTATTTGAATATGGTGCGTTAAATACTGGAATACCACGGCGCATTGCTGCGTCTAAGTTCACTTGGTTCGTCCCAATACAGAAACAACCTACCGCGATAAGTTTGTTCGCAGCTTCAAAGATTTCTTCAGTCAACTGAGTACGTGAACGAATACCAATGAAATGCGCATCTTTAATCGCTTCTTTCAGTGCTTCACCCTCAAGCGCTGTTTTACGATAGTCGATGTTGGTGTATCCCGCTGCGTTTAATGTGTCGATTGCGTTTTGGTGCACGCCTTCTAACAATAAGAAACGGATTTTATCTTTAGGTAGAGAAAGATGTTGGCTCATTACGGCTCCGCTACAAAGGCCAAATTTAGTGGCAATATGATAGCATAGGAAAATACACTATAAACATTTGCTTTATGACCCATGGATTTTCTTGCATGTTGAAAATATCGCCTAATTTTAAAATTTTGGTCTAACTAAGCCTGTAATTTGTAAGCGACATTAGCAAAAATGCCATTTTCTGCGAGTCTTGGGCAAAAATGATTTATAATAGTGTCCCGCAAAAACCACCTCCAAAAAATGGAACGATTTTTGTGCATGATGAGATGAAAAATATTCATTTTAAATGTTTGTTTTTTGCTCATATTCTTGTGAATAAACTTCTTGCTAGGTCTGCAAACGATGAATGCTCCAGTCGCTTTAACACCTGAGTTATTGGCTCAATTAACAGCTATCGTCGGTGAAAACCGTATTAAAACTGATGCTGACAGCCTCGAAAATTGGGGACGTGACCACACCAAACACTTCGACCCAAATCCATCGGTCATCGTTTTTCCTTCCAGCACAGAGCAAGTCCAACAGATTGTTAAACTTGCCAACCAATTTAATGTTGCAGTAACACCATCAGGTGGTCGTACTGGTTTATCAGCGGGTGCTGTAGCGGCCAACGGTGAAATCGTGATCAGTATGGACAAGATGAACCAAATCTTGGAATTCTTCCCAGCTGACCGTATGGTACGTGTACAAGCAGGTGTAGTGACTGAACAGTTGCAAAACTATGCTGAAGAACAGGGCATGTATTACCCAGTCGATTTTGCTTCTGCGGGCTCAAGTCAAATTGGCGGTAACATCGGTACCAACGCGGGTGGTATTAAAGTTATTAAATACGGCATGACACGTAACTGGGTACTAGGCTTAACAGTTGTGACTGGTAAAGGTGATGTACTGCGTTTAAACAAAGGCATGATTAAAAATGCCACAGGTTATGCGCTACAACACTTATTTATTGGTGGTGAAGGGACTTTAGGTTTAGTCACAGAAGCTGAAATTAAGCTAGAGCGTCAACCACAAGACTTACAAGTGATGGTACTGGGTGTACCTGACTTTGAAGCGGTGATGCCTGTACTTCATGCATTCCAAGCGAAAATTGATTTAACAGCATTTGAGTTCTTTGGTGAACTTGCGATGCAAAAAGTACTTGATCATGGTCATGTACAACGTCCATTTGCAACCGAATGCCCATTCTATGTCTTACTTGAGTTTGAAGCGCCATTTGAGCCAATTATGGACAAGGCGATGGAAATCTTTGAGCACTGTATGGAACAAGGTTGGGTATGGGATGGCGTGTTAAGCCAAAGCCTAGACCAAGTGGAGAGCTTATGGCGTTTACGTGAAGATATTTCTGAGTCGATTGCGCCATTTACACCATACAAAAATGATATTTCAGTACTAATTACCTATGTTCCTGCATTTATTAAAGAAATTGATGCAATTGTGTCTGACAACTACCCAGACTTTGAAATCTGCTGGTTTGGTCATATTGGTGACGGTAACTTACACTTAAATATTTTAAAACCTGCCGATTTAAGCAAAGACGACTTCTTTGCGAAATGCCAAGTTGTAAATAAATATGTGTTTGATACTGTGAAGAAATATGACGGTTCTATTTCTGCGGAACACGGTGTAGGTATGACCAAAAAGCCATATCTTGAATACAGCCGTTCAGCAGAAGAAATTGAATACATGAAAGCGTTAAAGCAAGTATTCGATCCAAACGGTATTATGAACCCTGGTAAATTATTTGATCTTTAATATGATCAATTAAGCAAAAAAGCCTCAACAGTTGTTGGGGCTTTTTTTATACAGTCTTGCCATAGAATTTTTTTTTTAGGCGCGGCATGATCAAATTTTATAAACACAATTAAGGATAATTATATGTTACGTTTTTTCGCTTTAACTGCTGTATTGGCATCACTTACTGCGTGTGCCACCACGGAAAATTTATTTAATAAAGCCAAAGGGGTGGTGCATTCGTCTTATACGCCACTTGAGCAGGTGTTAAAGGCGCAGCCAAATTTAGAATCAGAATTAAATGCAGTCGAGATTCGTCAGGTATTTAACCGTGTGGAAGCGCCAACTGCCGCGCAAGTGACGGTTTTAGAGTCAGGTTTAATGGATGATTCTGTGAGTGCAATTCGTACCACCTATCAATTTAAGTTAGTGGATGAGCAATGGAATTTAGTGGATAAGAAAGCGGCTTATAAATGTAGCCGTGGCAGTAATACCAAGTCTTTCCAAACGGCTGTATGCCCCTAAAGTTAGGTTGCTTTTTTAAGCCATTCTTCTATGTTAGGCGTATCAATTGATACGCTTTTTTATTGGGGGATAGGGTGGCTGAAAATATTTTAATTGTGGGCAATGGTTTTGACTTATCACATTATTTGCCGACTAAATACGATCACTTTATGATTGTAATGAAAAGTATAGAAGATTGGAATTTAGAAAAGGGAGATATGAGATTTGATAACCTGTTTTCTCATTTGTTAGCCAAAAAGGATGTTTTTATCACTCATACAAAGCTCTTTTATGATATTTCAAATGCTAACTTGAGTGCAGATGATTTGTCTGATCTAAAAGATAAATTAGGAAAAAATACTTGGTACAGATATTTTGAAAAGCATACAAAAGATATAGGTTCTTGGATTGATTTCGAAAATAAAATTGAAGAGGTTTTGTTAGCTTGTGGGAATGTACTTCCTTATATTTCTGACTTAAATGAATCTGCTAAGACAGTTGATGCGTTAGAGAGTACTACTGAATCAGGAAATAAGTTTAGCCAACGAAATCTTCAAATTCTTAAGAGTTTTGATTTTGTGCAAGAACGTAAGTCGATGAAAAATGGCGGAGAATTTTCAACCTTTTATCTTAATAAGGAGTTTTCTCCCAATAAGCATTTGAAAAATGGTTTCGATATTTCATTATTCTTAAGTCATTTGTTAAATGGGCTAAATGAATTTGTTGGAATTTTTAATGTCTACCTTAACAAATTGATAAAAACGCTGATTCCTTTAGCTCATCAAATAAATATTGATGCAGAAGATTGGGTAAGACCTAGTAAGATTTTTTCCTTCAATTATACAGATACTTACTCTCGAATTTATAGGGATACAGAAGTCAAAATAGATTACCTACATGGTGTACACGGAGCTAGCCAGAATATTGTTTTAGGAGTTTCAGATCTGGAAGCCCCTGAACTGATAAGGTTAAAAGCTTTTGGTTTTACTAAGTATCACCAAAAATTATTTAAAGAAACAGATTATTTATTCTTAGATTCGTATAAGGAGGAAATTTTATTTCAAGAAGAGCAAATTGCGGAACAATTAATCTCAACTAATCCTGTGACTAGGCGAAATTTACGTGCAGCAAATGAGAAAAATAGAAAGTTAGATATTAATATCAGTATATGGGGACATTCTTTGGATTTATCAGATCAAGAATACATTAAGGATATTTTTAGTTTAAATGTAAGCATCCGCTGAACCCCATACCTATTTTTTAATTTTGGTCGGGTTGCGTAAGCATCCGCTGAACCCCATACCTATTTTTTAATTTTGGTCGGGTTGCCACCGGTGTGGCAGTAATTCTTCAATTTGGGTCACTTTGTGTGTCGGTAGCCTTTTCAGCACATCACTTAAATAGGCATACGGATCCAAGCCATTGAGCTTTGCTGACTGGATTAAAGTCATGATATTGGCAGCTCGTTGGCCACTGCGCAGCGAGCCAGCAAACAGCCAGTTCTTGCGTCCTAAGGCCCAAGGTCGCATCTGATTCTCTACCCAATTATTGCAAATCGGTAGATTGCCATCATCCAGATAGCGGCTTAAAGCTGGCCAACGCTTCAGCGTGTAATTGATGGCCTTGGCGGT
>NZ_JCAKMX010000016.1:0-92307 GCF_059515825.1 Acinetobacter sp. CY17
AAGAACAACTTGTTGTGGATTCTTACCGGTCGCCAATCTTTCGTTAAGGAGGTGATCCAGCCGCAGGTTCCCCTACGGCTACCTTGTTACGACTTCACCCCAGTCATCGGCCACACCGTGGTAAGCGTCCTCCTTACGGTTAGACTACCTACTTCTGGTGCAACAAACTCCCATGGTGTGACGGGCGGTGTGTACAAGGCCCGGGAACGTATTCACCGCGGCATTCTGATCCGCGATTACTAGCGATTCCGACTTCATGGAGTCGAGTTGCAGACTCCAATCCGGACTACGATCGGCTTTTTGAGATTAGCATCCTCTCGCGAGGTAGCAACCCTTTGTACCGACCATTGTAGCACGTGTGTAGCCCTGGTCGTAAGGGCCATGATGACTTGACGTCGTCCCCGCCTTCCTCCAGTTTGTCACTGGCAGTATCCTTAAAGTTCCCACCCGAAGTGCTGGCAAATAAGGAAAAGGGTTGCGCTCGTTGCGGGACTTAACCCAACATCTCACGACACGAGCTGACGACAGCCATGCAGCACCTGTATCAGAGTTCCCGAAGGCACCAATCCATCTCTGGAAAGTTCTCTGTATGTCAAGACCAGGTAAGGTTCTTCGCGTTGCATCGAATTAAACCACATGCTCCACCGCTTGTGCGGGCCCCCGTCAATTCATTTGAGTTTTAGTCTTGCGACCGTACTCCCCAGGCGGTCTACTTATCGCGTTAGCTGCGCCACTAAAGCCTCAAAGGCCCCAACGGCTAGTAGACATCGTTTACGGCATGGACTACCAGGGTATCTAATCCTGTTTGCTCCCCATGCTTTCGTACCTCAGCGTCAGTATTAGGCCAGATGGCTGCCTTCGCCATCGGTATTCCTCCAGATCTCTACGCATTTCACCGCTACACCTGGAATTCTACCATCCTCTCCCATACTCTAGCTTCCCAGTATCGAATGCAATTCCTAAGTTAAGCTCAGGGATTTCACATCCGACTTAAAAAGCCGCCTACGCACGCTTTACGCCCAGTAAATCCGATTAACGCTCGCACCCTCTGTATTACCGCGGCTGCTGGCACAGAGTTAGCCGGTGCTTATTCTGCGAGTAACGTCCACTATCCTAGAGTATTAATCTAAGTAGCCTCCTCCTCGCTTAAAGTGCTTTACAACCAAAAGGCCTTCTTCACACACGCGGCATGGCTGGATCAGGCTTTCGCCCATTGTCCAATATTCCCCACTGCTGCCTCCCGTAGGAGTCTGGGCCGTGTCTCAGTCCCAGTGTGGCGGATCATCCTCTCAGACCCGCTACAGATCGTCGCCTTGGTAGGCCTTTACCCCACCAACTAGCTAATCCGACTTAGGCTCATCCATTAACGCAAGGTCCGAAGATCCCCTGCTTTCCCCCGTAGGGCGTATGCGGTATTAGCAGTCGTTTCCAACTGTTGTCCCCCATTAATGGGCAGATTCCTAAGCATTACTCACCCGTCCGCCGCTGAATCCAGTAGCAAGCTACCTTCATCCGCTCGACTTGCATGTGTTAAGCCTGCCGCCAGCGTTCAATCTGAGCCATGATCAAACTCTTCAGTTTAAAATCAATAGTGCCTATAGGGCACCAATCTTGGCTCATCAATTACTGACAAAAAATTTGCTCAAATAAACTTCGAGAAATTCTTACCAATTATCAATGAAAATATATTCGATTGATCAACCAGTAAAAATCCACACAAGTTGTTCTTCATAATCTCTTAATGATTTTCTTGCATCTTCGTCAGAAGCAAGTAGTCGGCTATATTACTCTTATTCCCACAAGAGTCAAGCGATTTATTTCAATCACCGCCGATGGATGGGCATTATAGACAAAGTGATGCATGTTGCAAGTCATTTAGTCTTTAAATACATGAAAAATGTTTTATTTGAATATTTTTTATACATTTTGCGCTTTTTTCTGTATTTTTTGATTAAATTTGCTTTAATAACCTTCTATATAACCGATACAACGCTGTGGCTTTGCCCGATTTACCTTGATAACAGATTAATCAATAAGGATTTTATATGCGTCATTGTTCTTATCTATGGATAGGTCTTGGCAGTTTACTACTGAGCTCAGCAAGTTTTGCCATGGAAAATCAAAAACCGCCTACCGCAAGCAGTGAAGTGTCTCGGCTAGAGAGCTTAAAACAATTAAAACAATTGCGTGTTGATCAATTTAAAGTCGATGCCAATGCTGCACAAAGCGAAGAGGTCAAAGATCCTTTACAACCTTTAAATCGGCAAATTTATGCTTTTAATGATGTGTTAGATCGTACTGTGCTACGTCCTGTTGCGGTAAGCTATAGTGAAAAGGTACCTGAACAAGTACGCGGCTCCTTAACCCAAGCACGAAAAAATCTAGATGAACCTTGGAATGCGGTCAATCAATTCGCACAGGCCAAACCTTTACGTGCCATTAAAACCCTCGGACGTTTTACCATTAACACCCTAACCACCTTAGGTTTTGCTGATCCAGCTAGTCGTCTTGGTTTAGATAGTGAAGATGAGAGTCTAGGCACAACTTTAGGTTTTTATGGCGTCCCATCTGGTCCTTACTTGGTTTTACCTGTAATGGGACCAAGTACACTACGCGATGGTTTAGGTAATATTGTTGACAGCCAAGCACGACCACAAAAATATATGCTTGATGATCATGATGGCTTATATTGGGGTGAAATCGCATGGCGTGGTGTAGATACCCGTGCGCGCCTACTGGATTTAGATGGTGTATTACAAGGTGATAAATATGCAGCCATGCGTGACATTTACCTACAACGAAAGAGCTTTGAAATTGCGCAAAAACGTGATGCCGATGCTGCTGCTATCAGCTTTATTGATGATGAATTTGATGATTCAGTCGATCTAGATGAAGAAAAGCTTGAAATCAATCCGTAAATTTTAAAAAGTTTTACAAAAATTGCAGCATCATTGAATTGATGCTGCAATTGATTGCTATAGTAGTTCAACTCACTGTTATTCAGGATCATACACAGTCTTTATGTATTTCATTCAACCGACTCGCGATATCGCTTATTTAGATCAGGTCTTAGATACGCTACCCAGTGTACAAATGATTCGCATAGAAGACATTCACTTGTATGACCCTACCATTGTCGCGATTGCGGATGTGCAGGATTATTTGACCCATAAATGGAGCTTGCCGACGATTGTGCTGGCCTTTGATCAAGAAGGTAGTGCTTTATCACAAGCTTGGGAACAAGGTGCACTTGCCGGTTGGATTTGGAATCGCTTGCCTGAAAACCCTCAAGCTGCACTACTGCGTATTGATGCTAAATATAAGCGCAACCAAGATAGTCGTGATTTACCTTCCGCAGCTGAATTACAAAAACGCTTATTGCCTAATCCTATTGAATTGCAAAACTATCAAGTTGAAACCTTATTTAAGCCCTCAGCGTATTTATCAGGCGATTGGTACGACTATTGGAAAATCAGTGACAAAGAGATTATGTTCTATTTGGCGGATGTCTCAGGTCATGGCGTGACCAGTTCTTTACTGACCTCGTGGATGGCTGCTTTTCATGGACGTTCTAAAACGCCACGTGAGCTACTCAAAAAACTCAATGGCATGTTGGTGCAAGAAAATATTGAAAAACATATCACCATGCTGGCAGGAATTTTAAACCTAGAAACCCATCAAATTCGTTGGTCAAGCGCAGGACATTATCCACCTGCGATTATTTTTGAGAAAGATCAACCACCTAAAGTGTTAAATACAAGCAGTTTTCCATTGGGTTTAACTGAAGATTTAGAGGTTGAAGAGTTTGAATGCACTTTAAATCGCGACGCGCGGTTCATTATTTGTTCAGATGGTGCGCTTGAACCATTCACAGGCGGCTTAAGCGAACAATTTGAACAATTGGTATTTCATTTGCAAAATCAATCATTTCAAGCACCAGAACATGTTGCGGATGATATTGCCATCTTAAGTTTAAGACGCATGAAATAAAATATTTATCAAATAGTTACAATACTTACAAAGCTTATACGACTCATCCATACTTGAGTTATGCCTACCGCCTATGGGATAATTTTCTATCCTTCTCTGCAAATGGCATTTATATGTCAACAGGTCATGTTGAATACGCAAGTTTAGACGGAACGCATATTTTTAAGCTTATTGGCGAAGTGCGTGCCCAATCTTGCATCAGTCTCGATAAACTTCTCAATAAATTAGAACAGCATGAAAATGTTGTGGGTGCGATTGTTGATTTAACTCAAACCACTTTTATTGATAGCACTGTACTGGGTGTCTTGGCGAAACTGGGGCTTAAGCTCAAGCAAATCCACCAAATTCAAGCTGTGATGCTGTCGACCAATCCAGATATCACTACTTTAGCCAATAGTATGGGCCTAGGTCAGGTCTTTGTGATTTTAAATTACTGTGGTGATCCGCAAGTCTGTACCCGCGCTTTGGTTGAAGATAATATTACCCATCGCAATATGCTGACTACTGTACTCGATGCGCATAAGACCTTAATGAAACTCAACGAAAATAATCAAAATATGTTTGAGCCACTGGTTAAACAACTTGAAAAAGAACAACAAAATTTAGAACAATCAAATCAAAATGTATAAAATGGAGTAGCCATGACTTTTCTTTCTGTTGCACAAATGAACTCCCAAGATGATATTGAAGCTAATTTCAACGTCATTGAACAATTGATGCAGCAGAGTCAAGCAGCCGGCGCATCGTTGATTGTCTTTCCAGAAAACTTCGTCTGTTTTGCAGGTGGCAAACAACGCCAAACCGCAGAGCAGTTTGAAGTGATTCAAGCACGCCTAGAACAGCTCGCCCATCGTTACAATCTCTGGATTGTGGCGGGTACCTTACCCTGCCCATATCGTCCAGATGGTTCAATCATTCAAGATGGACGAGTACGCACTGTGAGCTTATGTATTAGCCCAGAAAAAACTGAAGCGCGTTATGACAAAATTCATTTGTTTGATGTTCAAGTGGGAGATGCAGTCGGTGGCTATCAAGAATCCAAATATTTTGAACCCGGTACAGATGTGGTGGTTGCGAAGACTCCATTTGGTAGTATTGGCCTCATGGTGTGTTATGACTTACGCTTTCCAGAACTTGCACTGCAATTGCGTCAGCAAGGTGCTCATATTTTAACTGCACCTGCGGCTTTTACCTACACCACCGGTCAAATGCACTGGCAACTATTGCTGCAAGCACGCGCAATGGATAGTCAATGCCAAGTCCTAGGTGCAGCGCAGCAAGGTTGGCATGGTGAAAAACGCCAAACTTGGGGGCATACAGCTGCAACTCATTCACGTGGGCATGTTTTAGCTTTAATTGATGAAAACGGTGCAGGCCTAATTACTGTACCTTTTGATTTAGCCGAACAAGCCAAGATTCGTGAATCAATGCCTCTGATGCAGCACCGTGTTTTAGTCAATTATTAATTCTAATTTTGCGATACAAAAACAGCGCTTGCTAGAACCAATCTACCAGCGCTGTTTTTTATGGTGAATTTTTCTATAATCAAAGATTATTTGTTTAGGTTATTCCAATGCTAAAACTGGCTTTGATTACGGCAGCTTTGCTCGCCTTTTCTCCTTTGACTCAAGCTGAACTGACGATTTCTGAAAAAGTCCGTCCTGCGCTTAAATCATTGGTGAATCCTGCCTACCAACGTATGCCAATTCCCTCTACCCCCAATAACATTAACCTACCGAGTTTTGGTCAAGGAATTATTGGTTGGGGCACAGGCCCAGATGGTGCAGAAGCACGCTTAAATAATATAAGCGCAGCCGATGTAGCACAGATGAAAATCCAAGGCGTGACTTTAAATATGGCAAAGGCATGGCAAGCCTTTTATGAAAATGAAACCTTGCGCAATCCTGGCAACCCAACTGCACCGTTTCGTGCCCAGCTTATGCAGAAGATTGTCAGCCTTTGGTAATCACTCACTTGCTGCATTGGTGACACGTAATACCTCTTCTAAGGTGGTTTTACCCTGTAACACTTTGTTTAAGCCATCATTACGGATCGAGCCTGCCGACTGGCGGGCATACTGTTCTAGCTCAAATTCTGCGGCATTGCCATGGATAAGACGGCGCATTTGATCATCTACAGGCACAATTTCATAAATCGCAGTACGACCACTAAAACCGGTGTGTCCACAGTATTCACAACCTTTTGGATGAGGGAGCTGTAAGGCGTCTTGCGCTTGAACATCAGCAAAGACTTGTCGCTCAAACTCATCCGCTGCGCGCCACGTCACACAGTGATGACACAAGGTACGCACCAAACGCTGGGCAATCACCCCAATTAAAGAACTCGACAATAAAAATGGTTCAATGCCCATATCTTTTAAACGGGTCACCGCACCAATTGCGGTATTGGTATGCAAGGTAGACAAGACCAAATGACCGGTTAAGGATGCCTGTACCGCAATTTCAGCAGTTTCTAAATCACGAATTTCACCCACCATCACCACATCTGGATCTTGACGTAGCATGGCTTTTAGAGCGCGAGCAAAGGTCATATCCACTTTGGTGTTGACTTGGGTCTGACCAATGCCTTCGAGTTGATACTCAATCGGATCTTCAGCAGTTAAAATATTACGTGAACCATCATTAAGATCTGCAAGCGCCGCATACAGCGTGGTGGTTTTACCTGAACCAGTTGGGCCCGTCACTAAAATAATGCCATGCGGACGATGCACCAAAGTGCTTAAACGTGTGTAGTCCTCGTGCATGAGACCCAAATGACTCATATTCAGACGACCGGCTTGTTTATCCAATAAACGCATTACCACGCGTTCACCATGACTCGATGGCAAGGTCGAAACACGCACATCTACTTCACGTCCAGCCAAACGTAACGAAATACGACCATCTTGCGGCACACGTTTTTCGGCAATATCTAAGCGTGCCATGACTTTAATCCGTGACACCAACAGCGGGGCGAGTTCACGGCGCGGCTGGACAATCTCTCGCAATTGTCCATCGACGCGTAATCGTACCGAGAGTTTTTTCTCAAAAGATTCAATATGAATATCTGAAGCACCGACCCGAATCGCCTCAGACAGCAAGGCATTAATCAGACGCACAATCGGCGCATCATCTTCTTGATCCATCAAATCTTCAGCTTCAGGTACAGAATCGGCTAAAGACAATAAATCAGGATGATCTTCTAAACCTGCGGCAACCTGCTGCGATTCATTACTATCACCCGCAAAACTTATACTGAGTAATTGGCTAAATTGTTGTTCGTCATATAGTTCATGCTGAGCAGGCACGCCCAAAATACGTCTTGCTTCTTGAATGGCAAGTAAAGGCGTATGTTCACGGCGCACGATAATCGGCTGATCACCCGCATAACGAATTAAAATGGCATGCCGTTTAGCAAAACTATAAGGAATTTGTACATGTTTTAATGGCTGCATCACAAATTATCATGATGAAAAAAATTGTTTTGAGTGTACTCTAAGCACATGACAACGTGAAGTCAGTTTTTTGCGGACTAGGATATTAATGCACTCTAATGCCTTGAGCCCGATTGCCAAATGGTGGGGCGAATATAGTTTTGAGATTGGTCAGGCACGTGCTTGGCAATTTGGTTCTTTGCTGCTGCGTTTAACGCGTGGTTTACAGGAGTGGCGCTTAGAATATCATCGCCCACAAGTGCAATATGATTATGAACAGCAGTGGCACCCGATAGAGGATCCCGCTTTTGCTTTTCCACAGCCAGTCCATATCGAACGCTATATGTTTAAAAGCACACATGGTACTGTACAGTTGATGCCGCGTTTAGCCAATCGTTCTGTAGTAATTAAACCCGTTGATCCCATTTATATTCCCGCCAGTCAACGCGGTACTTTATATATTAGTACCCCACTTTGGATTGCAGGTTTTGTCGAAGGACAACGCGAACCCTTGTTTGATATTCCCGTGATTTTGCCTAAAGATACTTGGTTTGGTCCAAATCCACGCTTAGGTGAGATTTGTTATGCCACGTCTGTGGATGGCCGTACTGAACTCAATCAACTCAAACCGCGTTCATTTCGTGCCATTACCCCCATTGAATTTCATAACACCAGTAATCAGCAATTACGCTTTGACCGGATGAACGTACCCGTGACCGCCCTACCACTGTTTTTTAGTGAAAGTACCGGCCGTTTATGGACCTCGCAAATTCGCGTCAATCATGAAGGCTTAGATCGACCACCCCGTATTCGTATTGAAAACCGCACCCCGATTCATGCCGGAGAAGTCACCTATCTACAACCGCCACGCGAATCAGGCAGCGTGTTGTTTAATATGTTTGATTCATTCTTCTAGGGATTGTTATGTCAGATTCAAAAATTGTCGATGGTGTATTTAGCAGTCTCACCGGTACCTTTTCCGGTTGGAAGAGCGAACGCATCATTGAAATTATTATTGCCGTTGTCATTATTATCTTAGGCTTCTTTATTGCCCGATTGGTGTCCAATACCTTTATTCGCACCGTAGGCACCAAGTTTAATGCCCATCAAAGTTTGGTCTGGCGACGCGGGATTTTCTACAGTATTTTCTTGCTGTTTATGATCGCAGGCTTAAAAGAAGCCGGTTTTAAACTCAGTGTATTTTTAGGTGCGGCGGGGATTTTAACCGTTGCTTTAGGTTTTGCTTCACAAACCTCAGCCAGCAACTTAATTAGTGGTATGTTTCTAATTGGCGAAGGCTCGTTTGAAGTCGGTGATACCATTCAAATTACCCTGATTCGTGGTCATACCATTGAAGGTGAAGTAATTTCAATTGATTTACTCTCAGTCAAACTCCTTACTCAAGACAATGTTTATGTACGCTTACCCAACGAACAACTGATTCGCGCCCCAGTACAAAACTTATCTAAATTTCCTATCCGACGCATTCCAATTACCCTTGCCATCAACTTTGATGAAGACATCATTAAAGTGCGTCGGGTTTTATTAGATGTGGCACAAAAATATCCCTTGGTATTGGCTGATCCTAAACCCGCAGTAACTGTGACTTCCTTTGGTGAATCTTCGATTGAAATATTGTTTGCAGTGTGGTGTCAGCGTGAAAACTTTTTAAAAGTTAAAGATGAGCTGCATGAGCGTATTCGTAATGGTTTCGTGGATAATCAAATTGAGATTCCTGTACCCAAAATGGGCTTTGTTGATCGCCCTATTCCATCTGCTCCAACACAGCAGATGGACATAGATGAATATGCCCATAAACAAGACATACAACGTGAGCCTAAGCTTTAACACCTCGCCCAACTTAAGGTTGGGCTTTTTTAGCTGTGCTGTTCAGGCATTGGTGCAATATAAGCAATAATTAACATCAGTAAACCTGCGCCTAAAAATGACAATACTCGACTTAGGGTGCCAATATTTGCTAAATCAAATAAAGCTAATTTCAAGCTCACCAATAGCAATACACTCGCCCCGAGTATCCACACACTCTTGAGCTGCTTGCGACTCGCAAATTGCATCGTGATAAAGGCTAAAATGACCCACAGTAAGGTTAAGCTCATTTGTACTGTGGCATCTTGCCAAATGGCAATGCTGTTATAGGGCGTATCTAGATAAACATGTAAGGCACGCAATAAAATATAACTACTTAGCCACAGCACACCCAATACCCCACATACACCGAGTAAACCACGTTCCAAGCCAGATTTTTGCTGCTGTAGCAGTATCCAAATAAAGTTGGTGAGCATCGCGATACTTACTGCATCAAAGGGGTTAATCACAGGTGCAACATAAGCATCAAAACTTTCTTGGGCAAATAATTGCGAACTGAGTATCCATATCGCCATGACCACCAGGCTACTACGCGCTTGCCACCACTGTGACCAGAGTGCCTTTTGCTTGTAGCAGTACAGCGCAAAAACCAGTGGTAAAATCACCATACTCACAAAGGGCATATGCGGCAGTAAACTGCTACTGGCCAAAGCCAAACTGATTAAAGTCGTCAGACTGACCCATTCACGATCGTCATAAATGGCCTGTAATGGGCGGATACACACCGCACTCAGCAATATGAGTGCGGTAAAAAATAAGCCTTGCTCTAAGCCATTTTCCCATATGATTTGACCATGCTTTACATGGCCAAGCAGCAACCAAAAGGCATAAGTAAAAATTGGTAATAAGCCAATCCATTTAGGTAAAGCCCATGTCCATGTGGCGCGGCGATTAATTAGCCCTTCATTGATAAGCAGATAAACTAAACCAACTATGCTTAGCGTGATCACGCCTTGCAATGCCCCCTCTAAGGCATCTAATAACAATACCTGGAGCAAAATGACCGCCACAAACATTAAGCCACTTAAGAATATTACATCTAAGGTTGCAAGCTGCTGACGATAGTGTTGAGTACTATTGCTGATCACCACAACCGCTATAAACAGCAGCGCTAATACCCAATAGATATGACTGGCAAAATGGTCTAGATCAACTAAATAATAAGCCGCGCTAGCGCCTGCAAGCATCAGCAATGCCATAGCCACATAACGGCTAATAGCAGATTGGCGCTGTAAGGCCAATACAAACACCGCTGTACCCAGTACAGACCAGCCTACGACACTCCATTCCTTAGGCAGTAAAATCGCAGGGATAAATGCTATAAACAGCAGTGCTAGGCTAAAGTAACTGTGCTTAATCCAACTCATTTGCTGCTGACGTTTGGCAATAAAATATAAAATTCCGTATAGCAGCGCATAAGCTGCACTCAGCAAGGCTTGCGTTTTGATTTGTTCAAAATAAATTAAATACAACGCGCCATAAGCAAAGAGCGGTGCGCCAAATAACAAACCTAAATCAAGCGTCGGTTTTAAAGCAAAGCCCTGCACATCTTGCTGAGATAACAACTGACTAAAACGAAAAGCCAACCAAATAAACACCAGACTATGCAGCACTACATATAGTGCAATTAACTCTTGTTGGCTGTCTTGTCCAAACCAAAATACATAGGCGCCGCCAACCCACAACGTGACTAAAAAACCCACTTGATTGAGCGCTTTCCATGCGCGCCAAGTCCCAAGCCATGCAATAGCCATATTCACAACCAAATAGTAGGCTAAAAATTCTGCAGCAGTTGCTTCACGAACGGGCAAAGTAAACGGCGCCGCATAAGCAATCAACATCGCCATAAAGGCCAGCTCAATACTGTTTTGTTTTAAGCTTAAATAAATACTGACAGCCATTAAGGCTGCAAAGGCTAAACTGGCCACAACAAAGCTTGGCAAAATTTGATTGTAATAACTAAAAAATAAATCCAAACATAAGATTGCCAGCCCCAACCCTTGTAAAGCCAAGGCAAAGCTACGGTTTTTGTTGCTTAAACACAGCCCCAATAGCGTAATTGCTGTGGCAATAACCGCGAGAACTGATAATTTTAAGGTTAAGCTGATTTGCCAATATTCTGTCGCAAAGCGCAATAATAGAATAATGCCAACTATTAAAATCAGCATAGCCCCTTTAAGCACAGGGTTGCCCTGTAATAGCCATGTCATGATACTCTGCGGCAGCGAGGAGCGACTATCACTAGGTACAGGCACTGAATTAAATCTTGGTAGGGCTACTGACTCCTCTAACGATTCAGGCTGTTGTTGCAGTAAGCCAGTGATTTTTCGTTCTAACTGTTGCAACCAACTCAGTAAAAAATAAATCCACAAACTTAATGCCAAAGCAAATAGCCAAGACCACTGCAACACAGCGGCAACTACCGCAACCACTGAACATAAATACAAAGGCACACGTGAACGTGCAGGCGCTTGTGGCTCAGTTTGAGTCGCTAAAGCATTGACATATTGCATAATACTCATGACAAAGGCTAAGCCACATAACACACTGATCACCTGATGTTTAAAGACAAACCACGCAGAAAATCCTAAGATCAGCAAGCCAAGTAACCACATCATGCGCAGTTCAGATTGCTTATGGGTCATTGTTTTGTTCTCAAGTGTTTTAATGATGATACAACAGCCAATAGGATGTTGAATGGCATATGCTAAAATCAACAACAATACTATTGATGCAAAAAATTAGGATTCCTCGCATGCCACCATTTGTATTGGTCGATGGCTCATACTTTTTATTTCGTGCCTTTCACGCCCTCCCACCATTAACCACCTCCACAGGCTTGCATACCAATGCGGTGCGCGGTGCAATTTCTGCCATTCAAAAATTGATGCGTCGTACTCAGCCTACCCATATGGCGGTGATCTTTGATACCTCAGAGCCAACTTTCCGCCATCATTTATCACCCATTTATAAAGGTGACCGCCCAAGTATGCCAAGCGAACTTGCAGAGCAAATTCCGTATTTGCATGCCTTGATTCGTGCTTTAGGCATTCCATTACACTTTTTAGCCGGTGCCGAAGCTGACGATATTATTGGCACATTGGCCAAGCGTGCAGAAGCTTTAGGTCATCAAGTGTTAATTTCAACTGGTGATAAAGACATGGCGCAATTGGTCACGGAAAAAGTTACTTTAGAAGACAGCTTTAAAGAACGTCCTATGGATATTCAAGCGGTATTTGATAAGTTTGGTGTGTGGCCGCATCAAATTATCGATTACCTCACTTTAATGGGTGATGCATCTGACGGTATTATGGGTGTACCAGGGGTTGGTGCTAAAACTGCAGCGAAACTGTTAACCGAATACGGATCAATTGGCGGTATTTTAGAAAACGTCGATAAGATCAAAGGTAAAGTCGGTCAAAATATCAAAGACAGCGTTGAAGGCATTACCCTTGACCATCAATTGGCCAGTATTGTTTGCGACCTAGATTTAAACTTTGGTTATGAGGATCTTAAACTGCAAGAACCCAATGTAGACGAATTGCGCCGTTTATATACCGAGCTTGAATTCCGTAACCAATTACAGTCTTTAGACCATCCCAATAATCCCAACAGCCCACAATATAAAAAGATTAATCAAGCTTTAGATACTCAGCCGCAAAGCGTAGAGGTTATACAACAAGCTGCGCAAACGAGTACAGATGATCAACTTGGTCAAGCCAAATACCATACTGTACTGAGTCAAGCCGATTGGGACAATCTATGGGCGCGTTTAAACACTGCAACGCGTTTTGCTTTTGATACCGAAACCACCAGCCTTGATTATCGCGTGGCGGAAATTGTTGGTTTTTCAGTGGCTTTTGATGCAAGCGATGCCTACTACGTCCCATTAGCCCATGATTACGACGGTGCACCTGAACAACTTAATCGTGAGCAAATCCTCGCGCAAATCAAACCAATTCTAGAAAATCCTAATATTGATAAAATTGGTCATCACCTCAAATACGACGCGCATGTGTTAGAAAACCATGGTATTCATTTACAAGGTTGGTATTTTGATACCATGCTGGCCTCTTATGTTTTAAATTCTGTGGCGACACGGCATGGTATGGATGATGTCGCGCGGGTCTATTTAAGTCACTTTACCACTACATTTGAGCAAATCGCTGGCAAAGGTGCTAAGCAAAAAACCTTTAATCAAATTGAGATTGAAACAGCTGCCCACTATGCCGCAGAAGATGCGCATGTGACCTATCGTCTTTATGAAGTGCTCGATGAAAAGCTTAAAGCCATTCCTGAACTAAGCAATATTTTGCATCATATTGAAATGCCTACCGCGCGTGTTTTAAGCGTAATGGAAGAAAATGGCATTCAGCTTGATTTAGCTTTTTTAGAGCAGTTAGGTAATGATTTTGCCACTGCCATTGCAGCGTTAGAGCAAAAGATCACTGAAATTGCTGGTGAAAGCTTTAATGTCAGCTCACCGAAACAAGTCGGTGAAGTACTGTTTGAAAAATTGGGCTTAAAAGGTGGTAAAAAAACCTCGACGGGTCAATACAGCACCAGTGAAAGTATTTTAGAGAAAATTGAGCATCCAATCGCGGAATTGATTTTAGAATATCGCGGCTTAACTAAACTCAAAAGCACCTACACCGATGGTTTAATTAAACAAGCCAACGATGCAAGTGCCCGTGTGCATACCAGTTACCATCAAGCGTTAACCGCAACAGGTCGTTTATCTTCGACTGATCCGAACTTACAAAATATTCCAGTCCGTGAGCAAATCGGCCGTCAAATTCGTAAAGCCTTTGTGGCACCTGAAGGTCGTGTGTTACTCGCAGCCGATTACTCACAAATTGAACTGCGTTTAATGGCACATTTTTCGCAAGATGATGCCTTAGTCGACGCCTTTAACCATAATCAAGATGTGCATCGTCGTACTGCGGCAGAAGTATTGGGCATTGCTTTAGACGATGTGAGCAATGACCAACGTCGTCAAGCCAAAGCGGTGAACTTTGGTCTGCTGTATGGTATGTCGGAATTTGGTTTAACCCGTCAGCTCGGTTTTAGCCGCCAAGAATCACAAGAGTATATTAAAAAGTACTTTAACCGTTATCCAGGTATTTACGAATATATGCAGCGCACCCGCCAAGTGGCTTTAGAGCAAGGCTTTATTGAAACTATTAGCGGTCGTCGTTTATATACGCCTGATATTGATGCACGTAATATGATGGTACGTAAAGCCGCAGAACGTGCTGCCATTAATGCACCTTTACAAGGCTCAGCAGCAGATATCATTAAAATGGCGATGATTGAAGTGGATAAAATCTTACCGAAGGATCAAGCTAAATTATTACTACAAGTACACGATGAATTGGTCTTTGAAGTAGATCAAGATATTGCCGATCAACTCGCTGAGCAATTACGTGACGTCATGCAATCTGTTGTTCAACTCTCTGTACCTTTAATTGTGGAAGTTGGGAAGGGTCAAAACTGGGACCAAGCACACTAAAACGTTAAAAACAAAAAAGGACGCCACGGCGTCCTTTTTTTGAAGCTTTATTTATACAATTGAGCTGAGCATCATTTCAGCAATATATAAGGTAAAGAATGCCAAAATAGGCGATAAATCAATCATCCCCATATTAGGCATAATCTTACGAAACGGTGCTAACATCGGTTCGGCCAACTCTTGAATCAGATCAATATAAGGCGAGCGGGTTTGGCTAAACATTTGAATCCAACTACAAATAATGTAAGCAAAGAGTAAATATTTTAAAATTGAAACCAATGAATGCAACATAGACAACACAGTGCTGATAATAAAGTAACCTGCCCCACCTGTTGGCTGCGCATTTAAGTATTTAAAGCCAAAGACCTTTAGAAAATACAACAATACGGTGAGCACCAGTGCTGCTAAATTGACACGACCACCTGCAATTGTTGGCAAAATACGCCCAAACACATCCACAATTTTAGTGGCTTTGGCCGTTGACTGTACCACGGGGTTATAGGCATTTACCCCAGCCAGTTGCATTAAAAAGCGGAAGAACACCAATAAAATCGCGACATTAATAATAATGTCAAAAAATAGCGCAGAGGTTGCACCCATACTTAAACTTTCCTAAATAAAAAACTTATTTACTGCTTTCGCTTAACTCTTGCGCCAACTCTTGGCTACGGGTTTTGGCTGCTGCCAATGCTGCTTGAATATTTTGTGAAATATGCGCACGATCAAACACTTCAATTGCAGCTTGCGTTGTACCATTAGGTGAAGTGACATTTTTACGTAATTGTGCTGGCGTACTGGCACTGGTAATCGCCATTTGTGCTGCACCGAGTGCAGTCTGTAGAGTCAGCTCAGTGGCAGTTTTTTCATCCAAACCTAAGTTTTTGCCTGCACGAATCATACTTTCCATCATATAGAAAAAGTATGCAGGACCCGAACCTGATACTGCCGTCACCGCATCAATTTGCGACTCAGTTGTTACCCAAATAGTTAAACCAGTAGCCGCCAGAACTTGACTGGCTAAATGTCGATCTGCCTGATTGACAACATCAGTGGCAAATAACCCATGCGCCCCAGTTTGAACTAAAGCTGGGGTATTTGGCATGACTCGTACAACGCGCTGTGTATCTAAAAGATTTGCAATCGTTGCAACTTCTGCCCCTGCCACAATTGAAATCACCAGCTTATCTGCAAATAAACCTTTCAATGGTTTAAGCACTTGAGCAAGTACTTGGGGTTTGACAGCAAATACTACAATGTCGGCATTTAAAATTGCTGCAGCATTATCGGTGGTCACTTGTACTTTTTTTTCTGCCAGTAAGTCACGCACAGCTTCTACTGGGTCAGACACTGTAATACGCGTCGGCGCTAAACCACGAGCAATCAAGCCACCAATTAAGGCTTGAGCCATATTTCCGCCACCAATAAAACTAATATTACAATCTAAAACAGCACTCATGATTTTTTGCTCAAGGTTAATGATCAATCAATAACTTGGGTTGCCAGCCATTGCTTTGACAATAGATTGACTCGGCAAGCCAAAATCCTTTTGGGGTAAAAACGCCTAGCATAACATCATCTTTGCTTAATATTTGTATCTGATGGCGTTGCCAAGGAAAAATTTGCGCCTCCTGAATCGCTTTTTTTAACGGCCAGCGCCCCACTCTTCCATACAGATGGATCTTCTCGCCGCCTACACGCGGGCTTAACATCAGTTTTTGACCCAATAGTTTTGGGTCTAAGCCAAGTGACGCTGTTTGAAGAGCAAATTGCCCTGCGGCAACTTGAATTGTTTGTTGCTCATCAAGCTGTAAAATTTCCGTAGAAATCGGATGTTGCTGTGCCAAATAATCAGCTTTACTAACCTTATACAGCACATTTTGATAACGTAAATAATAGAATCCAGCATGATGCAGCGCCGCTTGCGCGTCAGTTTTAGCGGCAATGACTTCTGTTTGAATACGTTCCACCATAGCCAGACTTGGACGATATTGTGCCTCACCCTTGATCCAATTAGAGAGCAACTGGCGTTGCCTTGCTTTTGATAACTGTAACAGCTGAGGGATCTGTAAGTGCTGGGCATTGCCACACATTTGTAAATCTTGCGCTGCAACTTCTGCCAAAATATCAGCAGCATCTTGCATTAAATAACTGTTACGACTCACGGCTTGCTGCATTTTAGGAAAACGCGAGTTTAACAGCGGCCATAAGGTTTCACGGCACCAAGCACGGTCATAGTGGGTATCAAAGTTGGTTGGATCCTGAATAAAGGCAATGTTGTCTTGCTCAACCCAAACTGCGATTTGCTCACGTGATATATCTAAGAATGGTCGCCAGATCTTGAAGCCATCACGCTGATCCAAAGCCGACATGGCACTTAAACCACCCACGCCACTACCTGAAAATAAATTCAGCAACACAGTTTCGGCTTGATCTTGTTGATGATGCGCCAAGACTAAAATTTCGTTAGGCAAAATATGCTGCCTAAAGGCTTGATAACGAGCAATTCGTGCTTGGTTTTCTAGATTACCCTCTTGCACGTCTACATTGACCACCAGACAAGGAATGCTTAGTTTTTCGCATTCTGCGCGCACAAAATCACCCCAACTGGCACTTAAGTCTTGCAGCTGGTGATTAATATAAATGGCGCGGATTTTTTCAGGAAATACAGCAGACATCACCTGTAGCAGCAACATGGAGTCCATGCCGCCACTACACGCGATTAAAAAGCTTGACTCAGCATAAGGCCAAGTGGTTAAGAGGCGAGACCTAAGTTGTTGCTGCCAAACTTCATTAAACGTTGGTAACGTGCTTCGCATCGCTCTTCGGCACTCATTGGTTGTAATTCAGCTAAAGCTTGCTTTAACACATCTTTAAGCGCGTACATCACATTTTCAGGATCTAAATGCGCACCTTCACCTTCGTCAACCACGTACTCAACAATACCAATTTTTTGTAGTTTTTCTGCAGTTAAGGCTAAAGCTTCGCTGGCTTGTTCTGCCTTTTCAGCCGTCTTCCATAAAATAGACGCACAGCCTTCAGGTGAAATCACAGAATAAATACTATGCGACAGCATAATCACGCGATCCGCAACACCAATACCTAAAGCGCCGCCTGAGCCACCTTCACCAAGCACTGTTGCAACAACAGGCACTTTAAGGCTTGAAAGCTGTGCTAAACTTGAAGCAATCGCTTCTGCTTGACCACGCTCTTCTGCACCTACCCCTGGGTATGCGCCCATCGTATCAATAAAGGTAAATACCGGTAAGTTAAAGCGCTCTGCCATATCCAGCAAACGCTGTGATTTACGGTAGCCTTCAGGATTACACATCCCAAAGTTATGTTGTAGTTTTTCACGTGTACTACGACCACGGTGCTGACCAATCACCATCACAGGTTGACCGTCTAAGCGGGCTAAACCACCAATCATGGCACCATCATCACCAAATAAACGGTCGCCATGCAACGCGTCAAATTCAGTGAAGATTTCACCAACATAATCCAAGAATTGCGGACGCTCCGGATGACGTGCAATTTGAACCGTTGTCCATGCTTTAGATACAGCTTTATTTTTCATAGGTCGACCATTATCCCTTAATTAACCCGTTCGTTAATCGATAAATTGTTCCGACTGAATATTCAATTCAATATCCCAATGCTTAAATTGCACTTGTTCATCATGTAACTCGGCAACGAGCAGAGGCCATTGTTTGGCATCACCAGAAACGCTAAGTTGCCATTGTTGCGCATTGATCACCTGTAATTCAATGGCAGGAAGCATCTCATCGCTACGACTGTGGTTGAGCAAAACTGCAAGGCGAAGTAATAGACATAAGTAGATGAGTTTTTGCCCACCTACGCGTAAAACGTCAACTTTAGCTTCACTCCGTAGTTTACGGCGATGATGTGCGACCAAATGAGAGAGATAATTTTGGTCAATTTGTGAGAAGCCGGCAATATCAGAGTGTTGCAAAAGATATGCGCTATGACGGTGATAACCACTGTGACTAATGGCCAGACCAATTTCGTGTAAATACGCGGCACGGCGCAGTAAATCACTGTCGTCTACAGTTAAATTTAAGGCTGGCGCAACACTTTCAAATAGATGCTGTGCGGTCGCCACTACACGTTCAGCTTGTTTAGGGTCGGCATTGTAACGCCCCATTAAAGCATGTACCGAACGATCGCGAATATCTTCATGTTGGAAACGACCCAGCAAGTCATACATCACGCCTTCACGTAATGCACCATCCGAATAAACCAGCTTATCAATGTTTAATACATCAAAAACTGCATATAAAATGGCAATACCGGCTGGCAAAACTGCTCGACGATCTTCTTTTAGGCCATCAAGTTCTATGTCAGACACGTGCTTATATTTAAGCATTTTGTCTTTGATTTTTTCTAAGCCTTCACGGGTCAGTTCTTGTTTTTCATTACTCCACCCCATATTCACACAAATCTGACGACAGGCTTTGATGGTACCACTTGAACCGACCACCGTATCCCAACCTGAGTCTTTATAAGTATTGACCAAACCTGACACTTCTTTACGAGCCGCTGTCATGGCACGTTCAAATGCTTTTTGACTAATTTCACCATCAGCAAAGTAAGCCTTGGTAAATGCTACACAGCCCATTTGTACCGATTCGGTATGAATCGGTTCAAACTCTTCACCAATAATCAGCTCAGTCGAACCACCACCAATATCAATCACCAAGCGACGACCACTATTTTCCATGGTATGTGAAACGCCTAAATAAATTAAACGCGCCTCTTCACGACCCGCAATAATTTCAATCGGCTTTGGTAAAATTTCAGCGGCTTTTTGAATAAATTCATGTCCGTTTTTCGCTTGGCGCAGTGCATTGGTCGCCACAATACGTAAACGATTGGGCTGTACTGAACCTAAACGACCAACAAAACGCGCCAAACAAGCTAAACCACGTTGCTGGGCAGCTTCAGTTAGGTTCTTATTTTCATCAAGACCAGCAGCTAACTGAACCTTTTCTGACATTGAGGCAACTTTTTTTACTTCGCCATGATCAACACGCGCAATCGCCAAATGAAAGCTGTTCGATCCCATATCGATGGCAGCAAGCAACTCTTCATCAATCAAAAAGTCTGACATTATTTAAACAAATCCTTGCAGAATTGCCCCCTAGATTAATTCACATATATGCAATTTAAAAGCCATTTGTGCACTGATTTTTCTAAGATTGCTTTTTTAGCCGCTTGGTTAATTGTGTTACACGATGAATACCATCGTGATCATCCATTAGACAAACTCCATCGAAAGCCACAAAATTTAAATATTCCCCTACATTGTTACAGATGGCTATGTAATACTAATAATTATAGAGCTATCTTAAAAAATCATCTGGAGCCAAATCCATGTCTATCGTAAATACCACTGAAGCAACTTTCGCGGCTGACGTTTTAGAGTCTGATGTACCTGTTCTTGTTGACTTCTGGGCGGGCTGGTGTGCGCCATGTAAAGCCATTGCACCTGTACTTGAAGTACTTGCAACTGAATACGAAGGTAAAGTGAAAATTGTTAAAGTTGACGTAACACAATTACAATCTGTTGCTGCAGACTATAACATTCGTAACATCCCTGCTTTGCTTATGTTCAAAAATGGTGAAGTTGTCGGTACTCAAGTGGGTGCTGCACCAAAATCAAAATTAGCTGCTTTCATTGACGAAAACATCTAACTCGAACATCTGATCTATTCACCTCGTCTAGATCATGATCTTAAAAATACGTTGTGCTTATGCAACGTATTTTTTTGACTGCTAAATTGACAAAGTCTAGTTTCTCTTCTATATTGCATGTTCAAGAAATAAAGGATGTCAATCCTGTCATTTTCTTACAAGACACAACACATAACATGCCGCTCGGCAACAGCAATTGTTTTTACACAATTCTGAAACAATCGTTCCAAATTTTGAATTGTTGCTGTACAAAACAATGACGTGCATCTCTTGTCCGTTTGCGCTCGTATGTTGCTTCCTTTCTTACACTTTATCCTAGAATTTTACATTCTATCTGACCACCTATGAATTTAACAGAACTCAAGAAAAAACCGATTGGCGAACTCATCAAGATTGCCGAATTTATGGGCCTTGAAGGAATGGCACGTAATCGCAAGCAAGATATTATTTTTGCGATTTTAAAGCGCCACGCAATGAATGGTGAAGAAATCTTTGGTGACGGCGTTCTCGAAATTCTGTCAGATGGTTTCGGCTTTTTACGTTCAGCTGCGGGTTCTTATCTTGCCGGCCCAGATGACATCTACGTAAGCCCATCGCAAATCCGTCGTTTTAACTTACGTACGGGCGATACAATTACAGGCACCATTCGCCCACCAAAAGAAGGTGAACGTTATTTTGCCTTACTCAAAGTGAATCAAATTAACTATGACACGCCTGAAAACTCACGCAACAAAATTTTGTTTGAAAACCTAACGCCGCTTTTCCCAACCGAGCAATTGGTAATGGAATTGGGTAACGGTACCACTGAAGATTTAACTGCGCGTGTGGTTGACTTAGTCGCTCCGATTGGTAAAGGTCAACGTTCTATTATTGTTGCACCGCCTAAAGCGGGTAAAACCATGTTATTACAAAACATCGCGCAGTCGATTGTGCGTAATAACCCTGAATGTTTCTTAATTGTGCTTTTAATTGACGAACGTCCTGAAGAAGTTACCGAAATGGAACGTACCGTTCGCGGTGAAGTGATTGCCTCAACCTTTGATGAATCGCCTGCGCGTCACGTGCAAGTGGCTGAAATGGTGATTGAAAAAGCCAAGCGTTTAGTTGAACACAAAAAAGACGTGGTGATTTTACTTGACTCGATCACTCGTTTAGCACGTGCCTACAACACCGTGATTCCTTCATCAGGTAAAGTCTTAACCGGTGGTGTGGATGCCCATGCCCTAGAACGTCCAAAACGTTTTTTTGGTGCAGCCCGTAACATCGAAGAAGGCGGTTCACTTACCATCATTTCAACTGCTTTAATCGAAACAGGCAGTAAAATGGATGAAGTGATTTACGAGGAATTTAAAGGTACAGGTAACCAAGAAATTACCCTTGATCGTCGTATTGCAGAAAAACGTGTTTTCCCTGCGATGAACATCAAGAAATCAGGTACACGCCGTGAAGAACGTTTAATGTCTGAAGACAATCTACGTAAAGTTTGGATTTTACGTAAATTATTACATACCCAAGATGAACTTGCTGCTATGGAATTCTTGCTTGATCGTATGAAAGAAACCAAAACCAATGATGATTTCTTTGATCAAATGAAACGTAAAGCTAGCAACTAATTAAGGCTTGCTTTACGGTTTAAATAAAAGGCTGTCTCTAACGACAGCCTTTTATTTTGGTTGACATAATTTACATAACTACACAATTCATTCATTCCTTTGTAAACTTATTTTTAAATCTATGATTCTAAAAAAATAAATATAAAAAATATTAGTCTTTTTAACCAGTTATTAAGTATTTCTCCAATATAAACCTTTGCCTTGATTGTTATTTTCTGTTAAAAAATCGTCAATTTATCTGCTTTTTCGCACTTTTTTTCCAGTTGCCTAGTGGCATTTCAAAAAGCGCAGTGATAGCATATTCGCATACCAGTTAGACTGCTCCTGCATTGTTAAACCTAGTGTTAAAATTAGGTCAAATAACAGCACACAACAGGCTAACTTAGGTCTTTTTTATCTCATATTTAGAGAGTGATGCCATGTTATTCAAAAAAATCGCTATTGCTGCTGCAGTTGCTACTACTTTAGCTTTCGTTGGTTGTGCTAAAAAAACTGAAGAAGCTGCTGCTGACGCTAACGCTGCTGCATCTGAAGCTGTTGTAGCTGCATCTGAAGCAACTGCTGCTGCTGACGCTGCTTCTGTTGCTGCTCCTGCTGCTGCTTCTGAAGCTGCTGCTGCTGCTTCTGAAGCTGCTGCTGTAGCTGTTGACGCTGCATCTGAAGCGACTGTTGCTGCTTCTGAAGCTGCTGCTCAATAATCTAAACTTTAGATTATTTGAAAAAAAGGGAGCCATTTGGCTCTCTTTTTTTATGTTTATATCATTTCAATATAAAAAAACCTGAGCCAAAGCTCAGGTTTTTTAGTTGACGCTACAGGTCTTAATCGACTTGCTCAGTCCCTACACGTTGACGGAATTTTTGACCCGCACGGAACGTTACCACACGACGTGCAGAAATCGGAATTTCTTCACCCGTTTTTGGATTACGACCTGGACGCTGACGTTTATCACGTAGCTCAAAGTTACCAAACCCCGATAATTTTACTTGTTCACCTGAAATCAGTGCTTGGCTGATCTCATCAAAAAATAACTCAACCATTTGTTTCGCTTCACGACGATTTAAACTCGTGAGCTCACTTAAATGATCAGCCATTTCTGCTTTTGTTAATGCTGTCATGAAGCCCTCAATGTCGCTTGGTAAGTGTCTGCTAACACTTGTAGGATATTATCCATACCGGATTTAATTTCAGCATCTTCGAGTGTACGACTTGGATGCTGCCATAAAATAGCAAATGCCAATGAGCGTTTGCCTTCTTCTACGCCTTGTCCAGTATACACATCGAATAACCAAGTTGAGTCGAGTAACTCGCCGCCGGTTTTTTCGATAAGTTGCTGAATTTCGCTAACATTAATCTTATCATTAATTAAAAGCGCAATATCACGTCGAACTGATGGAAAACGTGATAATTCTGTAAAATTAGATACATAAGTTTGCAAAACAGCCGCTTGATCAAGCTCAGCCACCCAAGTCATGCCTAAATCTAAATCCGCTTCTAAAGATGGGTGCAAACGACCTAAGTAACCAATCGATTGACCATTCACAATAATTTCAGCAGATTGACCAGGATGTAACCAGCTACGTTCAGAACGAACAAAATCAGCTTTGACACGCGCAGCAGTCAGAATCTCTTCGACATCACCTTTAAAGTCAAAGAAATCCATTGGCTGAGGTTTACCATGCCAAGATTCTTGAGTTTTAGCACCTACAGCAATTAAAGCTAAAGTCGGAATTTGTTTGAGATCATGAATGCTTGCTGCATCTTGATAATCAAAACGTAGACCGAGCTCAAAGAAGCGTACACGGCTTTGTTGACGGTTAATATTGTGTTGTACACAAGGAATTAAGCTTGAAAGTAAGGTCGAACGCATTACCGCTAAATCGCTTGAAATTGGGTTGGCCAATGCCAATGGATTGACCAAAGGGTTCAATTGCTTTTCAAGTTTTAAATCGGCAAAGCTAAAGCTAATCGCTTCTTGATAACCTAAAGTCACCGCAGTTTGACGCAATTGCGCAAGCTCGAATTGATCTTGGTATTTTGCCAGTTTTGCTTCAATCACAGGCAAGCTGATTTGAATATTGTCGTAACCGTGAATACGCGCTACTTCTTCAATGAGGTCTTGATAGATCGCCATATCAAAACGGTGCGATGGCGGCACCACTGTCCACTCACCTTGCGCTTTTACAGTTACCGTGCAACCTAGACGAGTTAAAGCATCGGTAATAAAGTCAGATGCTACTTTATAACCCAATAATTGATCGACTTGTGCTTGGTTTAACTCAATCGCTTCACGCTTTGGCAAAAGCTCTGGTTTTTCAGCCACGGTAATTGGACCAAACTCACCACCGGCAAGCTCAGAAATCAATTGTGATGCACGATGCATGGCAACTAGCGGCAATTCAAAATCGACACCACGTTCGTAACGCTGCGATGCATCGGTATGTAAACCAAAGCTACGCGCACGACCAGCAATATGTAGTTGATCGAAGAACGCAGATTCTAAGAAAATCTCTGTGGTTGCATCAGTCACAGATGAAGATAAACCACCCATAATACCAGCAATCGCTAAGGCTTTATGGTCATCGGCAATCACCATGACGTTGTCTTGTAACTCAACTTCTTGTTCGTTGAGTAAAACCAGTTTTTCACCTGCTGTGGCTTGACGTACACGTACCGCACCATTAACTTTAGCAGCATCAAATGCATGTAACGGTTGACCAAGCTCCATTAACACATAGTTGGTGATGTCGACCAAAATGCTGTGCTGACGGATACCAGAACGCGCCAATGCACGCTCCATCCATTCAGGGGTTGCTGCTTTAGTATTGACGTTTTTAATCACACGACCTAAATAACGTGGGCAGCCATCAGTTTCAACCACAACTTGCTTTTCGTCAGCAATGCTTGCAGCGACTTCTTTAATTTCAGGTGCAGTTACAGGAAGTTGGTTAATCACACCAATTTCACGGGCGATCCCACGAATACTGAAACAATCACCACGGTTAGGCGTGATACTGATGTCAATCACGTTATCATCTAAGTGTAGATATTCACGGATATTCATACCCACAGGTGCATCACTTGGTAATTCTAATAAACCATCAATTTTGTCTTCTAAATCAATTTCAGACGCACCGCAGAGCATACCTTGTGATTCGATGCCACGCAATTTGCCTTTTTTGATTTTAAAATCGCCCGGCAATACTGCACCAATAGTCGCAACAGGGGCTTTCATCCCTGCACGTACGTTTGGCGCGCCACAGACAATTTGTAAAGGCTCAGCTGCACCAATGTTGACTGTGGTTACACGTAAACGATCTGCATCAGGGTGTTGTTCTACTGTTAACACTTCACCTACAACCACACCAGTAAATGGTTTTGCTGCTGGCGATAAATCATCCACTTCTAGACCAAGCATAGTCAGTTGGTCAGAAAGTGTATTGCTGTCGATGGCTGGGTTGACCCACGTACGTAACCAATTTTCGCTAATTTTCATACATTCAATTCCTGAATCTCCCCTAACCCCTCTTTAACAAAGAGGGGAATACCTATACGTCTATTTGTTCCGTATAAGTCCCCCTTTCTCAAAGGGGGATTTAGGGGGATTATTTAAAATCTAAAAACTAATTTATGTCCCAAACCCCAATTTATATAGGGAGAGGATTAAAAATTCTTAAGCAAACTGGCGTAAGAAACGCACGTCGTTTTGATAGAACATACGCAAGTCGTTAATGCCATAACGCAGCATGGCAAAACGCTCTACACCTAGACCAAAGGCAAAACCTTTGTATTTGTCTGGGTCGATACCTGCAGAGCGAAGTACATTTGGATGTACCATACCGCAGCCCAACACTTCTAACCATTTGCCACGCTCATCCATAATATCCACTTCGGCACTTGGCTCTGTGAATGGGAAATAAGATGGACGGAAACGCACTTTTAAGTCTTTTTCAAAGAATTCATTTAAAAGATTAACCAATAAACCTTTTAGTTCTGCAAAGCTGGTATTTTCAGCTACATATAAACCTTCGATTTGATGGAACATTGGTGAGTGAGTTTGATCCGAGTCACAGCGATAAACACGACCCGGACATACAATACGGATTGGCGGTTGCTGCGTTTCCATAGTACGAATCTGTACACCAGAAGTATGGGTACGTAGTAAATGATTCACATCAAAATAGAAGGTGTCGTGCATGGCACGCGCAGGGTGATGACCTGGAATATTGAGTGCTTCAAAGTTGTGATAATCATCTTCAACTTCAGGGCCAGTTGCAACGGTAAAGCCTGCTTTGGTAAAGAATTGGCAAATACGCTCTTGTACTTGGGTCACCGGATGGATGCTACCCACACGTTGGCCACGGCCCGGTAGACTAATGTCAATCGTTTCGCTGGCAAGTTTTGCAGCCAATGCGGCTTGTTGTAGTGCAGTTTGACGCTCAGTTAACGCAGCGTTGATTGCTTCACGTACAGCATGAATTTGGGCACCAAACTCTTTACGCTGTTCAGGGTCCATTTTGCCTAAAGACTTTGATTGCTCAGCAAGCTGGCTTTTCTTACCCGTAAATTGCACTCGTACTTGATCGAGTGTAGCAAGGTCCTCTGCTGCTGCGATGGCAGCGAGCGCTTCAGTAGTCAGGGCTTCCAGTGACATAGTAACTCTCAAAGCAACATTTAAAATATAATTAAAACCCATCATTCTAACAGTTTTTCAGTATTTTAATGAAGCAAGTCTTTAACGAAAATTTTATTGTCACTGGGTTTTTACACAGGCTAAGATAAAGTTAAATTTATTGAGACTCATCGCATGGCGCTTGACCCCATTTGGCAACAACAACTCACACTGGTCACTTACGGCAATCAATATCTGGCTCAAGACCTAAGTTTTAGCCGCTGGGTCAATCATGCTATTTTTCAGCAACATGCCTTTGCCTTTCGTGATCTGATCTCACAGCAACTCTTGGCACAACATTTTCAAATTTGGTTAGAAGGCTTAAAAAGCCAAGGGGTCACCCGTTTAAGCTTACATTGCTCTAGCTTATTGCTCGATGAAGATAATCCTAATCCAAGTGTAGAACTGGTGCCCTATGCGCATTTTATTGTTAGTCATAGTAAGAAACATACGCACGCATGGATTTGCGGGCGTGAATTAGCGGCATGGTATCGCTTAGAACAAGACTATGCAGCACCCTTAGGCCAAGAAATCCCGATTCGTTTCGAAACCCTATGGCGTTATGAACTAAACGCCAAACTAGCAAAACGCGTTGCCGCAGATTTACAACAGCCCAATTGGGATGAAATTGAGCAATTTCTGCAAACAGAGCTTTTTCAAACCCCATTGGCACAAGACTTCCAAGCGCCACAGCTGGATTTACCTTATTATGGAATTGAAGATCCACAAAATAGCAGCGTGTATTTAACCTTGATACCAACAGACGTTCAGGCCGATTATGCCCATCAAAGTTTGCATCGTTTAGATGCTTTAAGCCAATATATTGCACAGCGTCAAAAAGCGGCTTTACACACAGATGGTTCTAATTTCAGTGCCGATGAGCATCTTAAATATCGCCACTTCGCACAAAAACTTGATGATCTACAGGGTAAATTTATTGTTAAAGTCGCCAATCATTATGCGACTGCACGGTTAAGTTATGTGGCACAAGAAAGTACACCTTTAGACAGTAATATACACACGCCCTCTCGGCAATTACCTGAAAAAAGCCAAAAAAAAGCCAGTGCAGGTAACGTGATTGCCTTAATTTTTATTACTGCGCTACTGTGTGCAGCGGCTTATTATTTTGGTTTTTAAAAAATTTAAAGATGCAGTTTGCTTAAAAACAACTGCATCTGTTGTCTAGAGCAAAGACGAATAAATTCAATGCCATGCGGTTGTTGCATTAGGCTTAAATAGCGCCGTCGATTTTTTTGATGGGTTTTCATCATCCACCAAATAATCGACTCTTTAGACAGCAGCTTTGCCCACGTTTCTCGATTATTAGAATGCGGCCACAGGGGTTGTTGGCTAGACGCGCGTTGTACTGCCCGAGTGATGGCTTGTTTAAAGTTAGGCCAAAAGGGTAAATCGAGCCAAATAATGCAGTCAATATGTTGCCATTTAATGTTTTCAAGCTGGCTATAATTGCCATCAATTACGTAACCCTGTGGCGCGGCCTGCATACGCTGCTGCAATTGGCGCTTAAAATCGTCTACATCACGCTGTTGCCAATCATCCAACCAAAACAAATCATCTAATTCAATATAATCCAGTTGTAGCTTGGCTGCTAAAGCTTTGGCAAAGGTTGATTTGCCACTCGCTGAGGTACCAATCACATTGATATAACGCACAAACGCTAGACCAAAGGTTAATTAATCGGTTTTAAGGCAATTTTTATCTGCTGTGGGCTATTCGGATCAATAGTATGGGTGACTGATGCCACTTCAGCTTCAATGATGTCGTCATCTTGCTGAATTTTTAAATATTCGCCCTCACGTGGTAAAACGCTTAATTCAACCACAAGACTACCTTGCTCTAAACCTGTAATTTCAACTTGCATGTTTTTATTCCTGTATTTTTGTTTTTTTCTACTATAAACCGATTTAGAGCTTGATCTAGCACAAATATGTAAACAAAAAAAAGACCGCTAAAAGCGGTCTTTTTCTTAAGTCATAAAGACTTATGCAGCCAATGCATCTTTAGCTTTAGAAGCTAAAGCAGCAAACGCAACTGCGTCATGCATAGCGATGTCAGCAAGTACACGACGGTCGATAATCACTTGAGCTTTTTTCAAGCCAGCGATCATACGGCTGTACGATAAACCATTTTGACGAGCACCAGCATTGATACGCGCAATCCATAAAGCACGGAATTGACGTTTCTTTTGACGGCGGTCACGGTAAGCATATTGACCAGCTTTGATTACCGCTTGGAACGCTACGCGGTAAACGCGTGAACGAGCACCATAGTAACCTTTAGCGCGAGCAAGAATTTTTTTGTGACGGCGATGAGCCTGTACACCACGTTTTACACGAGCCATTTATAATCTCCTTAGATGTACGGGCACATAGCGCGAACTGCTGCAACGTCACTTACGTGAACCATTACACAGCCGCGTAATTGACGAATACGCTTAGCAGATTTTTTGGTCAAAATGTGGCGTTTGAACGCTTGTTTACGCTTAAAACCGTTTGCAGTCGCTTTGAAGCGTTTAGCTGCACCACGGCGAGTTTTCATCTTAGGCATAACAACCTCTTTTGAACACCTGTTCGGCTCGTTTGCACCATTGCAAAACGACCTGCAGGTAAGGGAGCCGATATTCTAAAGCATCTTTGTCTAAAACAAAAGCATCCTTGCTCAATATAAACTGATCTTTTTACTTGCGAGCGCATCGGTTTTTGGAAATACTTGAGCGCATTATTTTTGTCCTTTTATTAAAATATTGGTTATGAAAGCAATTCTCGCTTTAGCTGTTTTAAGTATTCCTCTGAGCTTAGCGCATAGTGCTGAGCTAAAAACCCAACAATTAACTCCACAAAAGAGTGCAGCCCTGCCCGCGCACCTCACCACACGGATTAATTGGAGTCAATTTCCCAAACCAAACTATCAAAACCAAGATTTAAATGGACAAGATCGCAGTGCGATTTTACGTATTTATGCCGATGAAACAGGCCAAGTCACCAAAGCCCAAGTTCAAGAAAGCACAGGAATTAAAAAGCTAGATGAGGTCTTAATTAAAGCGGTGTATGCAGCTCAAGTAAAGCCACATCAAATCAAAGATGTCACTTTACCTATTATTGGTTACCAAGTCTTTAATTTAAATTATCAACAAGATGGTTCTGAAGTTTGCCAATATCAATTTAATTCTAAAGCCTGGCAAGATCAGCAAAAGACTGGCTTTCGCTATATGATACAGCCGCAATTAGCACTTAACGAAAATGAACTCAATGCACATGACCGCAGCATTAAGTTTAAGCTTAAGGTCAACAACAAGGGGCAAGTTAAAAAAGTCAAAATTACCCAAGGTTCAGGTGTTTATGCAGTCGATCAAAAGCTTAAAGCCGCTGTACAATCTGCACAAGTCAAAGTAGCACGCAAATATTGGCTGT
Source organism: Acinetobacter sp. CY17 (assembly GCF_059515825.1). Classification (NCBI taxonomy): domain Bacteria; kingdom Pseudomonadati; phylum Pseudomonadota; class Gammaproteobacteria; order Moraxellales; family Moraxellaceae; genus Acinetobacter; species Acinetobacter sp. CY17. The sequence continues at coordinate 30,249 of NZ_JCAKMX010000016.1, forward strand.
ATAAACCCAATACTTTAAAAGATGAAATTACTTTTAAATTGAATGCTTGCGATTAAGATTAAATATTACCACGCTAAAAAAGCCAGATAAATAAACACATAACGTCCGATTTTTGCCACACTCACCAAGAGTAAAAATCGGATGATGTTTTCCTTCATTAAACCCGCAATTAAGGTAATTGGATCACCAATGATCGGTGTCCAACTGAGCAGCAATGACCAAAAGCCATAACGCTGATAGATTTTTTGGGCTTTTAGCAGCTTTTGATCTGAAACTGGAAACCATTTTTTATTTTTGTATTGTTCGGCTTTAACACCAAGCCACCAATTGACACAGCTGCCTAAAATATTACCAATACTTGCCACGCTAATCAGTAAAATCGGAGCATAACTGGTTTGAGCAAATAAAGTCAGTAAGACTGCTTCTGATTGCAGTGGTAATAAGGTCGCTGCACCAAAGGCACTGACAAATAATAACAATAAAGCCAAATTACAAGCCTAAACGCTTTTTAGTCAGACTATATTCAAGGCTTGACCAAATACACATTAAAATCAGCACCGCAATACGTGCCCATGTATAAAGCTGTGCAATCGGCTGAATCGCCTCACGTAATATCCCTTGATCTTTGGTCGCAAGGCTTTCGGCAATTTTTTGCACATGCACCGCTTCTGCCACAAACAGCAATAAGCACAAAGCAATACCAAAAATAATACTTAAATAGATCCGTGCGTTGTTTTCAATAATACGGGTAAGATTTAAGAAAAACTGCTGCATTGATCAAGACCATTCAAAAAAAATCCTGCGCATAGTAGCAGATTTAGGCGCTGACCTGAATGCTCAAGGCGCGTTGTACAGCTGGCCGCGCAGTTAAGCGTGTGACATAGTCTTGCACATACGGATAATCTGCTAAATCAATCTGCTGCCATTCATGCCGTAAAATCCAAGGCAAAATTGCCATATCCGCAATCGAATACTCACCTGCCACATATTTTCGCCCAGTCAGCTGTGTATTTAACACTTGATATAGACGTTTGGTTTCATTGACATAGCGCTCAGTCGCATAGGCAATTCGTTCTGGTGCAAAACGGCTAAAATGATGATTCTGACCCAGCATCGGGCCAAAACCGCCCATTTGCCACATGAGCCATTGCTCGACTTCTACGCGCTCGACTTCATCAGTTGGATAAAATAAACCCGTTTTACGGCCTAAATATTGCAAAATCGCGCCCGATTCAAAAATCGAAATCGGCTCACCGCGCGGCCCATGCTGATCAACAATGGCAGGGATTTTATTATTGGGTGAAATCTTTAAAAATTCAGGCTGAAATTGCGCATCTTTTAAAATATTGATGGGGAAAATTTGGTAGTCCAAACCCATTTCTTCTAAAGCAATACTAATTTTATGGCCGTTGGGTGTACCCCAATAATATAAATCAATCATTAGCCTGTGAAACTCCATCTCTATGTAGAACGACTTTTTTTATAGCATGCTTTTGCTTACAAAGCCGTCAACAAATTGTGTAAAACACTGCAAAAAATTGCTGAAGTAAAACTTGAAATTTTTTAGCGCATACCGATATAAAAATTACGCAAACGATCTGTGATGATGTTAAGCGTCAGGTTGTGAATTTCTATTACAGCCACTTATTTATATGACTTTGCTAACCTTAGGAGGTTTTATCAATGAGTAACATGACTCTAAGCCCATTATTCCGTCGTGGTATTGGCTTTGACCGTCTAAACGATTTCTTTGACTATGCAATGCAAAGCGATACCCCCAATTATCCACCGTATAATATCGAAAAACGCGGTGATAATACCTATCGTATTGTGGTGGCAGCGGCTGGTTTTGCCCAAGATGAACTTGCGATTCATCTTGAAAACCGTGTTTTAAGCATTAGTGCACAGCCACAAGCTCAAGACAATGAGCAAGTTGAATTTTTGCATAAAGGCATTGCACGCCGCGCCTTTAAACTGTCATTGCGTTTAGATGAGTATATTGAGGTGCAACAGGCGGACTATCAAAATGGACTTTTAGCCATTGATCTGCAACGTATTATTCCTGAAGAAAAACTTCCGCGCCAAATTCCAATTGGTCGTAAACTCGAACAGATTGAGAATGTAACGGCAGAAGTCATTTCAGAATAAGGCATAAAAAAAGCGCTGCAATTGCAGCGCTTTTTTCTCATGAGTGCTTACTTTTTCTTTTTAGGACCAAGTAGCATACCCATTTGACGGCCTTCCATTTTTGGCGCTTGTTCAACAACACCATATTCAACTACGTCAGCTTCAACTTTTTGTAGTTGCGCAAGACCCAATTGTTGGTGTGCCATTTCACGACCACGGAAGCGTAAAGTGATTTTCACCTTGTTGCCTTCTTCAAGGAACTTGATGATTGCACGTAATTTTACGTTGTAATCACCAACATCAGTACCAGGGCGGAGTTTGATTTCTTTCACCTGTACTTGATGTTGTTTTTTCTTCGCTTCTTTCTGCTTTTGTTTGAGATCAAACAAATGCTTGTTAAAGTCCATGATTTTACAAACAGGTGGCTCAGCATTGGCTACGATCTCAACCAAGTCAAGATCTACAGCTTCTGCAGCACGTACTGCATCAGCTAAGCTTACAATACCTTTTTGCTCACCATTTTCGTCTACAAGACGAACTTCTTTAGCACGAATTTCATCATTCAAAGCAGGACGGTTTGATTTACCGCCCTGTTGATTACGGTCAGGCTGTTTAATCGCTTTTACTCCACAATGTACCGGCCGCGTTCGGCAACGGCTACTTTCACTAAGTCAACGAAAGCATCGATTGACATAGTACCCAAATTTTTCCCTGAACGGGTACGTACGTTAACAGTACCTTCCTCAACTTCACGGTCACCTAGAACCAGTAAGTAAGGGATACGTTCTAAAGTACGTTCACGAATCTTAAAGCCGATTTTCTCATTTCTCAAGTCTGAAATCGCGCGGATACCGCTTTCTTTAAGTTTTGCGACGACTGACTCACATGCCTCGGCTTGTGAATCTGTAATATTCATCACACATGCTTGAATTGGCGCTAACCATGGTGGCATAAAGCCTGCATAGTGTTCAATTAAGATACCAATGAAGCGTTCGAAACTTCCTAAGATCGCACGGTGCAACATCACCGGTTGGTCACGGTCGTTATCTTCTGTGACATAAGAGGCATCTAAACGCTCTGGTAAGTTAAAGTCACATTGAATCGTACCACATTGCCATACACGGCCTAAGCAGTCTTTTAATGAGAATTCAATTTTCGGACCGTAGAACGCGCCTTCACCCGGTTGTAATTCCCATTCAAGACCTGCTGCATCTAAAGCATCTGCCAAAGATTTTTCAGCCATGTCCCAAAGTGCATCATCACCCACACGTTTTTCTGGACGTGTAGAGAGCTTCATTTGTACGTCTTCAAAGCCGAAGTCTTTGTACACATCTAAGGTCAATTTAATGAAGTTTGCCACTTCTTGACCAATTTGTTCTTTGGTACAGAAGATATGCGCGTCATCTTGGGTAAAGCCACGTACACGCATAATCCCATGTAATGAACCTGATGGTTCGTTACGGTGACAAGAACCAAACTCAGCTAGACGTACTGGCAAATCACGGTACGATTTTAAACCTTGGTTGAACACTTGTACGTGACAAGGACAGTTCATTGGTTTAACCGCGTAGTTACGGTTTTCAGAATGGGTGGTAAACATGTTGTCTGCATAGTTTGCAGCATGGCCTGATTTTTCCCATAACGTGAAGTCAACCACTTGCGGTGTGCGAATTTCTTCATAACCGTTGTCTTGTTGCACTTTACGCATGTATTGTTCAAGCACTTGGTAAATGGTCCAACCATTTGGATGCCAGAATACCATACCTGGTGCTTCTTCTTGCATATGGAACAAATCAAGCGCTTTACCAATTTTACGGTGATCGCGCTTTTCTGCTTCTTCAATACGTTTTACATACGCTGCAAGCTGTTTCTTGTCTGCCCACGCGGTACCGTAAATACGTTGAAGCTGTTCGTTTTTCGCATCACCACGCCAGTAAGCGCCCGACATTTTGGTTAGTTTGAATGCTTTTAAGAATTTAGTGTTAGGTACGTGCGGACCACGGCACATATCTAAATAATCTTGATGGTAGTACAAGCCCATTTGTGTCTCGTTGGGCATGTCTTCGATCAAACGTAATTTATAGTCTTCGCCACGTTTGGTGAATTCTGCAATGACTTCATCACGCGGCGTCATTTTTTTAATCACGTCGTAATCTTGATCGATAAGCTTTTTCATACGCTCTTCGATTAAGGCCATATCATCTGGGGTAAATGGCTTTTCACTGAAGATATCGTAGTAAAAACCATCTTCAATGACCGGACCAATCACCATTTTTGCTTCTGGGAACAATTGCTTAACCGCGTGACCCACTAAGTGCGCGCAAGAGTGACGGATGATATGCACACCATCTTCGTCTTTAGGCGTGATGATTTGTAAGGTTGCGTCTTCAGTGATTAAGTCAGATGCATCAACCAGCTGACCGTTCACACGGCCTGCAACTGTATTTTTTGCAAGACCCGGACCGATGCTCAGCGCAACATCCATCACAGATACGGCTTGATCAAATTGTTTTTGATCGCCATTTGGCAAAGTGATAATTGGCATAAAAAATCCTTAAGGAGTGATGCCCCGTACAATAGAGCATATCACCGCGAGATTATGATCGAGGGAAACCCTCAAAAGATAAAAACGGTGGATAAATAAAAATCGTGTAAAATTTTACACGGCTTCGCACTTTTAATAAACCGTTAAATCAGTATCAATGCGCGCCAATTGCTGATTCTGCCTTACATATTTAATTACATCTGCCGGCTGTTTTTGCTTACAAAACTGATTATGTTGGTCAAGAACCTTTTTATTCGGGTTTATTTTTTCACATATCAAAACAAAAAGACCCCATCCCATTTAATTTAATTTAGGCAGGTCATTATGCAAAAACAATCCTTACTTTGTTGGTCTTCCCTTGCTGTTTTAACACCCACCTATGCTTTGGCTGCCAATGTGGATTTGGTGGTACTACGTTTACCCGATGATGATCCTGAACAGGTCATTGTGATGTATGGTCGTTGTCAGCATCGTGGTGCTTTAATGTCTGATGCGCATATTCAAGGCAATAAGATTGTCTGTGGCCTACATGGCTCGCACTACGTGTATAAAACTGGCATTAACCCACGTTATTTAAATAAAAACTTACAAAAATTTAAGGCATGGATTGAAAACGATCAGGTCATGGTCGATGTTGAAGAAATTGCTGCATGGGAACAGCGTAATCCACAGCAGTTTAACCGTGAACGTTACCAAGGTTTATATGCTGACTCACAAGCAGCACCTGAAGAACCGCATAACCGTTTTATTTTAGATTTGGCCCGTCATGGCTTAAAAAATTACGGTCATCATGGACCAACTGCTGCCATGGGCGTGGCTTTTGACAAGCTGCCAAAATGGGAAGATATTCAACTGGTCACAGCCCAGCTTTGGAAAGTACCCTTGTTGGATGATGCTCCTGTTAAAACTCAAGTGGTGATTGGCCCCAATGCCAAAAAACCTGTGCTTCTTGATATTCCTTTATTTGTTTCAGATATGAGCTTTGGCGCTTTATCACAAGAGGCCAAAACGGCTTTGGCCATCGGTGCTGAGATAGCAGGTACAGGCATCTGCTCAGGTGAAGGTGGCATGTTAGAAGATGAACAAGCCGCTAACTCACGCTACTTCTATGAATTGGCTTCAGGTCGCTTTGGTTATGACATCGAGAAAGTGAAAAAATGCCAAGCCTTCCATTTCAAAGGTGGTCAAGCCGCCAAAACCGGCACAGGTGGGCACTTACCGGGGCATAAAGTGGTCGGTAAAATTGCCGAAGTGCGTGGCTTAACAGCAGGTCAAGCTGCGATTTCCCCTGCAACCTTCCCAGATTGGAGTGAACTGTCGCAGTATAAAGAGTTTGCAGCTTATATACGTGAAGAAACGGGTGGCATTCCGATTGGCTTTAAACTCTCCGCTCAGCATATCGAAAAAGATATTGATGCCGCGCTTGCCATTGGCGTGGACTATATTATTTTAGATGGTCGTGGCGGTGGTACAGGCGCAGCTCCAACCTTGTTCCGTGATAATATTTCAGTCCCAACCATTCCAGCGCTGGCACGTGCACGGCGCCATTTAGACCGTTTAGGTCGTCGTGATGTCAGTTTAGTCATTACAGGTGGTTTACGTGTCCCTGCCGACTTTATTAAGGCTTTAGCACTGGGTGCAGATGCGATTGCCATTGCCAACTCTGCTATGCAAGCGATTGGCTGCTTAGGCATGCGCGCTTGTCAAAGCAATGACTGTCCTGTAGGTATTGCGACACAGCAAGAGCATTTACGTCAACGCCTTGAAATTGAAAAGTCAGCACAACAGTTGGCCAATTTTTTACATGCCTCAGTAGAACTGATGCAAGTGATGGCACGTGCTTGTGGTCATCATCATTTAAATCAATTTAGCTTGGCAGATTTAAGTACATTTAAACACGAGATCAGTGCGTTAACAGGCATTGAATATGGCGGTATACGATAAAAAAGCGGCCAAAGCCGCTTTTTTTAATTATCTGAAATCAGCGCCACTTGCTGAATATAGTTAAATAATTTTAACTTTGAAGCCGCAAGTTCTTCTGCAGAGACTTGTTTTGCCATATCACGATGAATACGCAAAATATGCTGACGGATTGGATGATGCTCCGCCGCATTATGGGCTTTCATAAACTCTTTAATCACCGGTTCGCCTTGGTTAATCATACGATCAACCCAGCGCTGTAATTGCGCAGTTTTCTTAGCACCTTGTTGCGGGGTTAAATAAGACAAAATCATGCTTTCATCTTCATTACGCAACAATTTACCAATACGTAAAAACTGACGACGACGTGCCTCGCCTGAAGTAATCGCACGTACGTCTAGCAGTGCGTCAATTAAGCGTTCTTCAACTGGGAGGTTATTGATCTGCTTAACATTAAGCTGTGCAAGCTGCTCACCTAAAGCGGCCATACGTTGTACGGCTTTTTTCTGTTCGGTTTTACTTGCACGTCCTTCCAAAGACTCAAAGTCGTCTTCGGTAAAACGGGATGGTCGACGTGCCACGATTAATCTGCCTCGTAAAATTTTGCTGCAAACAGTGCTTGAATTTCAGATAAAGCTTTTTCTTCATCTGCACCTTCAATCACTAAGCGTAAAGTTGTGCCCTTGCCCGCACCAAGCATCAGCAAAGACATAATATTTTTTGCATCTACTAATTTATCACCTTTGCCAATTTGAATCGACGAACGAAATTTGGTGGTGACTTCAATCAGCTTACCAGATGCACGCGCATGTAAACCTAGTTTATTAATTACGTCAACAGTTGTGTCGATCATGACCAGTGCTTCATTTCTCGGTGGAGGACTTGAATAGACCATTTTGCCTCAAGGGCTTGCCTTAGTCTATCTACTATATATACAGAACGGTGTTGACCACCGGTACAACCAATGGATACGGTCATATAATGGCGATGCCCTTCTGCAAAGGTGGGCAACCACTTTTCTAAAAACTGATAAATATCATTAAACATCTCATGTACTTGATCACTTTGTACTAAAAAATCTTGTACCGGTTGATCAAGTCCTGAGTATTGACGTAATTCTAAATCCCAATGCGGATTGGGTAAATGGCGTACGTCAAAAACATAGTCGGCATCCAATGGAATACCATGTTTATAGCCAAAGGATTGTAAAATTAAAACCAAGCGTTCGTTTTGTCCAAGTTTAGACAACAATACATGCTTTAAATCATGGACGCTTTTATCTGTGGTATCAATGCTCACCGTGGCGCGCATTTGGATAGGAAGAAGAAGATTTTTTTCCTCTTGAATACAAAGACTTAAACTTTGGAAGCGGTTGGATAAAGGGTGCGGACGCCGTGAAGCACTAAAACGGGCAAACAGTTCTTTGTCTTGCGTGCTTAAAAAGATGACTTCCACTTCACCATGTTGTTGCAACAAAGCGAACACATCATCAAATTCTTGCAAGTCAGCACGGGTGCTACGTACATCCACACCCAATGCTAACAGTTCAAGATTATTTTCATAATCGAGTTTTGCGACAATTTCAGGTAACAGTGCCAAAGGCAAATTATCAATACAGTAATAGCCCAAATCCTCCAATACCTGTAAGGCAGATGATTTACCTGAGCCTGATTGTCCTGTAACGATTAAAATCCGTTTCATGGCAATGTTCCCTTTAAAATTAAGCGCTATGTTTAACCTGTAAATTATCGATTAAACGAGTTTCACCTAATTTTGCCGCAACAAACAATACAATATCTTGTTCAAATTGTTCGATTTTGTGAAGTTCAGGCGTACGTGCTTCAACATAATCCACAATAAAACCGGCATCAGTTAAAGTTTGAGCTAGAACCTCTAACACTTGAGCCAAAGCCACACCTTCATGGAGCTGACTTTGGGCTGCTTTTAAGCTCTGATAGATGGTTGGGGCAATCGCGCGGTGTTCTGGACTTAAATACCCATTACGCGAACTTAAGGCTAAACCATCTTCTGCACGAGCAATCGGCACCCCAATGACTTCAAGCGGAATATTTAAATCACGCACAAACTGACGAATCACTGCCAACTGTTGGTAATCTTTTTCACCAAAGAATGCATATTTTGGCTGTACCATATTAAACAATTTGGTCACCACAACCGCCACGCCATCAAAATGCCCTGGACGTTGTAAACCGCATAGATCTTCTGTAATGCCAGCGACTGAAATATTGGTCAAACGCGGCTGAGTACCATACATTTGTTCAACAGTTGGCGCAAAGACAATGTCACAGCCCACTTCAGCCAATAAACGCTGATCTTGCTCGAGCGTACGCGGATAGCTGTCAAAATCTTCATTAGGTCCAAATTGAATAGGATTCACAAAGATACTTACGACCACCACGTCACATAATTTTTTCGCTTCACGAACGAGGTTTAAGTGACCTTGATGTAGGTTACCCATCGTTGGTACAAAGCCAATGATTTTGCGTGCTGCACGTGCTGGGCTTAATGATGCGCTTAAACCCTGAATTGTGGTTTCTGTTTTCATTGTTTACAGTTCTACCTGAAAGGTTTGTTCTTTCGCTGGGAAAGATCCGTCTAATACTGCAGCATGATAGGCTTTAAAAGCATCTAAAATGGCAGTTTCCCCTGCTTGCTCTTTCATAAAGTTACGTACAAATTTTGCCACGCGACCAAATGTTAAACCAAGCATGTCTTGTACAACCAAAACTTGTCCGTCTGTGGCATTGCCCGCGCCAATTCCAATTACAGGGGTATTTGGGAATAATTGGCTAATTTCTTGCCCCAACTGTGCCGGTACACATTCAAGTAATAAAACTGCAGCACCTGCCTCAACCACCGCTTTACAATCTGCAATCAGTTGATCAGCAGCTTCACGGGTACGCGCTTGTAACTTATAACCACCTAACACATGCACTGATTGTGGGGTTAAACCCAAATGTACACATACCGGAATACCATTACGGGTTAAAACTTCAACGGTTTCAGAAAGCCAAGCACCGCCTTCCATTTTGACCATTTGCGCGCCTGCTTGCATCACGGTACGTGAGTTTTGCAAAGCATCATTTAAAGTGGCATAGCTCATAAATGGCAAGTCAGTCATAATGAATGCATGACTGTTACCGCGGCGTACCGCAGCTGTATGATAGGCCATATCGTCTACGGTCACAGGTAAAGTCGAATCACGCCCTTGAATCGACATGCCCAACGAATCACCAATCAAAATACTATCGATTTGGGCAATTTCCATGGCTTTGGCCATGCTGGCGTCATAACAAGTAAGACATGAAAATTTACGTGCTTCAGCTTTGAACTTACGCAAATCGCTTAGACTGATCATGTAGCTATTCCTCTATGGAAGTAAAAAGGACTTCCCTCAAAAAATCTTAAAGTTGAGCCCAGTTATGCTCTGCACACACAGTTAAGGTGGCATGTTGAACTCGGCTTAAATGTTGTAGTGTTTGACCGTGAACTTGTAAAAATGGGTCAAGATCTAACAGCGGCAATAAAACAAATTCACGCTCAAGTACACCCACATGCGGCACAGTTAAACGTTCATGTTGAATCTGCTCATCGCCATAAAGTAACAAGTCCAGATCTAAAGTCCGCTCACCCCAATGGCGTAAACGTACTCGACCCGCTTCTTGTTCAAAGCGTTGTAATTGATCTAATAAATCTAAAGGTGCAAGATCAGTAGTCAGTTGTACCACTGCATTCAAATAATCCGGTTGATCTTGCGGTCCCATCGGTGGACTTTGATACAGCTTTGAGGTTTTAACATTACCCAAGCTGGATAACTTGGCTACTGCTTCAGCTAAAATCTCGCGTGAATCCCCTAGGTTACTGCCTAAGCCAATATAAGTGACAATCATTGCGTTGGTCCAAAAATCACTTGGCTTAAATCACGCTGTACGCGTTTACGCTTTAAAATTGGATGATCTGAACCAATGCTACCGTCGGTTGAACCTGACGCCACAGAACGTTCCACTTTGGCTTGTACTTCTTGTTTGGCCTTACGCTGACGACGGCTACGTGATTCAGGCTCTTGTACCAATGGCTCAAGTTCTTGTAGTTGGACTTTAGCCACCACCTCTTCTTGACCCTTGCTACGACGGCTTTTGGCACGCTGACGGTTATATTGACTGATGGCACGTTCTTTTTGGTCACCGCTCATCACTTGATAAGCATCCCACCATTCGCCCATCCCTTGCGTGCTATGATCACCTGATTTTTCACGTAACAATAGGAAGTCAAAACCAGCACGGAAACGTGCATGCCCCGATAAGGCCTCAATTTGCTGTGGCTTTGGATTGAGTAAGCGGGTTTGCATTTCCCATACTTCACGAATAAAGGTTTCAGCAAAACGCGGAATAACCGTACGCGTGCTTTGACGTTTGAGCACGTCTAGACCTGCTTGCGCGCGTGCTTCTGCGGCAACAACACCTTTATGCTGATAAAAATCACAGCGCTCTTGGAATTGCTCCCACAGCAATACAGCATAGAAAAAGGCAGGATTGATGGTTTTACCGATTGAAATCCGTTGATCAGTATTCTTTGCCGCACGTTCAATAAATGGGCTAATACGCGGTTTAATATCAGCAAATAATTGTTGCCAAATACCAAATTCGATCAGCATAGGCATCACTCGATTTAAGTGGCCCATAGTAAATAATTTTTGTGATTCATCGTATAAACGATGCGGTGACACATCACGTAATAATTGTGTTAATTCTGGTGTAAAGACATCCAAAATTTCAGGCGCAATATTAAAGTTTAATTTGGCGGCAAAACGTAGTGTACGCAGCATACGCACAGGATCTTCTTCAAAACGCGTTTGCGGATCGCCCAGTAGACGTAAAGTTTTATGTTTAATATCGTCGACCGCATTACAAAAGTCTAAGACAATGCCTTTACGCGGTTGGTAGTACATCGCGTTAATTGAAAAGTCACGGCGCGCAAAATCTTGCTCAATCGTACCCCAATTGTTGTCACGTAAAATCATGCCTTGAGCAGAGGTGACCGCTTTTTTAGGTGGCGCACGGAAAGTCGCGACCTCAACTAGCTCACGACCAGAATAGACATGAGCCAACTCAAAACGACGACCGATAATTCGGCAACGACGACCGAATACTTCTTTAACTTGGCTTGGGGTCGCATTAGTGACAGCGTCAAAATCCTTTGGATTAAGACCAAGCATTAAGTCACGAACACCACCGCCCACAATATAGGCCTCATAACCCGCTTTAGTTAAAGCATCGATGACATCTAAAATATAAGAAGGTAATTGTGCGGTAGATAAACCGCATTTTGACGCGCGCAAGGTTTGCAAAAGACGCTGTCTCCTACGTCTGAACGTAATGTATTAAGATGTCGCTAATCATATCGCTTACACCATCAAAGGGCAATTTGATAATCGAACAGAAATTATCGAAGCGGGCCTAGATCAGCATTTTTTTTGCAAATTCTGTTATAAAGCCAAGCGTGCACGATTTTTCTCCAATAATTTTGGCCCAATGCCTTTGACATTTTGTAAATCATTGACGTTTTTAAAGCGCCCATTTTGCTCACGATATTGAATAATCGCTTCGGCTTTTTTCTGACCCACGCCAGAGAGTTGCTGTAACTCTGTAACGGAAGCACTATTGATGTTGACCTTAGGTCCAGTGGCGCCCGATTGAGATAAACTCGGTTTTGATAAATAATAATTCGGATCTTGGCCAGCTTTTTGCGCTTTTAAACGTGCATCAATGGCCTGTTGCTGCGCTTGCCATTTGGCATAGTCTTGATCAAATTTTTGATTGGCGTGTGCTACAGCAGCAACACACAATACCATCAGCATGCAAATGATTCGCATCATTTATCTCCTTTGCTGCTTGGCTGCCTCCCATAATTGATCCATTTCTTCTAAGCTCATGTCGTCTATGCTTTTGCCTTGTAGTTCAGCGTGTTGTTCAATATAGGCAAAACGTGTGCGGAACTTATGGATAGTGCCAAGTAATGCAGTTTCACTTGATACTCCTAGTTTACGCCCAACATTGACCAGTGAGAATAAACAATCGCCAAACTCATCCTGAATTTCATCGGAATTTTGGTTGAGCATGGCTTGCTTTAGCTCACCGAGTTCTTCCTCTAATTTGTCATAAGCGTCTTGCACATTGGCAAAATCAAAACCAATTTTTGCAGCATTTTTTTGAATATATTCAGCTTGTTGTAAACTTGGGCCAGGTTTAATTTCATCTAAACGCGCGTGCAGCTTGCCTTGTTTTTCTTGGGCTTTAATTTGCTGCCATAACTCAGAGACTTGCGCAGGGCTCAGCTGCTCAAATTGTTCTGCCTCAAAAACATGCGGATGACGACGAATCAACTTTTGGCTAATGGCATTGACTACATCATTAAAATCAAAGGCACCTTGTTCACTATACATTTGCGCTTGAAACACCACTTGTAACAATAAATCGCCCAGTTCATCGCGGATGTCATCGAGCTGACCACTGCGCACAGCATCTTCGACCTCATAGGCTTCTTCAATGGCGTAACGGGTCAGGCTAAGTGGCGTTTGCTCACGATCCCAAGGGCATTTTTCGCGTAATTCACGCATAATCTCTAACAGTTGTTGCATCAAAATGTACTCATCTATTTTGTGTTTATTGTAAAGAAAAAACCCAGTCATCTAGACTGGGCTTAAGCTCAAGCAAAAGAAAAACTTAGCGTTTAAATTTCTTCTCAGCTTTCTTAAATTTCTGTACATAACGACGTTTACGCGCAGCAGCACGCTCGTCCATTTGTGACTTACGACCTTCAAATGGGTTTTCTGAGGTTTTAAATTCAATTTTTACTGGCGTACCTTCAAGTTTATACACTTTACGGAACACGTTTTCTAAATAACGACGATAATCCGCAGGCGTTTTATCTACCTTGTTACCATGAATCACAATCGTTGGTGGGTTTTGACCGCCAATATGCGCATAACGCATTTTAATACGACGACCTTGAACCATACCCGGTTGGTGTGCTTCGGTGGCATCTTGCAAAATTTGTGTAATTTTGGCAGGAGAAACTTTTAAGCGTGATGAATCATAAGCACGGTGAATTGAAGGATAAAGATCACCTACACCTGTACCATGCAGTGCAGAAATTAAATGCACTTTGGCCCATGGAATAAAGTCAAAGCGACGCTCCACGTCCAATTTACATTGTTTACGATCATATTCAGACATGTTGTCCCATTTGTTGATCGCAATCACCATGGCACGACCTGCTTCTAGGGCATAACCAATTAAGTGTAAATCCTGCTCTACAATACCGTCACGCGCATCAATCACCACCACAATCACATTGGCATCTTTAATTGCTTGTAAAGTTTTCACAATCGAGAACTTCTCGATCATTTCGTCGACTTTACCTTTACGACGTACACCCGCAGTATCAATTAAAGTATATTTACGGCCATCACGTTCAAATGGAATATAGACAGAGTCACGCGTTGTACCCGGTTGGTCAAATGCCACTACACGCTCTTCACCCAGTAGACGGTTCACCAATGTTGATTTACCCACATTTGGACGACCAATAATGGCTAAACGTAAACCGGTGTCTTTATCGTGATCTTCTGGATTTTCGTCTTCAGGTACATCTTGTAACACATCTTCAAGCATTTGCTGTACGCCGCGGCCGTGGCTGGCTGCCACTTGCATCGGTTCGCCCATACCCAACTTATAGAATTCAACCAAAGCCGCTTCAGCGTGTACGCCATCGACTTTGTTGGCCACAAGATAAACTTTTTTACCTAAAGTACGTAATTCACGGGCAATTTGCTCATCAGATGCAAGTAAGCCTGCGCGCGCATCAACCACAAAGATAATGATGTCTGCTTCGTTAATGGCAGTTTTAGATTGCTCTGCCATGTATGAGTCAATACCGCCTTCACTCTCACCAATACCGCCGGTATCTACCACGATGAAAGATTTATTTTGGTAAGTTGCATCACCATATTTACGGTCACGTGTCAGACCTGCGAAGTCTGCCACCAATGCGTCACGGCTCTTGGTAATCTGGTTGAACAGCGTTGATTTTCCGACGTTCGGACGACCAATGAGCGCAATTACGGGTTTCATAGATTAACCTTATAGTTAAGATCAGCCAGTACAAGTGGCCTGAACATCAGAAACAATGGGAAGAAAAATGAGTCAAAGACTAAATAAAACACGGGGGCATTGCGATGTATGTCCCCGTGTAAAAAATACGATTGTGCTTAGTTTACCACAAGCGTGCAAAAAATTAACGATTCTGCCAAATGCTATATGTGCCCTTTTGACTAGAAACATAAAGTTGTTGGTCAATTGTGCGCAATGAACGCACTTCACCTGAAGTTTTAGCACGCCCAACCAAGTTGCCTGTGTTTGGGTCAATTAAATGCAACACACCATCTAAATCACCCACAACCAACTGATTGCCCAGTACAGCAGGGTTACTTAAATGACGGTTAAGTAACTGTTCATTCTGCCAAAGCTGCTGACCTGTCGTAATGTCATGCGCGGTGATTTTACCTGTACTTTGAGTCACAAAAACTTTGTTATCAAATATAACAGGGCTACGTAGACTGGATGCGTCTTCGCTCCAAATCACACGCTGTGAGGCCAAATCTAATGCGGTCACTTGACCTTGGTAACTGGTGCTAATTAAATAGCGACCCGCAACCACAGGTTCACCATCAATATCATTAAGACGCTGAATATCAGAACGACCATCATTGACCGATACACGGCGCTGCATGTGTGGAATACCTGTTACAGTATCAATTACATAAACATAACTATTGGCCCAAGCGACCAATACAGTACGCGGATCTACAGCGACAGGTGCTGCTGTGCCACGCATGCTAAAGTCAACTTTAGGTAAATTATAGGTCCAAATTTGCTGACCTGTGACCACATCATGCGCAAAGACCGTGCCATCATTGGCAAGAGTAATCACTCGCCCGGCTTGAATTAAAGATGGAGCTAGCACTGCACTGGTCAGTTGGCTTTGCCATTTTTGAGCACCTGTAGCCTGATCTAGCGCAAACAGTTGGCCTTTTTTATTGGCCACCACCACAATCCCTTCGCCTACTGCGGTACCTGCACTAATGCCGGCTTTTGACACACTGCTTTGCCACACACGTTGCTTGCCTTGATAAGCACTGATTTCGCCTTTAGGATCAGCAGCAAATACCAGTCCATCAGCCACTCCGAGCTGTAAACGCAATGGGTCAACTTTATCAGTTGCTGCCACGCTATAGCTTGCCACAGGTGCAATACTTTGCGATGCAGAAATCTTAGGTAATGGATTGGGTTTTATTTGTTCTACTTTGACTGCTTTACTCGAACAGCCTACAAGTGCAAGGCTTAGAACGGTAAAAGCCAAAGGAATTTTATAATTCATTTTCATTAAGACTCATCCATTTGTGTCTCTAAAACTGGGCGTTCGATTTCTGGATCATCTACTAAAACGCCGACGCTTTCGAGTTTAATTTGTAAAATTTGGCGTTCTTGTTTACGTTCTAACAACGCATCCCATGCGCTCATATAGGCTTTTTTGGCATTGGCAATATCATTTTTGGCCATATACACATCACCCATGGCCTCATCAACTGTAGCTTTAAAGGCAGGCTCTGTGACTGCGCTTAAGCTTTTTAAGGAATCATCATATTTATTTTGTGCCAATTGACTGTATGCCAAACGTAATTTAACCAATTGCGTTAAGCCTTGGTCATCGACTTTTGCGTTTTCAACTTTCTTTAAGGCTTTTTCAGCGGCTGCATAATTGCCTTGATCATAAGCTAATTTTGCCAGCATAAACTGAGTTTGAATGGCCTGAGCCGAATCCGGATATTTTTTTACAATTTCATCTGCAGTTTTGGTCAAGTTATTCCATGCAGTGCTATCAGTTGCATCAATGGTTGCCGCTTGATCCATTAACTGCTGGACTTTGGCAGTTTCCAACTGTGCTTGTGCCAGTTGGTTATTCTGCCAATAGGTCCAACCGAAATAGGCAATCAGCGCAACCAACACCCCAGAAACCACGGCTGAACCGTATTTCTTGGTATTATTTTTTAAGCTATTGAGTTGTTCATCATCACTTAGTGCGCTCATGTGATTACCCTTTTCCTTATATATTATTGTGAAGACAGTTGTTCAAGCATAAATGGTACGATCTGAGTAAAAGCAACGTCACTTTGCTCAGCAGTGGCTAATTTTTTCAGCAACACTTGACCGCTTTCCCATTCACGTTCACCACAAATCAAGGCATAGATCGCCCCTGATTGATCGGCTTTTTTCATCTGTGATTTCATTGAACCTTGCGAACCCACTTTAAGACGAATAGCACTGCCTGCAGCTTCTAATTGATCACGTAGCTGCTCAGCCAATACTAAAGCTTTACCTTGTGCACTAGGCTCTGAAACCAAGAATACTTCACAATCACGTACTGGCTCAGCTTCGCCAACTTGCTCTAGTAGAAGCAATAAACGCTCCATACCCATCGCAAAACCTACCGCAGGCACAGATTGATCTGCTTTACCTTTAAGCTGACCGACTAAGCCGTCATAACGACCACCGGCACAGACTGTACCTTGTGAACCTAAATGTGTGGTGGTCCATTCAAATACACTTTTGTTGTAGTAGTCTAAACCTCGAACCAATTTTTGGTTAATGACAAAGCTCACCCCAGCATCTGTTAAATACTGCTGCAATTGATTGAAATGTGCGAGTGTTTCTTCGCCCATAAAATCATGCAATTTTGGTGCATTTTCTAAAATGCTTTGGGTTTTGGCATCTTTAGAATCTAAAATACGCAGTGGATTGGTGGTCAAGCGGCGCTGAGAATCTTCATCTAAATCTGTTTTGTGTGCTTCTAAGAAATCCACCAATGCTGCACGATAGTTCGCACGTTCATCAGACTCACCTAAAGTATTCAGTTCTAATTGAACTTTATCCGATACGCCCATACGCTTCCACAGACGTGCCGTCATTAAAATCAGTTCAGCATCCATATCTGGCGTTGCCACACCAAAGGTTTCCACACCAAATTGATGGAACTGACGGTAACGGCCTTTTTGCGGCTTTTCATAACGGAACATTGGACCGATATACCACACACGCGGTGTCGCACCACGCAGTAAGTTATGCTCAAGCATAGCACGTACGCAGCCGGCAGTGCCTTCAGGACGTAAGGTCAAAGACTCAGGTGGATTACCTTTATCTAAAAAGGTATACATTTCCTTTTCAACGATATCGGTTGCGTCACCAATGGAACGTTTAAACAAATTGGTTTGTTCAACGATCGGCAAACGGATTTGTTGGTAGCCGTAAGCATCCATCAAGCCAGATAGATGCTGTTCTAGACGTCGCCACGCTGGAGTTTGCGTTGGAAGACAGTCATTAAAACCTTTAATTGCGACGATTGAACTCATGATCTACTCAGGAAAACTTGTACGAATAATTTCTTTAGATTTAGCTTCTTCAAGCTCAGTAACACGTTGACGAACCATGCTTTCGATTTCATCAACTAAGGTGTTGGTATCAATTAAATGGCTCTTTTCACCATTTTTATACACCAATGAACGTGGTGCAGCACCCACAACACCAATATCTGCTTCTTTGGCTTCGCCTGGACCATTGACTTTACAGCCAATGACAGAGACATCCATTGGCGTACGGATATCCTCTAAGCGCTCTTCAAGCTGTTGCATGACTTTAATCACGTTAAATTCTTGACGTGAACAGCTTGGACAAGCAATAAAGTTAATGCCGTTTGAGCGTAGACCGAGTGATTTTAAAATATCAAAACCAATCTTCACTTCTTCTTCAGGTTCAGCCGCCAAAGAAATACGCATGGTGTCACCAATGCCTTCCATAAGCAAACCGCCCAAAGCAATGGCAGATTTGACTGAACCAGTACGGTAAATACCCGCTTCGGTTACACCTAAATGCAGTGGATTATCAATTTGTTGTGATAACAAACGATACGCGTCCATGGTTAAAAATACATTGGACGCTTTGACCGAAATTTTAAATTCTTGGAAATCTAAACGATCTAAAATATCAATATGGCGCATGGCAGATTCAAGCAAGGCTTGGCCTGTGGGTTCGCCGTATTTTTTTTGAATGTCTTTTTCGAGTGAACCCGCATTCACACCAATACGCATTGAAATATCGTTATGACGTGCCGCAGCTACCACTTCACGAATTTTGGCTTCAGAGCCGATATTACCTGGGTTAATACGTAAACAGTCCGCGCCTAGGTCAGCCACTGCTAAAGCAATTTTGTAGTCAAAATGAATGTCAGCCACAAGCGGTACAGAGACTTGCTTGCGGATTTCACCAAAAGCGGCGGCTGCTTCCATAGTCGGCACAGACACGCGCATGATATCCGCACCTGCATCCACGCAGCGCTGAATTTGCGCTACCGTTGCTGCCACATCACAGGTTTCTGTATTGGTCATACTTTGAATACTAATCGGCGCATCACCACCGACATACACCGAACCCACACGAATTTTGCGTGTTGGACGGCGTTGAATTGGATTTACGATCATAAGAATACTCTTAGGCCATTAGCGTGACAAACGGAATTCGGCTTTGCCATTCACAGTGTATGGGCTCAATGAAATATTTTCATTGTTTAAGTTTAATGACACCGCAGTGGCATCATCAAGGCGAATTTGGAATGGTGCTTCACCGCTGACTGTAGTGCTGCTCGCTTGACGGCCTGTTAGCAACACTTTGCCAGTGGCATCTACGATATGCACTGAAGTTGGACGATTAAAACTTAAAGCCAACTGATCGCCTGTGGTGGCCACAGTTGA
Source organism: Acinetobacter sp. CY17 (assembly GCF_059515825.1). Lineage (NCBI taxonomy): Bacteria > Pseudomonadati > Pseudomonadota > Gammaproteobacteria > Moraxellales > Moraxellaceae > Acinetobacter > Acinetobacter sp. CY17. Next base: position 49,724 of record NZ_JCAKMX010000016.1, read on the forward strand.
ACCATCCATTGACAACACTTCCACAGCCTCTTCAGCAGGTACAGGCGCTTCTTCATCCGAACGGCTCTTAAGTGCCGCAATTGCTGCCCAAAGTAGCAACAATACCGCCATAGTGATGGCCGCGCGTTTTAACCATTTTTTATTGCGGTCACGATTAGAACCTGGCAATTTACCCATAATTTTAATGGGTGAATTGTTTAGGGCATGATTCGGCAAAAGCCCCGTGTCATTGGCATAAATTTCGTCAAAACGCTGAATAATATTGCTGGCATCTACCTGCAAAAATTTAGCATAGCTACGGTAGTAGCCCTTAATAAAGGTGGCTTCTGGTAGCGCTTTATAATCATCCTGCTCAAGTGCAGTTAAAGTTTTTTCAGGAATATTTAACGCTTTAGCCACATCAGCTAAATCACGTTTTTGATTCATACGAACTTGACGTAAGTACTCACCTGGACGTTGTACATTTCCTAATGCGTTTGGAGCTGTGCTTGAACCAGTCGATTGCGATGAATTAGGATTTATTTCCATACGGCCTCAGTACTGTACTGTAATTGCAGATAACGTTGGTATTCTTGACTATTGGGGAATAAGGCACGCAATTGATTGACCAAGGCATTTTGCCCGAGCTGATCTTGATTGGCACGTGCAATACGTATTCCTAGCCAAAGCGCACGTGAACTTTGATTATGTGAACCCACTCGATGCACAAATTGTTCATACAACTGAGTAGCGCCCGCATATTGTTCGCGTAAATAAAAAATTTCAGCTAACTCTAACATTGAAATTGTTGAATCGCGATTTACTGATAAGGCCTGTTTGAATGTTTTTTCAGCATTCAACACATCGCCTTGCTTTAAGTAAACTCGACCTAAATTTTCCAGTGCTAGGTAGCGCTGCTCATAACCGAGCGCAGCGCCTGCAATTGTCAGCTGTTCAATTGCATCATTATAACGTTCTAGACGATATAAGTAGGTGCCATAATTATTGCGTGCTTGTGAGTTATTTGGATCACTACTAATCGCACGCTTAAAATAACTTTCCGCCTTATCTAAATTGATTTTACTGCCCTCTTGCTGCAGTAAAATACCCATCATCATATTGGCATTACTGTCACGCCAGTCATGCTCTAAGGCCTGATCAAGCGAGCGTTTGGCGGCATCTAAATCACCATTGCGTAAATGTTCAGCCGCCAATTGGGTGCGGACCTGCAACGATTTGGTCGGATCTTTTTTATAAGGGGTGGAAGAGGAAGTGGTTTGACAGCCACTGACTAACAGTGCCGTCGCAACAAAGAACCCTACAGCAAGCTGTTTTACTATTGCCTGTTGCACCAAAGTCTTCCTCCTTATTCAGTTATCCTTGCGAACGCATAATTTCGTTTTGCGCTGCAACTTTCTTTTTCCACTGTTCCGCACGGCGAGTACGGTCAGCCACTTGTCCCACCAATTGACCACATGCCGCATCAATATCATCACCACGAGTCTGACGAATCGTACACACAAAACCAGCATCAGACAAAGTTTTTTGGAAAGAAATAATGCGGTTACGGCTTGAACGACCATATGGCGCGTGTGGGAATGGGTTAAACGGAATTAAATTGATTTTGCTTGGTAAGTCTTTTAGCAATTTAATCATTTGCTGCGCATGTTCAGGTTTGTCATTCACGCCATCCAGCATCACATATTCAATAGTGACGTGTTTACGTGAACTTTCGTTGCCATCTTTGGCGATATAACGCTGACATGCAGCAATCAATTGCTCAAGTGGATATTTCTTGTTGATTGGCACCAACTCATCACGCAGCTCATTATTGGTGGCGTGTAATGAAATAGCTAAAGCCACATCAATATCCTGCGCCAATTGATCAATTTTAGGCACCACACCTGAAGTTGACAGGGTGACACGGCGTTTAGACATGCCATAAGCAAAGTCATCTAACATAATACGCATGGAGTGCAGTACCGCGTCGTAGTTAAGGAGGGGTTCGCCCATACCCATCATCACCACGTTAGTCACAGAACGCTCACGCTCTGCCACTGGTACATCTTCCATATACGAGTAGTTGGCCATCCATAACTGACCAATGATTTCCGCTTGCGATAAGTCACGTTGGAAACCTTGTTTACCCGTTGAGCAGAATGAACAATCCAGTGCACAGCCAACCTGTGATGAAATACATAAGGTTTTACGTAAACCAGTTTTGTCTTCAGCAGGAATCAGGACAGTTTCAACCAATGAACCTGCACCATCCCCAACACGGAACACCCACTTACGCGTGCCGTCTTTCGAATAGTTTTTATGCACCACTTCTGGCGCTTTAATTTCAGCGATTTTTTCTAGTTTTTCACGTAATTTGCCAGAAATATTGGTCATCTCGGCAAAATCAGTCACAAAAAATTGATGAATCCATTTCATGACCTGACCGGCACGAAACTTCTTCTCTCCCATGTCCTCAAAGAATTTTTCCATTTGCGGACGTGACATGCCAAGTAAGTTCACTTTTGCCACCGGTGTATGCGTCTGAACAGACGTAGATTGTTGCTTTTCATCAGAATGTGCAGATGAAGCGACCACTTCAGTACTCATGTGTAATTACCTAGACCATGCTTTCAATAGAGAAGGAGATGTTCAATAAGTGAACAAATTAAATTTCAGGAATAAAAAAACCAGATAAGTATAATAACACTTATCTGGTTTGAATACTGCGTATTAACGAGTACGTGGAGCAATCTCAGTTTGAGCGAAGAAGTAGTTTACTTCACGATCAGCAGATGCTACAGAGTCAGAACCGTGAGCAGCGTTTTCGTCGATGCTTACAGCGAAGTCAGCGCGGATTGTACCAGGAGCAGCTTCTTTAGGATTCGTTGCGCCAAGGATTTCGCGGTGAGCAAGAACAGCGTTTTCGCCTTCAAGAACAGATACAACAACTGGACCAGAAGTCATGAAAGCAACTAAGTCAGCAAAGAAACCACGTTCTTTGTGCTCAGCGTAGAAGCCTTCAGCTTCAGCTTGAGTCAAGTGTTTCATTTTAGTTGCAACGATTTGAAGACCAGCTTTCTCGAAACGAGCAAAGATTTCGCCTACAACGTTTTTAGCAACTGCATCTGGTTTTACGATAGATAATGTACGTTCAATCGCCATGATAGGCTCCTTAAGTCAAATTGACATGAAATTTTGCCGCATTATACCGAATAATGGGCTTTTTTCTGCTTTTGATGTGTAAAAAAATTGCTTTTTTTCGTGGCAATTAGCTTGCTTCATCAATCCATGCCATTTGAATGGCTTCTAATAAACCTTCAGTTGACTTCTCAGGGTTGTCTTCAAAGTCAGGTAGCGCGCATACCCATGCATGTAAATCAGTAAAACGAATCCACTGTGGATCTACATCTGGGTGCGCCTCGTACAATTCGATGGCAATATCAATGGTGTCCGTCCAACGTAAGCCCATAACTATTCCTAAATCAATATGTCTGACTACTTTAGCAAATTTTAGCTGTTATAACAGCACATCAAAATAGGGCGCACAGAGGATAATTAAACTGCCCACAGCAGCACCAATTAATGCCCCAACCATCACATCACTCGGATAGTGCAAACCTAAAATCATACGCGACAGTGCCACCAAAAGCGTAAATGGCAACATCAACACCAATAATAACGGTTCGATATAACCGAGTACCACCGTTGCCAGTACCGCATGCAAGGTATGCCCTGATGGGAAACTAAAATGATCCAGCGGCCGTTCACCCAAATGAATCACCTGATGCACTTGATAAGGCCGTGGACGGATGGTTTTGGTTTTTAAAATTTTATAGATGGCTGTGCCAACCAAGGTACCCAATAACACATACAGCACACTGGCTTTAAAGTCCCAACCGCGCACCCACCAAGCCAGACCGAGCATGGCATACCAAAATGGCCCATCGCCCATACGACTAATAGCGCGAAAGGTATAACAAATACGCTGTGAATGTGAAAAATGATTTAAATAGACACAGCCTTTTAAATCGAGTGCCAATATTCTTATTTTTGCGCGTTTTATTTTTAAATTCATCTGCGTCTCCTTGCAATCAAGGATGGCTAGGTGTGCATCACGCTCTCCCGAGCCACACGATAAAGAGCATTCTCAAGCTGCGCCACTGGATAATCCCAACCAATTTGGCTGGCCATTTGGCGTGCTTGCTGCCCCATTTTTTGTAACGTTTTTTGATGTGGAAGCTGTTGCATATACTGTGCAAAGCCGTTTTGATCACCTCTTGGGGCTAACCATCCCATATGCTTATGTTTGACATATAAATGTGCTGCAGCATAGTCATAAGCAATGACAGCTAAACCACTGGCCATGGCCTCAAGTACCACATTGCCAAAGGTTTCAACTTGGCTTGCAAACACAAAGACATCACAACTTGCATAAACCGTTGCAAGTTCTATACCGCTTAAACTGCCTGTAAAAATAATGTTACGGTTTTCATTCAGCGCCAATAACGCATTACGTTGTGGTCCATCACCTACAATCACCAATTTAAGTGCTTGCCCTGCAGCCCGCATCTGCTGATAGGTTTCAATAATGAAAGGAATTTCTTTTTCAGGCGATAAACGTCCTACATAAAGCATAACGCGATCATGAGCAGTTACACCCCACTGCTGTCTTAATACTTCAGAACGGCGTTCGGGACTAAATAGCTCTATATCTACACCACGCCCCACCACAGTTAAGGGACAGGTCACCCCAAACTCACGCAAGGCACGTTCTGTGTCACGACTTGGCACACAAGTAAGTGCGGTATGATTATGAAACCAACGTAAATAGCTTTGAATGGGTTTGACTAAAAAAGCTAAATCAAAGAATCGACTAAAATCTTGAAAAGGTGAATGAAAGCCGCTAGAGACTGGTAGACCTTTGGCCTTAGCGGCATGCAGTACTGCAAAACCTAATGGCCCTTCGGTGACAATATGCACCACATCGGGCATAAACTCATCTAAGGCTTGGTTGACTTTGAGCATTTGCGGCCAACCAAACTGTAGGCTTGGATAACGTGGAACTTGTTGTGCCTTAACTAAACATTCTTGATTTGGAGTAAAGCTTGGACAACGACCACGTTGCTCTGGTCGAATCAGTAAGATTTTATGGCCATTTTTTTGTAGACCTTGGCTTAAATGCAATAAGGAATGCGCCACACCGTTAATTTCGGGTGGCCATGTTTCTGTGACAATCGCGATTTTAAGGCGCGGTCGCACTAAGGCTTCTAAAACAGTGATTTCATCCGTGAAATTAACATGTTGATTTTTTAAATAAAATTTAAAACTATCCGGAAAATCTTGTTGTTTAAGGAGGCCGCCAATATTGATATTGTCCATCACGCAGCTCGCTGTGTTTTTATTTTTAGTTCAGCATAGCTGCGTTGTGTGACAGTTTAATGTCCTTAGCCGTTTATAGTGGTCGCAATAAACCCTGTTCGACTTTAAAAGTTTGCTCACCAAAACTCACTTGTCGTGTTAAGCCATCAATTTTAGGCTGCCCTGCCAATTTTTCTAATTGCGGTGCGCGTTGGAACTGGGCAGTTTTTGGGTTATACATCCAATAAATATAACGATCTGCTTCACGCGCATTTACAAACACAAGATCATAATAACCATCAAAGTTAAGATCCATATAATCCATACGTTCAGGGCTGGCGTTAAAACCTGTTAAGTTTTGTACTACACGTTGGCTAGTGCGATCTGTAACACTCACCTGTTGAATAGTTGCACCACCATAGAATTTAAAGCTAAAACTTGGGCGATTTTGCAGTTTAATTAAAGGTTGAAAGTTAACGTTTTTATCAGCGCTGCTAGTGATGATTTGGCTATTTAGATTGCCGCTACTAATATTTACATCTGCATTGATTTTATGGGTATGGGTTTCTGTACCTGCAAGCAACTGATTTACCGAGTATAAGCTCAGATTATTGCCTTTTTGTGTGCCATTAAAATACACAGTGGTGTTATTAATACGATCAAACAGGGTAGCTTGTGGATTCCAAACGCCTGTAGTGACTTGTAATAAGTAGCGTTGTTCCGCTGATTCTAAGACACGATGGACAGGTACATAGACGTTATTGATTTGTGGCAAGTTGCTATTGGCAGTTGCCATTGAAGTTAAACCTAAAACAGGTAAAGCAAGTACAAGTGACTGTATAAGCAAATGTTTTTTCATGATTTAACCTCAAAATAGTTAGATTGGGAGGAAGTTAATTTAGCATATGAATAGTGTAATAATATGAAGTAAAAATTAATCTTTTTAATGTATTACTTAACTTTTAAGTAACAACATTAGTCAATTTACTTTTTAATCTCCACTTCTCAATATCTAGATCAACGTTATAAAACTTTATATGATTCTCTGCGCAAATTTTCTTTAGCTCTTCAACTTTTGGTACGATGTGATCTTTAATCTGCTCGCCTAAGGATTCATATTTTCTTCGTTGATCAATATAAGTGTTTTTACCCACATATACTTCCACAAAAGCTTCTTGAGGGATTTCCAACGTATAAATAGGACGAGTGGGTAACTGAACTCTTTTCCAAAGTTGATTATCAATCATAGCCTCAGTTTTGGTTGAATAGTGATATGAAAATTGAGCAGCACTAATATTTTTTACAATGCGTACTTCTTCTTCATATGCCCATTCTTGCATTTTATATAGGAGAGCATGCTTTAATAAGCTTTCCTCGTTTTCCCAATTTGAAACATTAGAGTCTCCTACTGACATCAATTGTTCAGCAGACACTTTATTTACTTTATTAGGTGCAGTTTTTAAATATCGAATCTCCCCTTTTATGGATGGAATTATGAATTTTTTTCTATCATCAAAACCTGCTTTTTGAACATCAATACCAATCACAACACCTTTATAACTGTCGCCATAATGTGACCACATTAAAGGATTTAAAGCAGTTCTCGTTAAGCTTAAGATTGCATATTTTCTAGAAAATTTATTACGAAAGGCACCAGTAGCCACATTTAAAGGCACATCTAAATCATATAAGCCTAAACCAGTACATTCAAAAGGATCATTAAAATCCTCTAAATGAGAAAACCCCAAAGACCTAGTTTTTAAAATAGTTAAAGCTGCTTCAAAACTTACATATTTATATAAAATCATTTTTCTTATCCAATAAAAAAAACCCTCGTTTTCACGAGGGTCTTTTTAGCATTTAAAATCTGCTAAATCAAAGAATTAGTTCTTTTCTTTGTCTACGATTTTGTTTGCTTGAATCCAAGGTACGCAAAAATAGAAAAGCATGCTTTTCTATTTTTAAGGCCGTAATATTAGCCATTAAAAAACCCACTCAAATTGAGTGGGTTTTTGCATTCAAATCAATTAATTCGAGAAATTAGTTTTTCTCTTTATCAACGATTTTGTTTGCTTGAATCCAAGGCATCATTGCACGAAGTTTGTTACCAGTTACTTCGATACCGTGAGCAGCATTTTGACGACGACGAGCAGTCATAGAAGGATAGTTTAAAGCACCTTCTTGGATGAACATCTTCGCGTATTCGCCAGATTGAATACGTTTAAGCGCATTACGCATAGCTTCACGAGATTGTTCATTGATTACTTCAGTACCAGTTACATATTCGCCATATTCAGCGTTGTTAGATACAGAGTAGTTCATGTCCGCGATACCGCCTTCGAACATTAAGTCAACGATCAATTTAAGTTCGTGTAGACATTCGAAGTAAGCCATCTCTGGTGCATAACCAGCTTCAACTAAAGTTTCGAAGCCCATTTTAACAAGTTCAACAGCACCACCACAAAGAACTGCTTGCTCACCAAAAAGGTCAGTTTCAGTTTCTTCACGGAATGAAGTTTCGATAATACCTGTACGGCCGCCACCTACGCCAGAAGCATAAGATAAGGCTACGTTACGCGCGTTACCAGAAGCATCTTGGTGAATCGCGATTAAGTCAGGAACACCTGAACCACGTTGGTATTCAGAACGTACTGTGTGACCTGGTGCTTTTGGAGCAACCATGATTACGTCTAAGTCTTTACGTGGAACAACTTGGTTGTAAAGAACAGAGAAACCATGAGCAAATGCTAAAGTCGCGCCTTGCTTGATGTTTGGTTCAATCTCATCACGGTAAAGTTGAGCTTGGAACTCATCTGGAGTCAAGATCATCACTACGTCAGCTTGAGCAACAGCAGCAGCAACTTCAGCAACTTTAAGACCAGCGTTTTCAGCTTTTTTCCAAGAAGCAGAGTTAGCACGTAAACCAACTGTTACATCTACACCTGAATCTTTAAGGTTAAGCGCGTGCGCGTGACCTTGTGAACCGTAACCAATAATTGCTACTTTCTTAGATTGGATGATAGATAAGTCGCAGTCTTTATCGTAAAAAATTTGCATTGCTGTCTCCGCTTGAATGCTTTGTTTCCCTCATGGCTTAACCTATTTTTGTGTGGGTTAAGCCTTACCTAGTTGTATAGGTTTATACTGAGGTTGTCAAAAAATTATTTAATTAAATTAGATTGTTAAAACTTTTTCGCCACGCGCAATGCCTGACACGCCAGAACGTACAACTTCTAAAATTGTGTTCTCAGCTAAGGCATCAATAAAACCGTCAATCTTGTCGGTTGTACCTGCGATTTGAATGGTATAAGTCGTTGGAGTCACATCCACGATCTGACCACGGAAGATGTCTGCGGTACGCTTAATTTCAGCACGTGCAGAACCTAAGGCTTTGACTTTAATTAACATCAGCTCACGCTCAATGTGCGCGCCTTCTGATAAATCAACCACCTTCACCACTTCAACCAGTTTATTCAGTTGCTTGGTAATTTGCTCGATTTTGTGCTCATCACCATAAGTGGTTAAAGTCAAACGCGATAAAGTTGGGTCTTCGGTTGGTGCAACATTTAAAGTCTCAATGTTGTAACCACGTTGAGAAAATAAACCCACTAAACGAGAAAGCGCACCTGCTTCGTTTTCAACGAGTACAGAGATAATATGACGCATTATGTACGCTCCCCTTTACTTAACCACATATCTTGCATTGATTGACCTGCAACCAGCATCGGATAAACGTGCTCAGTACGGTCAACCATCACGTTAATAAATACGCATTTGTCGTTAATCGCCATCGCTTCAGCAAGCTTAGATTCAAGCTCATCGGCATGGTCAATTTGAATACCCACGTGACCGTAAGCTTCCATCAATTTTGCAAAGTCAGGTAAAGACTCTACATAAGAGCTCGAGTGGCGACCTTCGTAGTTCATATCTTGCCACTGTTTCACCATACCTAAAGCACGGTTGTTTAAGCACAAGATTTTTACGTTTAAGCCGTATTGCTTACAGGTCGATAATTCTTGGATACACATCTGAATGGATGCTTCACCTGTAATACACACCACTTGTTGCTCTGGGAAAGCAAGTTTTGCCGCCATTGCATACGGTAGACCTACACCCATGGTGCCTAAGCCACCTGAGTTAATCCATTGACGTGGACGGGTATAACGGTAGTACAACGCGCCAAACATTTGGTGCTGACCTACGTCAGAGGTAATAATTGCCTGACTGTTGGTAATCTTGTCTAATGCTTGAACCACTTGTTGTGGCTTCATCACGCCATTGGTACCTGCTTCGTATTTCAAGCCGTGTACTTTGCGCCATTCATTAATTTGTGCCCACCATGCCGCGATCTCTTCAGGATTTGGCTTAGAAACATTTAATTGTTTCAATTGCGCCAACATCTCGTTGAGTACCGGTTCAACCGCGCCCACAATTGGAATGTGCGCCATAATGGTTTTAGAAATGGTTGCTGGGTCAATATCAATATGAATGACTTTGGCATTTGGACAGAATTTTGCAGGGTTATTGGTCACACGGTCATCAAAACGCGCGCCAATACACAAAATCACGTCTGCATTATGCATGGTCATGTTGGCTTCATAAGTACCGTGCATACCCAACATACCAATAAACTGTGGGTCGTTGCCTGGGAACGCGCCTAAGCCCATCAAGGTATTGGTTACAGGGAAACCTAACAGATGTGCAAGTTCAGTCAACTGCGCTGAGGCATTGCCTTGCACCACACCACCGCCTGTATAAATTACAGGACGTTTAGCATGTAAAAGTTCGTCAATGGCTTTACGAATTTGACCTGTGTGACCACGGTGTGGTGGTTGATACGAACGCATCTTCACTTTTTCAGGGTATTCATAGGCGAATTTTTCTGCAGGATTGGTCGCATCTTTTGGAATATCGACTACAACAGGACCGGGACGGCCTGATGACGCGATATAAAATGCTTTTTTAATCACTGACGGAATTTCGCTGGCATGACGCACTTGGAAACTGTGTTTTACGATTGGGCGAGAAATACCGACCATATCGGTTTCTTGGAACGCATCCTCACCAATAAGATGGCTTGCAACCTGACCTGACAAAATCACCATTGGGATTGAGTCCATATAAGCCGTTGCAATTGGCGTTACGGTATTGGTCGCACCGGGACCTGATGTTACGAGCACAACACCAGTTTTACCTGTGGCACGCGAGTAAGCATCGGCCATATGACCTGCAGCTTGTTCATGACGCACAAGGTAATGATTGATTTTTTCTTGTTGAAAAAGCGCATCATAGATATGAAGTACTGCGCCGCCTGGATATCCAAAAACATGTTCAACGCCTTCGTCCGCTAATGCGCGAACAAGCATTTCACCACCAGATAAAAGTTCCAACGTGATTCACCCTAATATTTGTAACATATACAATTTTTGTCGTTGTATACGCTTTCATTCATTCATTGTCTGCACTGTTATAGCACACATATTTCATAGTTTTGATAGCAATAAGAAAAAAATCTGACCCGGTTGCTGTTTGAGCAATAAGAGGTCTAAAACATGTTGGGATAAACATATTTTGTTGGCTTTGTTCATCTTCTCGGCTAGAGAAGAAGTCCATTGCTAAGATGTACTCATTCGAAGGGTGATCGAATAAAGACATATAAAACTAAAGACAGCATTTTTGTAGTTTCACACCACAAAGTCAAGGTGAAAAATTGGCTTTTTATTGATTATTCATCAGCCGCCTAAAAAATAAGCTTATCCACTATTTTTCACATTTTAAGCTAAAGCCCTAAATTTGCTTGAAAATTAACATTTTCATGATTTATTTATATAAATGATATAAATAAATGTAATGATTAAATGATTTGATCTTTAAGCCGTGCAACTTTTTTGTGCATTAATAAAATAAAAATAGTCAAAATAGTGCAGCGACTTTTGCTGTGTTTTTAAGCACAATTGGCATTGTAAAATTGCCATAAAAACGCGCAAAATACGCTACAACATTACCTATCCTCTTGCTATTGTCTTTTTAATAATTGAGAACATAAACATGCTACATTTGACCAAAACAGCCTGCATGACAGCTCTATTTGGCGCGCTTGCTTGCGCGGCACAACTCACCTCAGCTCAAGAATTTTATAAGTGGGTAGATCAAAAAGGCTCTACTCATTACACCACCACGCCACCGCCTAAAAATGCAAAAAAACTGAGCAAGGTCGATACCTATGGCACACGTCAAAACACCCAAGTTAAAACCGCTTTGCCAAGCGTAAATGGGCAAAATAACCAGCCGGCTCAATCTCAAGCCACGATGGATGCACAGCAGCAAGAAGCCAATGCTGCGCTACAACAAGGTCTGAATCGACGTTAAGCCAATTTTTGCTATAGCGAAAATTCACTTTTAGGTACGTTTTGCGCTATGCTGTGGCTTAAATTTTTAACCGTTCTCTTGTATTACGTATATGACTACTCACATTGACTCAGAATACCAAGCCAGTGCGATTGAACCTCAAGTCCAACAGGACTGGGAATCGCACAAAGCCTTTAAAGTTGCCGACACAGTAGAAGGTCCACGTCGTTATATCCTCTCGATGTTCCCTTACCCAAGTGGCAAACTCCATATGGGTCATGTACGTAACTATACGATTGGTGACGTGATCAGCCGTTTCCACCGTTTAAAAGGTGAAACAGTGCTACAACCAATGGGTTGGGATGCTTTCGGTTTACCTGCAGAAAATGCCGCGATTGCACATCAAGTAGCGCCTGCAAAATGGACTTTTGAAAACATTGATTACATGCGTAATCAGTTGAAAAAATTAGGTCTTGCAGTGGATTGGGATCGTGAATTTGCAACCTGTACCCCTGAATACTACCGCTGGGAACAATGGTTATTTGTTCAGCTTTATAAAAAAGGCTTAATCTACCGTAAACTTTCAACCGTAAACTGGGATCCAGTCGATCAAACTGTACTTGCCAACGAACAAGTTGAAAATGGTCGCGGTTGGCGTTCAGGTGCATTGGTCGAAAAACGTGATATTCCAATGTATTACTTCCGCATCACAGACTATGCGCAAGAATTACTTGACGATTTAGACACACTCAAAGACGGTTGGCCACAACAAGTCTTAACCATGCAACGTAACTGGATTGGTCGCTCACAGGGTATGGAAATCACCTTCCCTTCAGCAAATCCTGAAGTTTACGCAGACGGCCTAACTGTATTTACCACACGTGCCGATACATTGATGGGTGTGACTTATGTTGCAGTTGCAGCAGAACATCCAATGGCGCTTAAAGCGGCTGAGAACAACCCTGAATTGGCTGCATTTATTGAAGAATGCCGTATGGGTTCAGTTGCAGAAGCGGATCTTGCCACTGCTGAGAAGAAAGGCATGGCAACAGGTCTTTCTGTAAAACACCCTGTAACAGGTGAAGAAGTTCCGGTTTGGATCGCAAACTACGTATTGATGTCTTACGGTTCAGGTGCGGTGATGGCTGTTCCATCACACGATGAACGTGACTTCGAATTTGCCAACAAATATGGCTTAACGATTAAGCAAGTGATTGATGCCAAAGGCGCTGATGATGCAGACTTTGATGCGACTCAGTGGCAAGAATGGTACGGTTCTAAAGAAGGCAAATTGGTCAATTCAGGCGAATTTGACGGTTTAGATTTTGAAGCGGCATTTGATGCATTCCTTGCAAAACTTGAGCCGAAATCGCTTGCGAATGTAAAAGTTCAATTCCGTTTACGTGACTGGGGTGTATCTCGTCAGCGTTATTGGGGTTGTCCAATTCCAATGATTAACTGCCCATCATGTGGTCAAGTGCCAGTGCCAGAAGATCAACTGCCTGTTGTGCTTCCAACTGATGTGGTGCCAGATGGTTCAGGTAATCCACTGAACAAAATGCCTGAATTCTACGAAACATCTTGCCCAAGCTGTGGTGGCGATGCGCGTCGTGAAACAGATACGCTAGACACATTCGTTGAATCTTCTTGGTACTATGCGCGTTATGCATCTCCTGACTTTACTGGCGGTATGGTAAAACCTGAAGCAGGTCAAACGTGGTTGCCTGTGAATCAATACATCGGTGGTGTTGAACATGCAATTCTGCACTTACTTTATGCACGCTTCTTCCACAAATTGATGCGTGATGAAGGTGTAGTTCAAGGTAATGAACCATTCACTAACCTTTTAACTCAAGGTATGGTGCTTGCAGATACTTACTACCGTGAAGCAGAATCAGGTAAGAAAACATGGTTTAACCCTGCGGACATCGAGTTAGAAAAAGACGAAAAAGGTCGTATCACTTCTGCAAAATATAAAGAAGATGGTCAAGACGTGATCGTTGGCGGTCAAGAAAAAATGTCGAAATCGAAAAACAACGGTATCGACCCGCAATCAATTATTGACCAATACGGCGCAGATACTGCTCGTGTATTCATGATGTTCGCAGCGCCACCTGATCAATCACTTGAATGGTCAGACGCAGGTGTTGAGGGTGCAAACCGCTTCTTAAAACGTGTATGGCGTTTGGCAACTGGTTTCCTTGAACAAGGTAATCAAGCTGCAAGCATCGACAAAGCTGCGCTGTCTACTGCTGCGCAAGATTTGCGTCGTAAAACCCATGAAACCATCCAAAAAGTGGGTGATGACATCGAACGTCGTCATGCATTTAACACTGCGATTGCAGCGATGATGGAACTCTTAAACGCAAACAACAAGTTTGAAGCGAAAGATGACAATGACGTGGCGGTTGCACGTGAATCAATCATCACGCTTTTAACTTTACTTGCGCCATTTGCACCACACTTAAGCCAAACGTTATTGGCACAGTTTGGTATCGAGTTAACTTCTGCTCAATTCCCAAGTGTTGATGAATCTGCGTTAGCACGTAATACGCAAACCATCGTGGTTCAAGTGAATGGTAAGCTTCGCGGCAAACTTGAAGTGTCTGTCGATGCATCTAAGGATGACATTCTTGCGCAAGCAAAAGCATTGCCTGAAGTGCAACAATTCTTAACTGGCCCAACCAAGAAAGAAATTGTGGTACCAAATAAGTTAGTGAATTTGGTGGTTTAATTTAATCCCCCTTTACAAAAGGGGACTTCCCACTTCAAATAGAAAATGAAGCCTCCTCCCTTTTCCAAAGGGAGGTCGGGAGGGATTAAAAAAACAATTCCCAAACAAAGCCCGTTGCCAGTCAACGGGCTTTGACTTTACAATCGCTACAGAATTTTAAACTCGATAACAGAGGATAACGCATGCATTTGGGCAAACGTTTAGCAGCAATTGTTTTAACTTGTGGTCTCAGTGCAGGCATGGTCGGCTGTGGCTTTCATTTAAAAGGCACCAACCCGAGTGTGGCGCCTGTGGCTTACCAAAAAATGAATGTGGTCTTGCCCAATAATCCCGATAGTGATCTACTCCAAGAAAAACTAGCAATTTACTTAGGTGCAGCAGGCGTACAGCTAAGTAACTCATCAGATGCTTATGTACTGCGTGTATTGGACTATACCCCGCGTCGTTTAGAGTTAAACGGCAAATTAATTGAAGTATTATTGCGTTTAAACGTAACTTTCCGTATTGAAGATGCCCAAGGCAACCCAATTACTGAGCCGCGTACCGTGATTGCCACGCGTACTTACCAATACGACTTGGCAACAGTCAATACCGACGACCAAGAGAATCACTATTTAAACCAAGTGATGGTGGATGATATTGCGCAGCAAATCGTGCGTCAGATTTCTTCAAACCGTTTACCGACGACACAAGTGGCACCATAATCTGTTATGAAACTTGACTATCTCCAAGCCTTAAAACGTATCGACTCAGCGCGCGGGGCTTGGGTACTCCACGGTCAAGAACCCTTACTCGAGCAAAATCTGCTGGATGCCTTTCGTAAACACTGGCAAGCGCAAGGCATTGAGCGACAGCGTTATGATTTGGGCAATGTAAGTGACTGGAAAACTGTTTTTAGCGCTTTAAATAGCCTGTCGCTGTTTGCTACACAATTGGCAATTGAAGTGCATGGCAACATCAAGCCAGATGCCAGTGCATTAAAGCAACTCGAAAGCTATTTATTACAAGGCGATAGTAACGAAAATATTTTAGTCATTGTGATGCCAAAACAAGATAGCGCCAGCCTCAAAACCAAGTTTTTTCAAGCGATTGATGCCAATGGCACTGTAGTGGCATTAAGTGCTAACTATCCCAAAGATCGACAACAGGTTTTAGCTGTTGAAGCAGATAAGCTTGGTTTAAAACTCAGTGCTGATGCATGGCAGTGGATAGAGCAACATCACGAACACAATTTGCTGGCAGCGAAAAACAGCTTAATGCGTGTGGGTGATACCTTTGCTGAAATTGAGGTGATTGGTATTGCTGAGCTACAAGCTTGCCTACAAGATCAATCCCGCTATAGTACTTATGATTTAAGTGATGCCATGCTACAAGGTAATTTGGCACAAGCCATGAAGATTTTTCAGTATTTGGTCGCCTCAGGTGAGCCAATGAGCTTAATCTTGTGGAGTGTCAGCAAAGAAATGCGTTTACTCATGCAATTGTTTGAACAACCTCAGAATCCTTTGCAATTGGGGATTTGGAAAACCAAAGTAGCGCTCTATCAGCACGCATTGCGCCGTTTAAATCCACAGGATTTTTTAACTTGGCCTGAGCTGTTATTGCGCATTGATGCAGCAATTAAAGGTTTAGGACATGAAAACCCTGAACATTTAATTCAGCAAGCCATTGCGCTGGTCTGTGGTCAACGCTTATTTCACAGCTAAAATAAGAATCATTTTCAATTTGTTAAAAATATCCACGCTTTATCCTCATTTCACACTTATAATTTGAGCAATTTTTGGAAAAAAAATACGATTGCTCATGGTTAAAATAAAACCCACTAAACTTTTGTTGGCTTTAGTCTGTGCTGCTGCACTTGCAGTCACTGCATGGTACTTTTTAAAGCCACCGCCACAGACGCCGCAATACATTACCGCTGCTGTGACAAAAGGCGACATTGAAGATTCAGTTTTAGCAACCGGTGTACTTGAAGCCACCAAAATGGTCAGCGTTGGTGCGCAGGTCTCAGGTCAGGTCAAAAAAATGCATGTGCAATTAGGCGATCAAGTGCAACAAGGTCAACTGATTGCGGAAATTGACTCCGTGCGTCAAGAAAATGATCTAGAAACGGCCAAAGCCAGCATTAAAAATCAACAAGCCCAACTGGCCGTACGTCAAGCCAATTTAGCCAAAGTTGCAGCTGAATATCAGCGTCAACAAGCCATGTTTGCAGAAGATGCCACTTCACGTGCTGAACTTGAAAGTGCCCTAGCTAGCTATAAAACAGCTCAGGCAGATATTGACGCAATCAATGCACAAATTGAACAATCTAAACTCACCTTAGCCACAGCCCAAGAAGATTTAGGTTATACCAAAATTCGAGCACCGATGGACGGTACAGTGGTGGCGATTGTGACTGAAGAAGGTCAAACCGTAAACGCCAACCAAAGTGCACCGACCATTGTCAAATTAGCGCAACTGGACACCATGACCATTAAGGCGCAAATCTCAGAGGCCGATGTCATGAAAGTTCAACCTGGTCAAACGGT
Organism: Acinetobacter sp. CY17; assembly: GCF_059515825.1. Taxonomy (NCBI): domain Bacteria; kingdom Pseudomonadati; phylum Pseudomonadota; class Gammaproteobacteria; order Moraxellales; family Moraxellaceae; genus Acinetobacter; species Acinetobacter sp. CY17. The sequence continues at coordinate 66,674 of NZ_JCAKMX010000016.1, forward strand.
GTATTTCACCACCTTAGGGGACAGTGAGAAAAAACATTACGCCACTTTACGTCAAGTTGAACCTGCCCCAAGTTCAATTAATACCGAAACCAACAACAGCAGCTCATCTTCGAGTACTGCGGTGTACTATAACGCGTTGTTTGATGTACCTAATGAAGATGGCAAATTACGTATTGATATGACGGCACAGGTGTATATCGTGTTACGTGAAGCACGTAATGCCCTCACTATTCCTGCTGCTGCTGTTCAAGCCTCAAATCGTCCTCAGCGTAGCCGCACTGATGCTGCAGCTGGGCCACGTCCAGAACGTCCAAGCAATGACAATACGCAAGGTTCACGTCCTGTACGTTTAGAGCTCAGCGCTGCTGAAAAAGCTTTAATCGATCAAGGTCAGGCATCATTAGGCATGGTACGTGTAGTACCGCAAGTCAATGGCGCAGAGGCCAAAGATAGTCGTGGCTTTAGCTTATTTGGTGAAACAGATGCCAAAGAAAGTGCTGTGATGAAACAGGTATTAATTGGCTTAAATAACCGTGCCAATGCCCAAGTCTTACGTGGCTTAAGCGAAGGTGAACAGGTGGTGATTGCCGATGGTGCAGACACCTCAAATGATGGCGCAAAACGTAACAACAGCCGTGCCGGTGCGGGCGGCCCACCCATGAGAATGTAACATGAGCCAGACTCAACAACCGCTTTTGGCGGTCAAAAATCTGGTACGTGAATTCCCTGCCGGTGAAAGCACAGTCCAGATTTTAAAAGGTGTCAATTTAGAGATTTACCCAGGTGAATTGGTCGCTATTGTTGGCCAATCAGGTTCGGGCAAATCAACCTTAATGAATATTTTAGGCTGCTTGGATAAACCCACCTCAGGCAGCTATCAAGTCAAAGGCCGTGAAACCCGTGAGTTAGAAGCCGATGAATTGGCACAGCTACGCCGCGAATATTTTGGCTTTATTTTCCAGCGTTATCATTTGCTTGGTGATTTAACCGCAGCCGGTAACGTTGAAGTACCCGCGATTTATGCTGGGGCCGATCCATCTGAGCGGCACGAACGTGCGGTCAAACTGTTAACCGATTTAGGATTAGGTGAAAAAACCCAAAACCGCCCGAGTCAGTTATCTGGCGGTCAGCAGCAACGGGTGTCTATTGCGCGTGCTTTAATGAATGGCGGTGACGTAATTCTTGCCGATGAACCGACAGGAGCACTCGATAAGAATAGCGGCATTGAAGTGATGCGTATTTTACGTGAACTCAATGCCAAAGGTCATACCATTATTTTAGTCACTCATGACTTAAACGTCGCCAAAAATGCCACCCGAATTATTGAAATTTCAGATGGTCATATTATCTCTGACCAAGCCAATGTGCCTGAAATTGATGACGGTTTTGAAAAACAGGCTTTAGCTGAAACCGCGCAGAAGAAAACCTCTAAGTTTCGTGCTGCCTTTGACCGTTTAGGTGAAGCCTTCCGTATGGCGGTGCTGGCCATGAATGCGCATCGGATGCGCACCTTTTTAACCATGCTCGGTATTATCATCGGGATTGCCTCAGTGGTGTCTGTGGTGGCTCTCGGTAATGGCTCGCAACAGCAAATCTTGAAAAACATTAGTAGCTTAGGCACCAATACCATTACCGTATTCCAAGGGCGTGGCTTTGGTGATAACTCACGCTCCTCGCAAGCCAAAACCTTAATTCCTGCCGATGCCGATGCCTTAGCCGAACAGCCCTATGTGGATGGAGTTAGCCCTTCGGTCAATAGCAGTGTCACAGGACGCTTTAAGGAAATTGAAGCATCGACCACCGTTAATGGCGTCAGTGAAGATTTCTTTTATGTCAAAGGCATGACCTTTCAATCTGGACAGCCTTTTGACCGTGCCAGCATTCATCAACAAGCCCAAGATGTGGTGATTGATACCAATACCCAAAAAACCTTCTTTGCTGATGGTAGCAATCCAGTTGGACAGGTGATTCTACTGGGCAGCGTACCCAGCCGGATTATTGGCGTGGTGGATGCACAAGCCGGCATGATGGGTTCATCAGATAGCTTAAATGTCTATTTGCCTTATTCGACCGTGATGAGTCGTATGTTAGGGCAAAGTAACGTACGACAAATTATTGTGCGGGTCAAAGATGAATACCCAAGTGCCGCAGCTGAAAATGCCATTTTAAGCTTGTTGACCCAGCGCCACGGTGCCCAAGACGTGTTTACCCAAAACGCAGACAGCATTCGTGAAACCATTCAACAAACCACGCAAACTATGACTCTACTCATTTCAGCCATTGCGGTGATTTCACTGGTGGTGGGGGGCATTGGTGTCATGAATATTATGTTGGTGTCTGTTACAGAACGTACCCAAGAAATTGGTGTACGCATGGCCGTGGGTGCCCGCCAAAGTGATATCTTGCAGCAGTTTTTAATTGAAGCCGTGTTAGTGTGTATTTTAGGCGGGATTTTAGGTGTGCTGTTATCTTTAGGTATTGGCCAGTTAATTACCCATTTTGCTGGTGGCACCTTCCAAATGGCTTACTCCACCACCTCTATTGTAGCGGCATTTGTCTGCTCGAGCTTAATTGGTATTGTGTTTGGCTTTATTCCAGCGCGCAATGCCGCACGTCTTAACCCTGTTGATGCTTTGTCAAGAGAATAACAATATGTCGATCCATTTAACGCGTTTGGCCACTGCCCTGTTATTGGCTAGCACTCTCGGCGGTTGCGCTGCCGTGGTAAAAACGCCTTATCAAGCCCCTGCGGTTGATATTCCACAGCGTTTTGCCATCGATCAACAGAAAATCCATCAAGCGACGCATTTAGATCGTTGGTGGACCTTATTTAATGATGCAGGCCTAAATCGCCTAGTCGATGATGTCTTAGCCAATAACAATGATTTGGTGGTGGCAGGCATTAACTTACAACAAGCACGCCTTCAAGCAGGTCTTGCACAAGATCGTCAAGGGCTGCGTGTTAACTCCAGCGCGTCCACTGGACATAATATTGACCTCAATTCTGGTCAAGACTCCTCGCGTGGTGTGTCCTTAAACGCTGGGGTCAGTTATGAACTGGATTTATTTGGACGTCTGGCCAGTCAAACCGAAGTCGCGCGTTGGGAAGCCTTAGCCAGCGAACAAGACTTGCAAGCCACGGCGCAAAGCTTAATTGCCACCACTGCCAATTTATATTGGCAATTGGGCTATTTAAATGAGCGTCTCAGCATTGCCAAGCTGAATTTAAGCAGCACCGAACAAACGTATAATTTAGTGCGTAGCCAGTATCGTGCTGGAGCAGTGTCCGGTCTAGATGTCACCCAAGCCGAACAAGCACTCCAAAGTCAACAGGCGACATTAAGTCAAATTCAGCAGCAGTTGTTAGAAACACGCACTGCGCTGGCCGTGTTACTCAATCGCCCTGTGCAGCAGCTAGAATTAGTTGAGCCCAAGCGCTTAGCTCATGTGAGTTTACCCGCAATTCAACCCGGCTTACCGGCTGAGCTGTTGTCACGTCGTCCGGACTTACAAGCTGCTGAATTGCGTTTGCGTAAAGCACTGGCCAATAAAGATGCCACTAAAGCCAGCTACTATCCATCGATTAGCTTAACGGGCAGCTTAGGTTCATCTAGTACATCTCTAAATCAGTTATTGCAAAATCCTAGCCTCGCTTTAGGCGCCAGTTTAAGCCTGCCATTTTTGCAATATAATGATATGAAAAAAGACTTGGCGATTAGCGATTTAGACTATGAAAAAGCCATTACTCAATATCGTCAAACCTTGTATCAAGCTTTTGCCGATGTCGAAAATGCACTTTCAAATCGCAGTGCGCTGAATCAGCAAGTGGCATTACAGCAAAAAAATCTAGAACTTGCTGAAAAAACTGAACGTTTAACCCAAGTACGTTATAAAAACGGTGCCATTGCCTTAAAAAATTTGTTAGATGCCCAAGCCACAACGCGTAACGCACGCTTGTCCTTGGTACAAACCAAGCAAAGCCAATACAACGCTTATGTGACCTTAATGCAAGCGCTCGGCGGCTCGCCGCTACAACGCTTACCTTGAAGCCAAAACCGCAGCCGAGGCTGCGGTTTTTTAGCTTAATATTCTTGTTGTAACGACGCGCTTAACTGCGCTGCTTTGGCATAGCCTAAATTTTTAGCTTGATTTAAATAATGGATCGCTTGCTCTAAATTGTGTACCACCCCATGACCTTGGGCATGTAAACGTCCCATATGATAAAAGGCTTGTGCTTCGCCCAGATCCATCGCCTGTTGATACAATGCAAGCGCTTGTGGCATGTCTACGCTTAGCACTAAACCTTGTTCGTAACAAAGGGCCAAATGCGTCATGGCTAAGGCGTCCTGTTGGGCAGCAGCGTGTTGTAAATACAGCAGCGCTTGCGCTTGATCTTGTTTCCCCCCACGTCCCTCTAACATTAAAACTGCCAATTGCGTTTGTGCCGCTAGACTACCTTGCTGCATGGCTTGAGCAAAATAGTCACGTGCCTGATGATCATCTTGTACACAACCATGTGTCCCCTTTAAATAGCTATAACCCAAATCTAAAGCAGCTTGCCAAGCACCCGCTTCAGCAGCTAAACCTAAATAAGCATGCGCTTTATCTTGATCTTCAAATACATTTAAACGTTGGGCATAAAACAGCCCAAAGCAATACAACATATCGGCTGTATTGCTCACATCCATATTAAATTTGCCAGCCGCTTGCTGTAGTAAGCTTAAAGCATGCGTAGCGTCGGTTGTTGTGCCTAGCCCATATACATAACACTGTGCCAATAAAAATTGTGCCGTCTGTGAACCGGTCGATGCTGCTTGTTGGTACAACAAAAAGGCTTGGTTTGGATTGGCTTGCTCTAATAAAATACCCTGCTGCTGTAACATGGCTAAACTACACAGCGCAATAGGGTCATGTTTGGCTGCCGCACGACTCCAATATTGAAAGGCTTGCCGCGTATTGGCCTCTACACCCCAAGCATGATAATAAGCGCTACCTAATAAACTTAAAGCATAAGCGTGTCGTTGACTCTCTTGCTGCAATAAAGTCAGTACCGCAGCCACTTGATCCGCATCAATCAACCCTTTTAATACGGCTAAACAATATTGATAGCGCGCAGTTATATTCCCAGTAAAAGCTTGTTGTTTTATATAGGGCAAACTGACACTGTCATCATGTGCTAAGCCGTGTGGCTGCTCAATCTGTTGGCGTAAGGCCAAAGCTTGAGGATGCTGCTGCTCGGCGGCTTGATATAAATATTGTTTCGCCAGCAGCTGATCTTGCTCAAAACCCTGCCCATGCCAGAGTGCCTCAGCTAAACGGTACTGCGCTTGAGCATGGCCTTTGTTTGCCGCGTGCATTAAAATCGTTTTGGCTTTATCTAAATCTTGCTCAATCCCTTGGCCATGTAAATACAGCTCGGCCAAGGCATATTGTGCATTTGTATTGCCACGTGCGACACCATATTGATACCAATACAAAGCTTTGCTGAAATTGTCTTCTGCTTGATAAATCTCACCTAAATAAAAACTGGCTTCATCACTGCCACGCTGATGTGCTGTTTCTAATAAACTTTTTGCTGCACTTAAATCTACAGGCCGACCTAAGCCTTGCTGCTGCATAAACGCCATATGGACATAGGCTTCGGGGAGTTCATGTTGCTGAGTTAAACTTTGCAGCATGGTATAAGCACGCTCATAATTGGGCTGTTGACCGTGTAGCAACGACTGTGCCAACGCCAATTCCGCATCGACTTGATCGACCCACAGCGCTTCGCTAACCTGCTGTTGATCGCGCTCAACTGGCGATTTACGCTGATACAACCATACGACACAGCCGATGATGGCCAATAATAGCAATACTAAAAACCACATAACTTCCCCAAGGTGTCGTTTTTAAAGTCTTATTTTAAGCTTCAATAATAAAAAAGCACCTAAAAAGGTGCTTTTTTATTGAGGTGAGATTTAGTCACCTAACATTAATTCAGGGCTCATGCCTACAGTATTAAAGCCTGCATCAACGTACAGAATTTCACCCGTAATGCCATTGGCCCACGGTGAGCATAAGAATAATGCTGCATTACCAACATCTTCAATGGTCACATTACGGCGTAAAGGCGCAGTTTTTTCATTGGCATCTAACATTTTACGGAATGATTTAATACCAGACGCTGCTAAGGTACGGATTGGGCCTGCAGAGATTGCATTCACGCGAATACCTTCAGCACCCAAGCTCGATGCTAAATAACGTACACCAGCTTCAAGTGATGCTTTGGCTAAGCCCATCACGTTATAGTTTGGCAATACGCGCTCAGAACCTTGATAAGTTAAGGTTAATAGGCAACCTTGGCGCGCAAGTAATAATGGTTTTGCTGCACGCGCCATTGCGATAAAGCTATACGCACTGATGTCATGTGCAATTTTAAAGCCTTCACGGTCAGTTACATCTGTGAAGTCACCGTCTAAGGTATGCGCTGGGGCAAAACCAATCGAATGCACCACACCATCTAGACCATCCCAATGTTTTGCCAGTTCTAAGAAGGCGTTATCGATGTCTGCATCATTGGCAACGTCGCATGGGAACACCAAGTTTGAACCAAACTGCGCGGCAAAATCATCCACACGTTTTTTTAATTTATCGTTTGGATAAGTAAAAGCAAGTTCTGCGCCTTCACGATGTAAAGCTTCTGCAATACCAAATGCAATAGATAATTTACTCGCGATCCCGGCAATTAAGAAACGCTTACCTGCCAATAGTCCTTGTGCCATGTGACTCTCTCTTAAAATAATTTAACAGCATAATGCCAATTCTCTAGCATTTCTGAAATTGCATAATGCATCTTTTTTCATTTATCTGCCTAAAAAAACACATAAAAAAATCGCGTTTGATTCAGCGCGATTTTTTACAGCGATTTTAAACTTAATCATCACCTTGAATTAGACCAAGTAAGCGTAAAAATGAGTAATACATCCAGACTAAAGTGGCCAGTAAAGCAATCGCACACACCCATTCCATAGCTTTAGGCGCATAATTGGCAGCCCCACTTTCAATTAAATCAAAATCTAAGATGAGATTTAATGAGGCAATCACAGCAACAAAAGCCGCAAAACCAATGCCTAACCAATTGCTTTCAAACACATGCGGAATGCTCGAAGCAAAGACAAGGCTCATGATGATCTGCACCACAAACACCATGGCAATGGCAAGACTTGCCGACATCACCACCGCTTTAAACTTTTCCGTGGCCCGAATAATTTGCATATGATACAAACCAAACATGACTAAAGTGGTGACAAAGGTTGCCAAAAGCGCTTGCAGCGGTACACCCGGAAATTTTTGTTGAAAAATTACCGAGATTCCACCTAGAAAAGCCCCTTCAAATAAAGCATAAGGAATAGCCAACATCCGTGCTGTATTGGGTTTAAATGTGGCAATTAATGCCAAAATAAAACCACCAATCGCGCCAACCATTGCTCCAGCATAGGCAATCGAAGCTTGAGCAGTGACAAATGTATAGAAAAATAAACCAAGACCCACCACGGCGGCAATCACGGTTAATAGCACAGATTTTTGTACCGCGCCTTGTACGGTCATCGGCTGGGTATAATCCCCTGCCACTTCGACACGGCTTAAAATTGGGTTATTACTTTGCATAGATTCCCCCTCATATCAAGTTATTGCTTATGACTCATATTAAGCAATTTTTATGCAGAAGCTCAGCATCAGGCATTTAATTTTTGTAAATAAAAAAAGGAGGCTGTGCCTCCTTTTGAGATTACTTATTCATAATGAAGAAGTATTCACGGTAGTATTTGAGTTCTGCAATCGAATCACGAATATCATCCATAGCCAAATGCGAGGCATTTTTCTTTAAGCCTTGCATAATTTCTGGACGCCAGCGTTTCGCTAATTCTTTAACAGATGAAACATCTAAATTACGGTAATGGAAGAATTGTTCCAATTCTGGCATTAAACGATGCATGAAACGACGATCCTGACAAATCGAGTTACCACACATTGGCGATGATTTTGGACTGACCCATTTTTTCAAAAATTCTAGTGTTTGTAATTCGGCATCGCGCGCGGTGAGTTTACTACGACGTACACGTTCAATTAAACCTGATTGACCATGTTGACGGGTGTTCCATTCATCCATCGCATTGAGCGTAATTGGCGATTGATGAATGGCAAGCACAGGACCTTCTGCCAAAATATTTAAATTATCGTCGGTTACAATTGTTGCAATTTCAATAATTTGGTCGTTATCTGTATCTAGACCTGTCATTTCAAGGTCGATCCAAATCAGGCGAGTGTCAGGCGTGCTGCTCATAAATGTGCAATCTTATTCGGTTAAAAAACAATTATAGTAGCAAATTTATTGCCCGAGTGCTGTAACTTGCCCCCTGCTTCATGCTATTTTGCCCTCCTTAGTTTTAGGTTTTTTTAGGATGTGAATGGCTTTAATTCGTAAACGTCGTTTAACTGAACAGCAACAACGCCGAATTCAGAAACAACAGAAAACACGCCAAGAAGAGATCGATACATCAAACGATTTGGAAGGCTTGGTGGTGCAACATTATGGCCGTCAGCTTGAAGTACAAGCCTTGTCGGTGCCCGACATCCATCCTGAAAAACCTGTGGTGCTGGACGGTGAACCTGAACCATTTTGGAAAGCCATTGAACTGGGCAGTGTATGGCGTTGTCATACCCGTACCAATTTAGAGCTTTTGGTGACAGGCGACCGCGTCAAATGGCAAGCTGATCCGAATACGGGTTTGGGTATTATTACTGCGATTCAGCCGCGTAGCTCATTACTCACCCGTCCTGATCGTTACCACAAAGTCAAACCAGTTGCAGCCAATATCAGCTTAATTGTGATTGTGTTTGCACCCTTGCCTGAACCTGCACCGGGTTTAATCGACCGCTATTTGGTGGCCTGTGCCGATGCCAATATTCCAGCGCTGTTGGTCATGAACAAAGATGACTTACTTAAAGACAATGACCCAATTCTAGATTTACTCAAAGAATATCAAGACTTAGGTTATGAAGTGCTGCAATGCCGTTCTGATGGCGATTTAACTGAGCTCTCCAAACGCTTAGCGGGTGAAACTGTAGCCTTTGTGGGTCAATCGGGTGTAGGTAAAAGCTCGCTGATTAATACCATCGTGCCCGATGCCGCACAAAAGACCAATATCATTTCCGAAAACTCAGCCTTGGGTCAGCACACCACCACTTCTACACGTTTAATTGGTTTTGGTGAAGGTGCAGCTTTAATTGACTCACCTGGGATTCGTGAATTTGGTTTATGGCATTTAGATGCCGACAAAGTACAACAAGGCTTTCCTGAAATTGAAAGTCGCTTGGGCTATTGTCAATTCCGTAACTGTACTCATAAACACGAAAAGCAATGCGCTTTACGTTTAGCGGTACAAGACGGTGAGATTTTGACACGTCGTTTAGACAGTTATTTACGTTTAATTGACGAAATCACAGAAGCTAATCAAAAAAATTAGTGGCAAGATAAACTTTTTGCTTGAAGCGCTGATTTTGATCACCATATCTAATCAGCTATACTTTGGGCAATTTACAATTGTAATTTAGGTGACTTGTGGAACGTTGGTTCGAGTTTATGGGGAATCACCCCTTCTTGTTTGGTGCACTTGCTGTACTGTTGGTGTTGTTCTTCGTGATTGAAGGCAAACGTGGCGGCCGTAAAATTTCACCGCAATCCTTAGGGATTTTAGTGAAAGCGCAAAATGCAATGTTAATTGATTTGCGCGATGCCAAAGACTTCCGTGAAGGTCACATCAGTGGTAGCCGTAATATTCCTTACAGCAAAATCACAAGTCACATCGAAGAATTAAAAGCTGCAGAACGCCCATTGGTGTTTATCTGTAACCTAGGCCAAGTGGCGGGTACAGCTTTACAACAAGTCGCTCACCATGATGCATATCGTTTAGATGGCGGCATCAATAATTGGAAAGCGCAAGGTTTACCATTAGTCAAAGCAAAATAACGCGAAGGAGAACAACATGGCTGAAGTCACGATTTACTCAACAACTGTATGCCCATACTGCGTTCGCGCAAAACAGCTCCTTGAGCGTAAGGGCGTGGCATATAAAGAAATTAACTTATCTAATGAAGCACCAGAAGTACGTGTTGAATTAATGCAACGTACCAATCATCGTACTGTGCCACAAATTTTTATTAATGATCAGTTTATTGGTGGTTTTGACCAATTATATGCCTTAGAGCGTGAAGGCAAACTTGACCAATTACTGGCTTAATTTTTACTCAAATTTAAGGATTTAATCATGAGCGAACAACAACAACCGCAACTTGCTTTAGAGCGTTTATATACTAAAGATATTTCTTTTGAAGTACCGAGTGCTGCGGTATTTACCAAAGCATGGGAACCAGAGCTCAATGTTAATCTGTCTTCTTCTGCAGAGAAAATTGACCCAACACATTTTGAAGTGTCTTTAAAAGTTGTTGTTCAAGCCAATAACCAAGGTGAAACTGCATTTATCGTAGATGTGACTCAATCTGGTATTTTCTTAATTGATGGTGTAGAAGAAGATCGTCTGCCGTACTTACTTGGTGCTTACTGCCCAAATATCTTGTTCCCTTTCCTACGTGAAGCGGTAAACGATATGGTAACTAAAGGCAGCTTCCCACAATTATTGTTAACACCAATTAACTTTGATGCAGAGTTTGAAGCCAACTTACAGCGCGCACAAGCTGCTGCTGAAGGTCAAGCTTAAATTTAAGCTTAAAAAAGCCCGCACTTGCGGGCTTTTTTTTCGCTGCTGTTAATCAGCAAACGGCGCTTTTTTCTGATCTAGATGATGAATGGCATCATGCATCGCTTCAACCAATTGCTGGGCAATCTGCTGTTTAGAGGCTTTGTCTAAATCACGTTTTGGCATGTGGTAGCTGTCTGCAAAAAACACCGTCATGGCATTTTCATCCGATGCAAAACCAATATCGCTACGCGATACATCATTACAGGCAATCATATCCAGTTTTTTCGCCACCAACTTGCCTGCTGCATATTCTTCCACGTTACGCGTTTCGGCAGCAAAACCGACCATAAATGGACGTTTTTCTTGCTGCGCAATCGTGGCCACGATATCTGGGTTTTTAATCAAGGCAATTTGCAGTTCATCGCCTGATTTTTTAATTTTATGTTCAGCCACTTCTGCCACACGGTAATCTGCAACTGCTGCTGTCGCAATGAAAATATCACAGCCTTGCTCTAACAAATCTAAACTTACCTCAAGCATTTTTTGTGCTGAAGCGACGTTAATCCGTGCTACACCATTTGGGGTATCTAAACTCACCGGCCCTGCAATTACAGTCACTTTGGCACCAGCGGCATAACAGGCAGCAGCCAAGGCAAAGCCCATTTTTCCTGTACTATGATTTGAAATATAACGCACTGGATCAATCGCTTCGCGAGTTGGACCTGCAGTAATCACCACATGCTTACCCGCCAGTAAACCAAACTTCTCGGCAATTTCACGCTGCTGCTGATGGAAATACGTGGTCACTTGGCGCGCTAAATCTTCTGGCTCTGGCATACGCCCAAGACCAACATCACCACAGGCTTGTAACCCCGCATCTGGCATAATCACATGCACGCCATCTTCAATTAAGGTATTGAGATTACGCTGTGTAGCTTTGGCTGCCCACATTTGTTGATTCATGGCAGGCGCCACCCAGACCGGTGCTTTGGTGGCTAAATATAAAGTCGAGAGTAAATCATCAGCTAAACCACAAGCAAATTTGGCTAAGCTATCGCAGCTCGCAGGGGCTACTAAGAGTAAGTCGGCCCAACGTGCCAATTCAATATGCCCCATACCCGCTTCTGCTTCAGGATTGAGGAGCTCAGTATGTACAGGATTGCCCGATAAGGCTTGAAAAGTCAGCGGCGTGATAAAGGCTTGAGCACCTTGGGTCATTACCACACGGACATTAAATCCAGCATCTTTTAAACGACGCACTAAAATGGCGCTCTTATATGCAGCAATGCCGCCTGTGACCGCCAGTAGAATATTTTTATTAGGAATTACACTTAAATCAAAGCTCACGCGCAGGCTACCTTTGTGTTGCAGTGGCGCTGACAATAGCATTAAATAATCTAACACCCAAGTGACCTACTCGTCACAACACATTATCTTAAATAAAAAAAGTATAATTTTATGAAAAATTCTATTAAAGATTGGCCCGAACAAGAACGGCCACGTGAGCGCTTAATTCTATATGGTGCAGCAAGCCTATCCGATGCAGAACTACTGGCGATCTTTTTACGCTCTGGCAGCAAAGGCCTATCGGCGGTGGAATTGGCACGCCAACTCTTACAGCATTTTGGTAATTTAACTCAAATTTTAGATGCAGAATTAAGTGAATTAGCTGATTTTCATGGCATTGGCAGCAGTAAATACACCCAGTTGATGGCAGTAAAAGAGTTAGGTAAACGCTATATTGGTCAGCAGTTGCAGCAACAAGCCTTATCTTTAAACAACTCTAGCCTGTTAATCGATTACTTACGTTTTGAACTGTTAGATGAAACCCGCGAAGTATTTGCAGTGCTGTGTCTAGATGCGGAATTACGGCATATTGCCTTTAAAAAACTATTCTTTGGCGGCCTTAATTCTTGTGAAATTTCTATTAATCAAATTTTAAGATTTGCCATTCAGCAGCACGCCACCCATTTGGTCATTGCCCATAATCATCCCTTTGCCAAAGCCCTACCCTCCAAAGCAGATTTACAACTGACCGAGCATATTCAAGCCGCTTGCGCTTTGGTTGAAATCGAGCTGATTGATCATTGTATTATCGCACGCGATAGCAGTTTTTCTTTTGCCGAACATCAATTGCTTTTGCCTAAAAATTCGCCTTAATCTTAGACTTAAATCTATTGACAAAAAATCGGGAAATCTTGAAGATCAATACAAATTCTGACGATTGTAAAACATGATTGTTCGCGACCAACCCACCACATTTAAGCTGTTATTTTCATGGCGCGGCACAATTTTACCCAAGGTATTACCACCTTTAGGCATTGTGATGCTGATTTCTGCCATTGTCGGTGGCTTATCTTATATCGATTTCTTTCATTTACCTGAATTACCTTTGGCAGGCTTTACCTTAATTGGGGTAGCACTGTCGATTTTCTTGGGCTTTAAAAACAGTGCTTGCTATGACCGTTGGTGGGAAGCGCGTAAGCTATGGGGCATTTTAATTGCCAATGCACGCCATTTTGACCGTGATTGTCGCATGTTGTCGCAAGGTCGACGTGAACGGGTGATTCGGCATGTGATTTTATTTGCCAATGTGCTGCGTGATCGTCTACGTCATCAAACCGCCAATCCACTGGCTTTGGTTGAAACCAGCGGCATGAGTCAGCAAGCCATTACCCAGCTCTATCAGCAGGTTAACGCACCGCAATACACCTTAAGCTTAATTCAATGGGAACTGATGCAAGCCCTTAAAGAAGGGGAAATTTCGGATATTATTTATAGCCAGATGAATCAACACGTGATGGAATTGAGTATTGTACAAACCGGTTGTGACCGGATTGCCACCACCCCTGTGCCCTTTGCCTATTCGGTACTGCTCAACCGTACTGTATATTTTTTCTGTTTTTTATTACCGTTTAGCTTAGGTTCAACGATTGGTTTAGCAACACCCCTTTTAGTGGGAATTTTGGCATATACCTTCTTAGGACTCGATGCCTTAAGTACTGAAATTGAAGAGCCTTTTGGCACCCAAAGTAACGACCTACCGCTTGATGCGATGGTGCGTACCATTGAGATTGAATTACTCGGCACCTTAGGCAAACCCACCCCGCCACCGATTCAAGCGCAAGATCATAATTTACTTTAAAAAATTACGCTTAACCTCGTATAAAGGCAATGACCTCTCCCTTTTTTAAAGCAGCTTGCGGTTCAGGCTTTTTCTTTCCCGCTTTTGCTTAAAGGGGGGGTTAAACAAAACTCTCCCAAATCCCAATTTGGCCTTCTTTAACCCGTGGAATATGACCTAAGCGAATCCAAGGCATATTGTCGCCATGAAAGTCACTGCCTACAGACACTTTAAGATTAAACTCTGCAATCATGCGATCGACCATCTGTCGGGTCGACACAGGTTCAATCGCAGGTGGAAGCTCCACGGCGTCACCGCCAAATTTGGCAAAAATCTCAATCAAATAACGAATATTAGTGGCTGATAAATCATAACGGGTTGGATGTGCCAACACTGCAAAACCACCTGCGGCATGAATGACTTGAATGGTTTCTTCTAAGCCTAAACCGTCAAATTTTACATAGGCTTTTTTGCCTTCTTTAATGTATTTATCAAAGGCTTGTTGCGCACGACTCACAATGCCCTTTTCGACTAAAGTTTTGGCAATATGCGTTCGCGTCACTCGATCAGGAATATTGTCTACCTTGGCCAGAACATCAGCATAAATATCTTGACCAATTAAAGGCTTAAGCAAATCACAGATCTGTTGAGCACGCTCAGCACGAATGCGTTTTTGTTGTTCGAGTAACTCGTATAAAGGCGCGGGGTTTTGCATATTTAAGGCCACCACATGCACGCCGTAGTTTTTTTTGGTGGCAGGACGTGACCATTGACTAGAAATTTCCACGCCAGAAATAATTTTTAAGGGTTGATTTAAACAGCTTGCCGCCTGTTCAGCCAAAGCAACGCCATCCATAGTGTCATGGTCGGTTAAAGCCAAGGTATGAATGCCTTTTGCTGCGGCTGCCTGCACTAATTCTAATGGCGACAAAGTTCCATCAGAAATATTGCTATGTGTATGTAAATCTACGCCGTCCATCACTTATACTATGTTCATTCATTTGCTCAGATTTAGATACTCTAACATGAAAGCACTTTTAGACTTTGTGCCACTCATTATTTTCTTTTATTTATATAAAACCGTCGAACCTAATGATACTCAGCATCCACTATTACAATTGATTGGTTCTGCAGGCGGTGTCGATAACAACAACATTTTAGTCGCAACCACAGGTCTAATGCTATCGATGTTGGTGGTTTACGGTGTGATGTTTGTGATGCAAAAATACCGCCTTGATAAACAACAATGGATTGTGTTGTTTATGACGGTGATTTTTGGTGGCGTGACCTTAATGCTCAGTGACGATTTTTACATTCGTTTAAAAGCGGTGTTACTCAATTTGGTGTTTGCCGGTGCGTTCTTACTTTCGCCTTATTTTATGAAAGATCGTCGTCCATTGATTCAACGTTTATTTGGCCCTGTGTTTGAATTAAGCGCACAAGGCTGGAAAAAACTTAACTATGCATGGGCAGGCATGTTTGCAGTGATGTCATTTTTACACTGTTTCTTCGCTTATTTATTTTTAGATGGTAAATATTGGGGCGAATTCACCGCATTTGGTGACATGATCGTGATGTTTTCCTTTATCATTGTTCAGTTTATTGTATTGCGTAAATACTTTAAATCTTCTGAACAATAATCGAATTCGAGAACAACCATGCCATTATTTGTCGTGACCTGTACCGATCAGGAAGGTACAGTCGAAAAACGTCTTGCTACGCGCCCTGAACATTTAGCCCGTTTACAACAATTAGATGATGAGGGTCGTTTAATTGTGGCAGGTGCTATGCCTAAAGATCCAAGCAATCCACAAGCGGGTTTTTACGGCAGTACCATTATTGTTGACTTTGATAGCTGCGAAGCACTTGATGCTTGGTTAGCTGAAGAGCCATTTTTACGTGAAGGGGTTTACTCAAATATTGAAGTAAAACCATTCAACAAAGCATTCCCGAAAGGATAAAGTCGCATGCGTGTCGTCGTTTCTAGTGTTTTGGCTATTTCTTGTCTGGTCTCATATGCATGGGCGGTAGAAGCACCACCCAGCGCACCTGCTGCACCAGTAACGCCGAGTTCAGGCGCGACGACTGCCTTGCCTGCTCCTGCAACCTTACCTGCCACACGTCCAAACACACCGCCTACAGGCGCTGCCAACAGCCCTATCAATAACAAAGGGCTGACCGCTGAACAACTGGCCAAAAATAAACTACAGCAAGAAGCTGCAATTAAATCTTTGGTCAAAGACCAAGAAACACGTTTACAGCAACTTGAAAAAGCCAACTTAGCTGCTTTGGCCCAAAACCAAGAGCTGCAATTAAAAAATGATAACCTCGGTGTGCAACTACAAGTGTTACAAACTGAACGTAGCGCGCAAATGTTTTTATATGGTGCCGTTACGGTGGTGGTTGGTGTTTTACTGGGTTTTTTACTGGCTGGTTACATTTACAATAAACGCCGCCGTCAGTGGTAATTGTTTTCTTCTCGCTTTAGGTATCTTTGCTTTTGTCTCATGCAATTGTTACAGCCGACCTAGATTGGCATATGGTCGATGGTATTGAAATTCCTGTTTCCAAACAATTTGGCGATGTCTATTTTTCTAAAGACAATGGCCTCTTGGAAACTCGGCATGTCTTTTTAAATGGTAATGACTTAACTGAACGTTTGGCCGAGCTTGAGCCGCATGCTTATTTTTGTGTAGGCGAAACAGGTTTTGGTACAGGCTTAAATATCTTGGCACTTTGGCAGCTTTGGCAGCAGGTGCGCCCAGATAACAGCAGTCACTTACATGTCATTTCATTTGAAAAATTTCCCCTAAGCAAGCCCGATTTAATACGTGCTTTAAATGCTTGGCCGGAACTGCAACCTTTAGCTGAACAATTATTGGCACAATATCCACTCCCTATTGCCGGTTGTCATCGTTTAAATTTTCCTAACGAACGCTTTAGCTTAGATTTATGGCTCGGTGATGCACATGATGTGTTTCCAGTGATTCCCAAAACCCATCAGGTCAATGCTTGGTTTTTAGATGGTTTTGCTCCCTCCTGTAATCCAGATATGTGGGAAGAACACGTCTTAAATCATATCGTTCGCTTGTCGGGCCAAGGCAGCACTTTTTCCTCATTTAGTGTAGCCGGCGTGTTAAAACGCGGTTTAAAACAACATGGCATTGCCATTTCACGCCCGCGCGGTTTTAGACATAAACGCGAAATGCTCAAAGGCATTTGGGCGACTGATTTAGAATCAACAGAAAAAAAAACACCTAAGCAACGTCAGATTGCCATTGTTGGCGCAGGAATCGCGGGTTTAAGTACAGCATGGGCCTTTGCTAGCCGTGGTCATCAAGTCACGATTTTTGAGAAAACAGCGCCTTTAAGCGGTGCCTCTGGCAATCCTTTGGCCTTGCTCAATCCTAAACTGTGCCCGATTGAACAAGCTGAGCAACATTTAATGACCCTTGCTTGGCAACATGCCATGCAACACTATGCGCAGTTTGGCGCTTTTCGTGCGCTTGAAGTGAATCAAATTGCGCTTAAAAATGCTGAAGATTTATTGGCACTCGCTGAGCAATACCCAGCTGATATATTACAAGCTCAGCCTACTGATGTCTTCATTCCCTTACCAAGTTTAAAACTCAAACATGCTGCTGCCCTTAGTCCGCAACTGTTGCATGATGAAATTCTAGCGCATTCCCATATTGTGCTAAAGATTGCTGATGTGAGCCATATTCATCATAGCCCAAAGCCACAGCTGTATAGCCACACCACCTGCCTAGGTGAATTTGATCATGTGGTGGTATGTAGTGCCCTACAAAGCGGCCAATTGTTTGACCAATATCCTATGTTAAAAGCCATTCGTGGTCAGGTCAGTTGGCTCAACAATGCAGCGCAGCCTTTAAGCTTAGATCAAGCCTATAGTTATGGTGGCTATTGTATGCAGCTAAATCCACAGCAATTGATTTTAGGTGCATCGTTTTATCCACATCGAGACGATGCTGAGGTGCTGCTTGAAGACCATCGGCATAACTTCACCTTATTAGAAAGCGTGTTTCCTGATTATGCCAAGAGCTTAGCTCCCATTGAAACTTGGCAAGGTCGCGCTTCTGTACGTGCACAGAGTTTGGATTATTTCCCGGTGCTTGGCAAAGTGCAGCCTGAACACGAGGTCTATACCTTGGCCGGACTTGGCTCAAAAGGCTTCTTATTTGCACCGCTGTGTAGTGAGATTTTAGTGGCTGAGATTTTACAGCAGGCTTGTCCTGTGCCTGAACATTTACGCCAAAAACTGCAAGTGACTCGTTTTCAAAAAAAAGTAAAAGCCAAGAAACCTTATTTTAAACCTGCATAAAAAAAGCGCCTCACGGCGCTTTTTTTTAACCCTGTTCTAAGGTAAAGCCAGCATCACGTGCAGCACGGGTGCCACCCATTAGCACTACATATTCGCGTGAACTATCAAAACCATCTAATAATTCTGCAGCACGCGGCGCTTTACTGCCACCACCACATAGAATATAAATCGGTTGATCCGCTGCCACCTGAGCTAGGCTATCTGCTGATAAATTCACGATTGGCTGATTTATCGCACCTTGAATGTGACCCTCTGCATATGAGTGTGGTTCACGAACATCCCAGATTACTGCATTTTCTGGGAACTCAAATGTTGTAATTTCTTGTTTACGGATCATTGTGCACTCCTTTGATGTAAACAACACTTGGCAAATGAAGAAAACATCCCTAGCATCTCAGATATTCTTTCCATTTGTAAAGGTCTAAACTATGCCTTCTTTTGACATTGTATCTGAATTAGAGTTATTCGAAGTAAATCATGCGGTGCAAAACACGCAAAAAGAAATTGCAACGCGCTTCGACTTCCGTGGTCAGGACGTTTCGATTGAGCTTAACGAAAAATCGAAAGAAATCAAAATTTCAACTGAAAGTGATTTCCAGTGCGAACAAGTCTACACCATGTTAGAAAATCATTTCTATAAGCGTAAAGTCGACGTACAAGCGCTAGATCCACAAAAAGCAGCTGCTTCAGGTAAAAACTTTGTACAAGTGATTAAACTTAAAGATGGTTTAGATTCTGACACTGCCAAAAAAATTAACAAAGCGATTAAAGAAAGCGGCATCAAAGCGCAATCTTCAATCCAAGGTGATAAAATCCGTGTGACCGATAAAAAGCGTGACACCTTGCAGCAAGTCATGGCATTTTTAAAAGAACAACAATTTGGTCTACCATTACAGTTTAATAACTTTAAAGACTAAATAAAAAAAATCCCGCCATCTGCGGGATTTTTTTTATTCAGCGCTTTGGCTCTCTTGCCAAGCTTTCTTTGCATCTTCAGGAATTTGACGCTTATTGCCTTTGACATCTACCGCTACAAAGGTAAATACGCCTTCAGTCACGCAGCGTGCTGGACGCGAACTGTCATGGCTATCCCACACTTCAATCTGCATTTGAATTGAAGTATTACCGACCTTTAAAATTTTGGTATAGCAGGTAATCACATCACCTACCTTCACTGGCACCAAAAAAGTCATTTGATTAATAGAGATGGTTGCACAGCGTCCTTTAGAGAAACGCTCTGCATGAATTGCACCTGCCAAGTCCATTTGCGACACAATCCAACCACCAAAAACGTCACCACTCCAGTTGGTATCGGCTGGCATTGCAATAGTTTGAAGAGATAAAGTCCCTTCTGGCTTAAGTAGATCTGACACATTAGCTCCCGGTATTGGCATTGAGATGCTGATCTAGCCACTGTTGTAGCTCACTAGATCGAAGCGCACCACTTATTCTAGCAATTTCTGTGGTTTTATTCATCAATACCAGCGTAGGAATACTACGTACATTAAACGCGCTGCTTAAACATGGATTGGCTTCAGTGTCAATTTTAGCAAACACCACATGTGGATAAGACTTGGCTACATTGGCAAAATGCGGTGCCATCATCTTACAAGGCCCACACCATTCTGCCCACAGGTCAATTAAAATCGGTAAATCACTCCCTGTAATAAATTGACTAAAGTTTTGTTCATTAAGCTCAATTGGCTCAAGTGGCACTAAAGCCCCTTGGCATTGTCCACAGCTTGGGTTGGCTTGTAATTTATCTTCAGGAACACGGTTTTTAGCGCTACATTGTGGGCAGACAATAATCATGGTTTAACTCCAATATATTGGTTTAAAAAGGCAATTTGGGTTTGTATGGCTTTATCTAAATATTCATTGTGGTAAATATCAAAATGCTGCATTTGCCATTCGTGATACTGCACATGCGGTGCAATATCGGTCGCACAGGCACGGCTGGCTTCAATTGGCACTAAACTGTCATATTGTGCAGCAATAAATAATACAGGACAGCGGATTTGACTGACCAAGCTATTGGGACGATATCGAATGAGCTGCAATAAAGCACGTGCTGGAATCTCACCGCTCCAATAATAATCAGGCTGCACAATAGAGAGATAGCCCTCATAACTCGCTGCGCCTGTTAAAAAGCTGAATTTATCTGGATCCACCACGGGTAAACGTTTAGGTTCTAGCCCCACTTTAGCACCCATATAATCTTGGCTAGAGAGCTTTAAGGCTTTGGGTAATTGTTGCAGTGGATAGAGCTTGGCTGTTTCAGCGCCATCAACAAAAGGGACTTGCGCAATCACAGCACGAATCTGTGGCAATTCTGCAGCAAGATTTAACGCATAGCCCCCACTTAAGGCTGTGCCCCAAAGTACCATGCGACTGGCATCAATCGATTTACGCGCGGCCACATGTTCTATCATCACTCGCCAATCATGTAGTTGATGTTTGAGGGACACCATTTCACGTGGTCTGCCGGTACTCCCCCCCCAATAACGATAATCAAACAGCACCACAGCATAACCGGCCTCGGCAAAACGTTTGGCATATTGCACCAACTTAAATTGGCGTAATCCCGCTAAGCCATGTGCCATAATAATCACCGCAGGTGGCTCTTTGGTCTGGGGATGGTAAAAATCCGCTGCCAACACGTCTTTATCACTTTTTACATATAGCGGTTCAACGAGATAACGATACATAAACGCCCCATGCCCACGGCTTTCAGTTTGCTGTGATTGCTTGTAAAAATTGCAACAGATTAAGGTTCAGATTTCAGCATAATGCTATCATATCTAAAAATCTATGAATCTTATGATGGAGTAAAACGATGAGTGATCAAGTAGGCTTTGCCGGTCAAATTGGTGCAGAACATGTCAGCCAAGTGGTAGAAAAAGGTTTTAAATCAATCATCAATAATCGCCCAGATCTAGAAGGCGGCCCTGAGCAACCCACCAGCGCCCAAATTGAAGAAGCTGCACGCGCTGCGGGTTTAGATTATGTCTATCAGCCTGTGGTTGCGGGTCAAATTACCGAACTAGATGTGCGTGCTTTTGCTAATCATTTTAATGAATTGCCAAAGCCAGTATTGATGTTCTGCCGCACAGGTAATCGCTCAAATAATTTGTATCAACTTGCTAAACAGATGGACTTACTCGATGACTAAGCACTTTTTTGCAAGTGTCATAACAGCACTGTGTTTAAGTTTGACCAGTCCAAGCTTTGCACAAAACCAAGATACAGTTCTGAGTAAAACACTGACTTCAAACGTCAGTGTCACAGGGCAGATGAATACTGATAAATTTAAACAGTTAATGCAGCAAGGTTTTAAATCTGTCATCGTCAACCGTCCTGACCAAGAGCCTGGTAATCTGGTGACTGTGGATCAATTGCGCAGCATTGCTGAACAGGCCAAAGTCAGTGTGATTTACCAACCTGTCGTGAGCGGTAAAGTTTCTCAAACAGACGTGGTTGAGTTTGCTAAATATTATAATGAGCTTCCTAAACCTATCCTGATGGTGTGCCGTAGCGGTACACGCTCGAAAGCACTTTTCGATCAGGCTAAAGCACAAGGCTTATTACATGAATAAATTATGCTTGATTTTACTCTGCTGTCTTTCTCTAGCAGCATGTAGTTCAATGCAACTACGACCAACCGCCAGTGTAATGGTTGGCAGTAGTCTTTAATCGTATAATCTGCAGATAATATGGCGCTATATGCGCCATATTTTATCTGTGCTATCTTTAAGCATTATTACATTTCATATACATAATTATTTTGGGGCTTTTATGAAATTGGTTCAGGGTACGTTGGCAATCGCATTATCTACATTATTGGTTGCGTGTGGCGGTGGCGGTAGCAGTGGTTACTATGACAATAACAACAGTGGTAATAATGGCGGTGGCACAACTCAGCCCCCTGCAGTTGATCTAGTCGCAGCAAAAGCACAATTAGACGTTTTAAAGCGCGAAGGTCAGTATTTATTTGGTAATTATGATCCAAATGATGCCGATGCTCAAAAAGGCTATATCGACCATGCTTTGGATACATTCACACAAGGCCCACTACAACTTGCACTTGACGCGCGTAAAGCCTTTGAACAAAATCCAAATGCATTTTTAACCTTTGATAAATGTGTCGCTGAAGGAATCTATTCAAATACCAAATGTCATGTATTGATTGATGATGCACATATTAAATCAGTATTAAATAGCATAAATAAAGATAAATACACAGATTGGGACTTTGATGTTGTTGATCAAGATATTGCTGGCTTAAAAGTTGATAATGAGCAAGTAGATCGCTTCACTGGTAAAACAATCATTGTTATTTTTGATAATCAGAATGCTGATAAACGCTATAACGATATTTGGGTAAGCGGTGTATTTGCTTATCCATTTAAGCAGTCTTGGGGCTTAGAACAGGTTGATCAACTTCGTGTAGTTTCTATGTCAACTGACAATAGCGAGTACAATATTACCCTCACATATGATGACCAAACTGAAGAAACAAAGGGTGCTGTGAGCATTTATAAAGATCCAACATCCTCAGATGGCGAATTATATACTTTACAAAATAATTCAGGCTTTGAAGTCCTGATTAACGACAATCCAAATACACCTAATGTTGAACCAGTGACCTTTACTATTAACTCTGTACCAGGAGATGCAACAGCTTTCTCAACTTATCGAGTTAATAAAGATTTAATTCATAGTCTTGATCTTAAAAATGTGACAGCAATTAATGGTCAACGTATTGAGAATGAAACACCTAATACGAATGTACAAAGTTTAACAGGCAGTATGAAACTCTCAGGTCTAGATATTTTCACTTTTAAAAATAGTAAAACTGCAAAGACGTTAAATTTTGAGCATAGTTTTGATGAATTTACTTTTAAAGGGCAATCCATTAAGAATGGCACTAAAGTCACTACTACTTTAACGCAGCCAAGTGGCTTAAGCTATTAATGTAAGGATTTGCAATTAAACCCTCATTCATGAGGGTTTTTTTATATAGTAAAAATATCATTATACAAACGACCTCTTACAACAATGTACGACATTATTATTATTGGTGCAGGTACAGCAGGCATCTCAGCGTATAAACAAGCTGTTCGGCACACTCAAAATATTCTCATCATCAACGCTGGACCTTGGGATACTACCTGTGCACGGGTAGGATGTATGCCAAGTAAAGTACTGATTTCCTCAGCCAATCGTATGCATGAGATACAACATGCCAATCATTTGGGACTAACTGTAGAGTCAAAAATTGATACCTCACAGGTCATGCCACATGTACGTCAGCTACGCGATCATTTTACCCAAGCCACTTTAGATGATGTAAACACATGGCCTGAGCAGCATAAGATTTCAGGAACAGCACGCTTTATCAATGCCAATACTGTTGAAGTCAACGGTCAGCACTATCAAAGTAAAAGCTTTATTTTAGCGGTAGGTTCACGCCCAAACTACGAACCACACTGGAAGCAGGAATTAGGTGATCGCTTAATTACATCCGATGACATTTTCGAGTTAAAAGATTTACCACAATCTTTAGCCGTCATTGGCAGTGGTGTTATTGCAATTGAGTTGGCACAAGCCATGCAACGTCTAGGCGTACAAGTGACTATGTTTGCGCGTAGTCGTAAAGTGGGTTCACTCACTAGCCCAGCCCTACAACAACTGGCTCAACAGACATTAGGCCAAGAATTAGATATTCGCTTTGAAACTGTACCTAATGAAATATTAAAACGAAATGGCAAAGTCGAGCTCAGTTATCAAGAGCAAAATCAAACTAAGACACTTGTTGCAGATTATCTTTTAGTAGCTACAGGACGTAAAAGTCTATTAACAACCCTCAAACTAGAAAATATTCAGCCAGAATTTGCTGATATTAAACAATTGCCCGTTGATCCAAACACTAAGCAACTGGGCAACACCCCTATCTTTATTGTAGGTGATGCACATACCACCACCCCTATTCAGCATGAAGCCGCACATGAAGGCAAAATGGCAGTTCAAAACTGCTTGAATTATCCAAAAACCCATAACATTAAAAACTTAACCCCATTAGGAATTGTATTTAGCGAACCTCAAATGGCCAGTGCGGGTCAAAATTATAAGCAGCTGAAGCAACATAATATTGATTTCGTTACCGGCTTTGTCAGCTATCAAAAACAAGGCCGAGCTCGTGTAATAGCTAAGAATCAAGGTGGCGTAGAAATTTATATTGCCAAAAATGACCGTAAAATTTTAGGTGCAGAGCTGTTTGGGCCATCTGCAGAACATCTGGCCCATCTGTTAGCTTGGCTGATTGATCAAAAAGCCACGCTTGAAGATGCTTTAAATCAACCTTTTTATCATCCAACCTTAGAAGAAGGCTTAAGAACCGCCTTAAAGCATGCCAGAAGACAATTAAATTGAATTGCAAAAAGCCAACAACAGCTGACTTGACGCTAAGTCACATCAAATTTAGCATCACAACGCGTTTATGAGCATGAGTTAAAATATTGAAATTTTTAGCGTTAAAAGCTGTAACTTTATCGGGTGTTTTATTCACCCTAGTTGGCTGTAATAGTCTACATGGTTCTTTTCAGCAACGTTCACAGCAACTTGCACAAGGGATACAAACTGCCTATCAAGTTCCGAGTCAAACTGCGCAAGTTGTTGCACCGCTAATTTTACACAATGCTGAGCAATATGATCTGCCGCCGCTCACCTTAGCAGCACTGATTCAACAAGAGTCGAGTTACCGTAACCATGTTACGTCTCCTGCAGGTGCTGTGGGCTTAACTCAAGTGATGCCACGTTACTGGCAACAAACATGCCCAGGCGATTTATATGAACCCAGTATTAATGTGGCCTGTGGCAGTTTAATTTTAGCCAAATACCAACAATCAAGTGGTAGTTTAAAAAAAGCTTTGGCCTATTATAACGTAGGCCCAAGTGGTTATGAAAATAGCTGGAAAATGAAACGTCAGGGCAAAAAATACGCAAAACAAGTGAAACAAAAGCAAAAAGTATTAAAGTCTGCACTATAAAAAAAGCCCAATCGGGCTTTTTTCACATTTATAAATGCTAATTTTTTTATAGGCGAAAAAAAATCCCCCGATCAACGATCGAGGGATTTTTAGAATAATGAGCTGGCGATGACTTACTCTCACATGGGTAACCCCACACTACCATCAGCGCTAAGAGGTTTCACTTCTGAGTTCGGGAAGGGATCAGGTGGTTCACTCTTGCTATTGTCGCCAGCACAACTGTGATGCTTACTCATCAGGTCTTACAAATGCCTAACTTTCGTCAAATGAGTTATTAACAGGTATATCTGAGTCGTCTATTTTGTTCGTTAGCGTTAACTAAATCAAGTTGTTTGTAGTGATTTTGACTACAACACCAACTGTTTGGGTGTTGTATA
>NZ_JCAKMX010000017.1:0-87042 GCF_059515825.1 Acinetobacter sp. CY17
GACTTGTCTTCACTCTCAGGTAGGTTATTGACCGCATCTTGAGCTGCGTCTTCTGCATCTTTCGCTGCATCAACTGCATCTTGAATCGCTTGTTGCTCTTCAGGTGTGATTAGACCATCTTCTTGCGCATCAGCGATGATGTCTTCTGCTGCTTGATGTTTGTCTTCTGCATCTTTTACAAGTGCTTCAGCTTCATCAATCGCATCATCTTTACCATTGCCATCTTGGTCATTAACTGGCGGTACCACAAGGTCATCTAGTTCATCTAGACGATCTTGTAGACCAGACTTGTCTTCACTCTCAGGTAGGTTATTGACCGCATCTTGAGCTGCGTCTTCTGCATCTTTCGCTGCATCAACTGCATCTTGAATCGCTTGTTGCTCTTCAGGTGTGATTAGACCATCTTCTTGCGCATCAGCGATGATATCTTTTGCTGCTTGATGTTTGTCTTCTGCATCTTTCACTAATTCTTTAGCTGTATCTAAATCACGATTTGATTCTTTCTTATCATCATCAGCTGCTACAGCAATTAAACCACCGACTGCCAAGGCACCTAGCGCCCATGGCCAGATGTATGCACCGACAAAATCATCACCATAGAGTAGTGGTTGAATATTTTGTTCTTCAACCAAATAATATCTTAGGCTATCGAGTACGCCATCTTGATTGCTAAATTCGACACGATAAAGTTCGCCCGAATCGCTTGTAAACACAATTGTGTTATCTGGAAAAGAAAAGAAATTATCAATAACGATAACTTCACCATCTTTTAATGTAATTACCGCAGAATTCCCTTGTCGTACGATTGAAGCAACTTGTTCTCTCGGTACATTAACTAAGACGACTGAGTTTTCACTCAGGGATATTTGGGAGGACTCACCGGACTGTAAGGTCTGATGACTCTCCTTTGCTACAACAGAGAGCTGAGCCATAATTGGTAAACCTCTTTATTTTGAATAATTTAGACTTATTTTAAATGACCAATATAAATACTATATTGAGTTCCATTTTATTTTTTTGCCAACTAGCATCAATACTATATATTCTGTAATCCAATCTTTAAAAGATTAAAAACTAAACTCTTTATGCTTTATTATTTTTTATACATACAATCATAAGCTTAGCTAATTATTGTTTTTTGTAAAAAACATTTTTTTACACAATTAGTTAAATTCAATTACAATTCACTTACTTATTAAATAATACAGTTTTGTATTATAAATGTATCAAAGTATTATTAGTTATTGAATTAATTACAATAATTCTACAAATTCTTTGCCTAGCTTATTCTAATATACTATATATAGAAATTTAAATATTTGATTTATAAAGATCATGCTTATAATAAATTTCAGCTTTTTGTTATTATAAGTTTAATATTTTTCTCTTATTGTAATGACAATTTATTTCAATAAATCGTGCCAAATATCACATTTTCCAAAATATAAACAAATTATATCTCAAATTAAAAAGCCCGCAATTGCGAGCTTTTTAATTGCAAAAGTTAATTTAACTCTTTACAACATTAAGATGTAAGCTCTGCTCTTTTTGTTTCAGACGTTTAATCATAAATAACGCAAAAGCAGCAAAGAAAGCTGGAATAGCCAGAACAGACATAATTTCAAAGCTTGATAGATTGAGTGACATTAACCATCCGCCAATCACCGAACCAATGACCGAGCCTGAACGACCAACAGCATTGGCCCAACTTACCCCTGTTGCACGGCAATGAGTTGGATAAAAACCTGAAGTAAAAGCATTAACACCAACTTGAGAACCACTAATACCCACACCTACACCAAACATGGCAAGCATCAAGAGCAATAGATTCCCTTGTTCAATACCTAAGCCTAAGCAAATGAGGAAAGCTCCGCCTAACACGTAAACGAAACTGAGCACTTTAGCAGGATCAACTTTGTCCATGCACATCCCAATCACGATTGCACCAATCGTTCCACCAATTTGGAAAATTGAGGTGAGCCATGAAGCATTGACTAAGTTGAAGCCTTCATTGGTTAATAGGGTTGGCATCCAGCTTGAGATCATATAAATAATCAGCAAGCTCATGAAGAAAGTACACCAGATTAAAATCGTGCCTAAGGCATATTGACGGCTAAACAATTCTTTAATGCCGACGTTTTTAACTTCGTTACTGCCTGGTGATAAACTAGGTAGTTGCTTTATATGCGGTGCAATACGTTGCATGACACGTTCGATTTTATGTTGTGCATGATTTTTAAGCACCATAAAACGTAGTGACTCAGGTAATAACCACATTAAAAAAGGCACTGTGAGTAATGGTAAAATACCACCAATCATTAAAATACCATGCCAACCAATATGGGGAAGTAATTGTGCTGATGCAATACCACCTAAAGCCGAACCAATAGTAAAACCACAGAACATTAAAGTCACTAAACTCGAACGACGTCTAGTTGGGCTATATTCTGACGTTAAAGTAATGGCATTGGGCATTGCGCCGCCAAGACCTAAACCGGTAATAAAGCGCCAAATCACTAAAGATTGTAGGTCTGTAGTAAAAGCACTAATTAAACTCGCTAAGCCAAATAGAATCACAGAGCCCACTAAAATGGGTTTTCGACCAAATTTATCTGCAAGTGGACCAAAGACTAAAGCACCTGCCATTAAGCCAAATAAGCCTGCACCAAATAAAGGGGCCAAATCTGTTGCTGTTAATGCCCATTCGGCTTTTAATGCTGGGGCAATAAAGCCAACAGCCGCTGTATCAAAGCCGTCAATCGCAACAATCAAAAAGCATAACCACATAATCAGCTTTTGTGAGCGCGATAGCGGATTTTGATCAATAAAATTTTGTACATCTATCTGTTGATTTTGAGACATGACATCTCTCCTTTCTCGTCGTGACGCGACGCTATGCATCCCTTGCGAAAAATGCCCCCAAGGTGACTTGAGGGCATTTCAATCAAAGCGCTTTAGGCAACATTTACCGTGATGCCTGTTAAGCCTGCGACTTCTGCACGCATCTGGTCACCACGAACCACTGCGCCTACCCCTTCTGGTGTACCTGTAAAGATTAAATCACCCGCTTTTAATTCAAACAATGTTGAAAGATTCGCGATGGTTTCTGCAACATTCCAAAGTAAGTGTGTTAAATCACTACGTTGTTTGGTTTCACCATTTACCGTTAAATGAATGTCACCTGATGTAATTTCACCAGTTTGCTCAATGGTATGAATCAAACCCACAGGAGCTGAGTAATCGAATGCCTTGCCCACTTCCCAGGGACGACCTTTCTCACGGTGCGCCATTTGTAGGTCACGACGAGTCATATCTAAACCTACTGCATAACCAAATACATATTCAGCTGCTTCTTCAACGGAGATGTTTTTACCATCTTTACCAATGGCCACCACTAATTCGATTTCATAGTGATAGTTAGAGGTTTGTGTTGGA
This sequence comes from Acinetobacter sp. CY17, assembly GCF_059515825.1. Classification (NCBI taxonomy): domain Bacteria; kingdom Pseudomonadati; phylum Pseudomonadota; class Gammaproteobacteria; order Moraxellales; family Moraxellaceae; genus Acinetobacter; species Acinetobacter sp. CY17. Next base: position 3,436 of record NZ_JCAKMX010000017.1, read on the forward strand.
TATGGAATCGTCACTTCTTCACCTGCAGGAACCGGCACGATTGATTCTGGGTCGTTTGGCTTACAGAAGAAAAATGGTGGTTCACGATCTGGATCAAAGCCCATTTCACGTGCATGTGCAGCATAGTTACGACCGACGCAGTAAACACGACGTACTGGGAATAACGCGTCTGTATCTTTAACAGGTAGACCGACGATTGGCATTGGGTTAAATACGAAACTCATGTTTCTTTCCTTAAGTATATTGATTCAGTTGTGCTTAAGCAGCATCGGGTTGATTCATTGGCGCAGCTGCTTGGAACGCAGGCAAGGCCATACATGCATCATAAATTTTTTGAATATTTGGATATTTGCTCATATCCACTTTAAAGCGTTTTGATGAATCCACTTGCGGAATCAAATAGGCATCAGCAAGGGTGGGTTGATTGCCATAGCAAAAATCACCGCGGTTTGGATCTGCTGCCAAAAGTGTTTCTAGTGCAGTAAAACCTTCATCAATCCAGTGTTGGCACCAGCTTTGTACTTGTGCGTCATCGAGCTTTAAGGTGTTGCGTAGATATTCCAAAATCCGTTTGTTATTAATTGGATGAATATCACAGCCCACCACAGCCGCTAAGGCACGTACTTTGGCACGTCCAATCGCATCACTTGGTAGCAATGGATGTTCCGGGTGAGTTTCTTCTAACCATTCAATAATGGCTGGACTTTGAATGAGCAATTGGTCATTGATGGCCAATACAGGCACAAAACCTTGTGGGTTAATGGCTTGAAACGCAGCGTTTTTATGCTCATTTTTCATGAGTGAGATCGGCAGTAGTTCATAGCTAATCTGTTTAAGATTTAAAACAATACGGGTACGGTGTGAGGTACCGCTCCGGAAAAAACCATACATTTTCATGCGGCAGTCCCCGTATAGTTTTTGGCTGCGTCGAGGCAATTCTCTACATTCCAGTCGTATAACCACGCCATCGCATTGTAAAAATCTTGGCTTTGACGACCACGCCATAAATCATTACGTACCATACGTTGTACGCCTTTAGCATGGTAAAGTTTGCCCATTTCACGCGATGACAACACAATACGCGCGGTACGTGCCACTCGAGCGCGTTGATAGATATCAAATGCTGCTGCGATATTATTATCGGTTACACGTAATGCTTCACCTAAAGTTACTGCATCCTCCATCGCCATACATGCACCTTGTGCCATATATTGCGTGGTTGGGTGCGCAGCATCGCCTAATAAGGTAATACGGCCATAGGTCCATTGATCAATCGGTTCACGATCGGCAGTGGCCCAGCGGCGCCATGATTTTGGCAACTCAATTAACTGACGTGCTTTCGGACAAATGCCTTGGAAGTAAGACAATACTTCTTCTTTAGAGCCGTCTTTGACACCCCACTCTTCTTGTTCGCGGCTATGGAAGGTCACCACTACGTTGTACTCTTCACCGCCACGGAGTGGATAATGGACTAAGTGACAGTTTGGCCCGACCCAAATGCTGGCTGCATTCCATTGTAGGTTTTCTGGGAATTCGGCCTTAGGTACTACGGCACGATACACCACATGGCCTGTAACTAAAGCAGGATCACCCACGTATTTTTCACGTACGATTGATTTCACCCCATCTGCACCAATGAGTGCCTGCCCAATGTAAGTGTTACCTTTATGGTCAATCACAGTCACGCTATCTGCATCTTGATCCACACTGACAATACGGCAGTCAGTAATGATTTCGATATCTCCAATCTCTTGGGCACCTTCAACCAATGAGCCATGAATATCAGCACGGTGAATCACCGCATACGGATTACCAAAACGCTGAATAAATTTGTCATCAGTTTCGATGCGGCCCACTTGGTATTCATCCAATGCGTCATGCATCACCATATAATCGGTGTAGACTGCACGGGCACGGGCACGATCACCAATGCCTAAGGCATCAAAAGCGTTAAATGCATTTGGACCGAGCTGAATACCTGCACCAATTTCACCAATTTGTGGTGCTTGCTCTAAAACTTTAATTTTAAAACCACGTTTTGCTAACGCAAGTGCAGCTGCAAAACCACCAATACCGCCCCCGGCAATTAAAATAGGCATTTGATTTGACATGTCGTTCATCCTTAAAAACTATTCGCCACGTGGTCGAGTTGAGTACAGACCAAGTTTCTTTTGAATTGGTGCTTCATCGGCAATAAATAAGAAACATGCTGTCTGTGAGTTATTGATTAAATCAATGTGTGCAAAACAAGGTGCACATGCGGTATCTGCTGTATCTAAATGTGAGGCTTTGCCATCAATGGTAATGCTGGTTTCACCTTCAATCACATGGAACACCATGGCAGCAGAGCGTGGTTCTAATTGCACTTTCTCACCAGGACGCACCATCAGTGCTGAATAACCAATAATTTTTTGGCAATCTTCACCCGTTTCAGGATTGACATAAGCTACTTGTACTGGGCCAGCAGTATTTTCAGCTGCTAAATCAATCAGTAACTGTTTGGCATCTGACCATGGGTAACGCAACATTGGGTAATTTTGTTCGCCACGGATATGCTGTACTGTCGGCACTAAGCCTGCTGCATAACGTGGTTTATTTTCAACACGTTGGATCGGCTGGCAATCACCACCTTCAACAAATGATGCTTCCATATAGTAGACCAGCGGTAAGTCCAATACATCTAACCAAATCACAGGTTCATCACCGTCATGGCCATGTTCATGCCATAAGCCAGATGGGGTCAAAATCAAATCGCCTTTTTCCATTGGGCATTTTTTACCTTCAACGGTGGTATAGGCTTTTTCACCTTCAACAATCAAACGTACCGCATTTGGTGTATGACGATGTGCAGGCGCCCACTCATTGGGTAACAGTAATTGCATCCCTAAATAAATCACTGAAGTGGCACGCATGTTTTCTAGGCCGTGGCCAGGATTGGCCAATACCAAGACACGACGCTCTGCTTTCTCAATTGGCGTTAGCTCACCAGCCTCTAATAATAAAGGCTTAATTTCATTGTATTTCCAAACAATACTTTGTGTATTTGGAATCGGTTTTACCGGTGGTAAAACGTTACGTAAACTTGGCCATAATGGCACTAAGTTACTTTGCTTTAAATCATCAATATAGCGAGTTGGTAAGTCTGCTAATGTGGCGAGCTGTTCCATCGCATGTCCTCTAGATTGTGATTAACAACACTCTCCGGCGTTGTTGTGTTCGTTCGTTGAAATTAATTTAACAATCGAATCTGCTTGAATCTATAAGCAAATCACAATACCCTGTATTGATAAAATCAATACAGAAAATTTGGGCAAAATATGGACATTGATACACGCTTATTGAATATTTTTCATGCGATCTACAAGCATCAAAGCGTTTCTAAGGCTTCAATTGAACTGGGGATTGGCCAACCTACGGTGAGTATTGGTTTAAATAAATTGCGTGAGCATTTTCATGATCCTTTGTTTGTTCGGATTGGGAACAACATGCAACCAACTGATTTATCTAATAATATATTTCCAGAGGTGCATGACGTTTTAACCCGTTTACAAAGTATTAATGACTTTAACCTAGCTTTTGATCCGAAAACTTCGAGTCATCAGTTTAATATTAGTATGACGGACATTAGTCATTTAGTCTTATTGCCAAAGCTGATTAATTACTTACGTGAACATTCACCTTATATTCGTTTAAATATTGTTCCAATTGATACACAAACCCAAGCGTTAATGGCTTCTGGAGAAATTGATCTTGCCATTGGCTTCTTGCCACAGCTTGAAGCAGGCTTTTATCAGCAGACGCTTTTTAAGCAGCACTACGTTGTAGTGGCCAATGCAAATCATCCACGGCTAACCGGTGACACTCTCAGTTCAGAACAATTTGCCAGTGAATTACATATTGATATTTTGGCCACTGGTGGACATTACGTGGTTGAGCATGAATTACAAAAGCTCGGCATTAAACGTAATATCTTGGTGCGTTTGCCCAGTTATTTAGGCGTTGGCTTAGTGGTGCAAGAGACCGATGCAATTGCAACGATCCCAAACTATTTAAGTAACGTACTCTTATCACGTGGGCATTTGAATATTTTAAAATTGCCCTATGATTTCCCTGAATATGGGGTGAAACAGCACTGGCATTCACGTGTACATCAAAATCCAGGCAATCAATGGCTACGCCGTTTATGCTTCGAATTGTTTTCTAACCTATAAGCAGCATATTTTGGTTTTAAAGAAGTCAATCGCTTAAAAATTACACCTTTTATGAAAAAAAATGCAAAAAGGGCAAATAAATTTGCATTTAATGAATATTAGGCGTATAAAGTGACTTCGTTGATGCGGGATGGAGCAGTCTGGTAGCTCGTCGGGCTCATAACCCGAAGGTCGTTGGTTCAAATCCAGCTCCCGCTACCAACGAGAAAAGTGATGCACCTGACTACATGAGATATGTAGTTTATTATCACAATAACAAAACATATATTTTAAGTCGTTTTAGACCTCTTCTAGATTAACTGCCTATTAATCTCCTTGTATCTAAATCTTTCATTTAGATCGTTGTATGTTCTGTTAAAATCAAGTCAAGTATTGAATTATTTGAATTTTAAAAATATTTAAGCGCCAAGTTATCGCGCTGTAAAAAGTTATTGGTATATATATGTTAAAGCAAACTGAAAATTTAATTGCAAAATCTGTAAATGGTCATGAAATTATTGTTTCGTTAATCGCAAATAAGAAGCGTCAAAATACAAATGATGGTTTTAAATGGGTTGAAGTCGGTAAAAAGGTTTTACTTGCTTCAGGTACAGAAATTGAACTGAATTTAGATGGTCGTAGTTTTTATACGGGTTTAAACGAAATGTTTAAATTAGAACGCCGTGTCTGCTAAATAAAAAACCGCTGAAAGGCGGTTTTTTATTTTTTTAGTCTAATCAGCCTATTTTTATTTAGTTAGATAATATTTTATTGATTAAATACTGCAGTCTAAAAGTTCAATCTAGTTATATATCATCCAATTTTAGTTTAGGTGCTAAATTTTTTTTTCTTAAATATTGAAGATATTGCAGCTCTAAATCGAATATAAGCGAATTTTCTTCAATTGGAAATAATTTTTCATATTTTCTTATCATAATGTCTAATACTATATTCTTTAATTGGCACCCATAAAATTTCACTTTTGGATATTGCTTTTGAATGTAGCAATCTAAAATATATGTTACTTGATCCTTTGTCGGCTGTGGCTGTTCGACAAGGTCTAGAACTTGTTGAGTAATCTGGGATAGTAAGTCTTTTCTCTCTTTCCATTCTAGATATCTTGGATCATTTACATCATCGTTATTATATTCATAATAGTCGTCAACATTATATCCCTCTGTAATAAGACCTCCTAATGAATTAATACCCAACCTACTTATTAATCCATCGATTGTATGAATCCACTTAGTATTATCTGACTCACGAAACATAAATGGATACTTTGAGCTATAGTTATCAGACTTTTTATATTGATAACCTTGTGCTAATGCTCTTTTAATACTTATTTTTACAAATTGAGTAGAATTATCCAAAATCGTATATAGCTCATCGCCATCTTTTTCATCGTAAACTAATAATACATAAGGGATACTTTCAGAATTAACAATTTTATAGGATTTATAATCTTTCCCTTTTAAAATTTCTTCATTCACATTCTCGGTAAAAATATTAACGAAATTGGCTAAATTGGCATTGATCCATTTTATTTGGCGTTCTAAGCTAATATTATCTGGGTGTTCATCACCCCCATTAAAATTATAAAAAAAGTAATCATCAATATTATAACCATACTTACATTCTAAATCGTCAAATGACAAGGGTTGTTCTTGTTGTAATTTATCTGCAAGGTCAGCATAGTTCTCAATCCATTTTAGTCCGTTTTTAACGTAAACAGCCCCACCATTATCATCTTCTTCTAAAAATTTATATCCTAAAGAAATTGCTTTTGCATAGCGCTCTTCGTACATTTTTAATTATCCAAATAAAAAACCCCACCTTACGGTAGGGCTTTTTTTAAACAATTTCAATCACTTTAGTCAAAAGTCTTAAGCAATTGCCTCAGTCGACTCGGTTGCTTCATTGGCTTCTAAAAAGTCTTGTGCAAAACGTTGTAATACCCCACCCGCTTCATATACAGACACTTCTTCTTCTGTATCTAAACGGCACGTTACAGGCACTTCCACAATTTCATTTTTACCATCAACAGTTGCACGTTCAATCACCAACGTTAAAGTCGAACGCGGTGCAATATTACCAATCACGCTATATAGCTCAGTACCATCTAAACCTAAAGTTTGACGGTCTGTACCGGCTTTAAACTCAAGCGGTAATACGCCCATACCCACCAAATTGGTACGGTGAATACGTTCAAAACCTTCAGCAACAATGGCTTCTACACCCGCTAAACGTACGCCTTTGGCTGCCCAGTCACGGCTTGAACCTTGACCGTAATCTTTACCCGCGATCACAATTAAAGGCTGCTTACGGTTCATGTAGGTTTCAATCGCTTCCCACATACGCATCACTTCGCCTTCTGGCTCCACACGCGCTTTAGAACCTTGCTTAATGGTACCGTCAGAACGCACGACCATTTCGTTATATAGCTTCGGGTTGGCCAATGTTGCACGCTGTGCCGTTAAATGATCACCACGGTGGGTTGCGTATGAGTTAAAGTCTTCTTCAGGCAAGCCCATTTTAGCTAAGTACTCACCTGCCGCAGAATCTAACACAATCGCATTGGATGGTGATAAATGATCCGTGGTGATGTTATCGCCTAAAATCGCCAATGGACGCATATTGGCTAAAGTACGCGGTGCAGCGAGTGCGCCTTCCCAATATGGCGGACGACGAATATAAGTACTTTGCGGACGCCAGTCATATAACGGACTTGCTGATTTTTCCGCTTTGCCTAAATCAAACATTGGGATATAGACTTTCTTAAACTGCTCAGGTTTCACTGCCTCTTTCACCAAAGCGTCAATTTCTGCATCCGATGGCCAAATATCTTTGAGATAAATTGGATTACCGTCTTTATCATTACCTAGTGAGTCGGTTTCAATATCAAAACGAATCGTACCAGCAATTGCATAGGCAACGACCAGTGGTGGCGATGCCAAGAAGGCTTGTTTAGCGTATGGATGGATACGACCGTCAAAGTTACGGTTACCTGATAACACTGCAGTCGCATATAAGTCGCGATCAATGATTTCTTGTTGAATCACTGGATCTAATGCGCCTGACATGCCGTTACAGGTGGTGCAGGCATAAGCCACAATACCAAAGCCAAGCTTTTCTAAATCTTCAAGTACACCCGCTTCTTCTAAATACAGTGCTGCTGCTTTAGACCCCGGTGCAAAAGATGATTTTACCCAAGGCTTACGGGTTAAGCCCAGTTCATTGGCTTTACGTGCCAATAAACCTGCCGCCACCGTATTACGTGGGTTTGAGGTATTGGTACATGAGGTAATCGCGGCAATAATCACTGCGCCATCTGGCATTAAACCTTCTGCTTCTTGTGCGCGCGCTACGTCTAAATTACCTGCAATGCCTTTGGCTTTTAAATCGCTGGTTGATACACGCGCATGCGGGTTTGATGGCCCTGCAATATTACGTGTCACTTGCGATAAATCAAAACGTAAGACGCGTGGATAGTGTGCCTCAGTCATATCGGCTGCCCAAAGACCAATTTCTTTGGCATAGGTTTCAACCAATTGCACTTGTTCAGCTTCACGACCAGTGAGCGTTAAATAGTCAATGGTGTTTTGGTCGATGTAAAACATCGCAGCCGTGGCACCATATTCAGGCGTCATATTAGAAATCGTGGCACGGTCACCCACAGACATACTGTCAGCACCTTCACCAAAGAATTCTAAATAGGCACCTACGACACGTTCTTGACGTAAAAATTCAGTTAAGGCTAATACAATATCGGTTGCAGTAATGCCGGCTTGACGTTGACCAACGAGTTCAACACCAATGATATCTGGTACACGCATCCAAGAAGCACGGCCTAACATTACATTTTCAGCTTCAAGTCCGCCCACACCAATTGAAATCACGCCTAACGCATCGGTATGTGGCGTGTGTGAGTCTGTGCCCACACAAGTGTCTGGATAAGCCACGCCATCACGGTTTTGCACCACTGGAGACATCTTTTCCAAGTTAATTTGGTGCATGATGCCATTACCCGCAGGAATGACATCGACGTTTTCAAAAGCGGTTTTGGTCCACTCAATAAAATGGAAACGGTCTTCGTTACGACGATCTTCTACGGCACGATTTTTTTCAAACGCGTCAGGATCAAAACCGCCATATTCCACCGCCAATGAGTGATCGACAATCAGCTGAGTCGGTACCACTGGGTTAACTTTGGCAGGATCACCGCCTTTGTCGGCAATCGCGTCACGTAAACCCGCAAGATCGACCAGTGCAGTTTGACCTAAAATATCGTGACACACGACACGTGCTGGATACCAAGGAAAGTCTAAATCTTGACGATTTTCAATTAACTGGGTTAAAAAAGCCGTCAATTGTTCAGGTTCAGCGCGGCGCACCAATTGCTCTGCTAACACCTTAGAAGTGTATGGCAGTTTGGCATAGCTTCCCGCTTGAATGTCTTCGACTGCTTGGCGTACATCATAATAGTCTAAATTGGTATTCGCTAAGCGTTTACGGTACAGCTGATTCATTAAACGCGCTCCGCCAATGGTTTGAATTTTAAGTCTTCTGGGCCAGTATAATTCGCACTTGGACGGATAATTTTACCGTCTTGACGTTGTTCGATCACATGCGCTGCCCAACCTGCAGTACGTGCAATCACAAATAACGGGGTAAACATCGCTGTTGGTACGCCCATTAAGTGGTAGCTCACCGCACTAAACCAATCAAGGTTCGGGAACATGTTTTTCACTTCTTTCATCACCGCTTCTAAACGTTCCGCGATGAGATACATTTTTTTGTTGTTTTGCGCTTCAGCTAAATCTAAAGCCACTTTCTTAATTACGTTATTACGTGGGTCAGCAATGGTATAGACAGGGTGACCGAAACCAATCACGACTTCTTTATTTTCAACACGTTTGCGAATATCCGCTTCCGCTTCATCTGCATCGTTATAGCGTTGCTGAATAACAAAAGCAACTTCATTGGCACCACCATGTTTTGGACCACGTAAGGCACCAATGGCACCCGCAATGGTTGAATACATGTCAGAACCTGTACCCGCAATCACACGCGACGTAAAGGTAGAAGCGTTAAATTCATGCTCTGCATATAAAATTAACGAGGTATGCATTGCATCAATCCAATCTTGCGATGGGGCTTTGCCATGTAGTAAGTGCAAGAAGTGCGCGCCAATCGAATCATCTTGTGTTTCAACTTCAATACGACGACCATTATGGCTAAAGTGATACCAATACAACAACATTGAACCAAAGCTTGCCATCAATTTGTCGGCAATATCACGCGCACCAGCGTAGTTATGGTCCTCATGCTCTGGTTGTAAACAACCCAGTACCGATACTCCAGTACGCATCACGTCCATTGGATGCGCTGACGGTGGCAATTGTTCTAAAGCAGTTTTTAAACCTGCTGGTAAACCACGTAATGCTTTAAGTTTTGTTTTATAGGCGGTTAATTCAGCTTGATTGGGCAATTTGCCATGCACCAAGAGGTAAGCGACTTCTTCAAATTCACATTGGCCTGCTAAGTCCATAATGTCATAGCCACGGTAATGCAGATCATTACCGCTACGACCCACGGTACATAGCGCAGTATTACCTGCGACTTGACCACTTAATGCCACTGATTTTTTTGGTTTAATTGCTGTAACTGCACTTGTCATGTTAATTTTCCTTATTTTGGCTTTGGGCTACTCAGCGCTTCATGCACTATTTCAGTTGTAATTTTTAGACTTAAAAAATAACAGTTTATTTCGCTTTGACAAAAGATGCATCTAAATATTGTTCAAATGCATGGTAATTGATACGTTCATAGAGTTCTTGACGGGTTTGCATCGTGTCAACCACGTTCTTTTGCGTACCTTCTTGACGTAGCGTGTTATAGACATTTTCTGCCGCTTTATTCATAGCACGGAATGCAGACAATGGATATAAAGCGAGGCTGACATCAGCAGATGCTAATTCTTGTGTAGTAAATAATGGCGTTGAACCAAATTCAGTAATATTGGCAAGAATAGGGGCTTTAGTCGCTTGAGCAAACTGACGATACATTTCTAGTTCAGTGATTGCTTCAGGGAATAGCATGTCAGCACCTGCCTCAATATAAGCACCCGCACGATCAATCGCTGCTTGTAAGCCTTCTACAGCCAACGCATCGGTACGTGCCATAATCACAAAGCTAGAATCGGTACGTGCATCGACTGCTGCTTTAATACGATCGACCATTTCTTGCTGAGTCACAATTGCCTTATTAGGACGGTGGCCACAACGTTTTGCCCCTACTTGATCTTCGATATGCATCGCTGCTGCACCAAATTTAATTAAAGATTTGGTCGTGCGAGCAATATTAAACGCTGAGGCACCAAAACCTGTGTCAGCATCTACTAGTAAAGGTAAATCACATACATCGGTAATACGGCGTACGTCAGTCAACACATCATCTAAATTACTAATTCCTAAATCAGGTAATCCTAACGAACCTGCTGCTACACCACCACCTGACAAGTAAATTGCTTTATAACCGGCACGTTTTGCCAACAAAGCATGGTTGGCATTAATTGCACCAACGACTTGAAGTGGATGTTCTGTTGCAACCGCTTCGCGGAATTTTTGACCTGCTGTAAGTTGTGACATGTGTCTCTCCTTGTTATAAAACGATATTATTCTTAATGTTGCGATAAGATGCTGCGATATGACGACGCATCAGTAACTCAGCCAATTCACCATCGCCATCTGCAATTGCATCTAGAATGTGTAGATGTTCCATTAATGCTTTGCGCGGACGATTAGGTGTATTAGAAAACTGTATGCGATACATACGAATCAAATGATAAAGCTCATAGCAGAGCATTTTTTCTAAGATTTTATTACCGCAACTTCGAATGATGCAGTAATGAAAATCATCATCACCATGCTGTAAATAGTAACCTTTACCTTGTTTAAAATTTGGGTCTTCACTATGCAAACGCAACACTTCACGTAGGGCTAAAATTTGCTCTTTATCAATGTTTTGTGCTGCTAAACGACAAGCGAGCCCTTCAAGGTTTTCGCGAATTTGATACAGCTCAGTGAGTTGCTGTGTAGATAGCGATACCACGCGTGCACCCACATGCGCCGTGCGTTCTACTAATTTCTGCCCCTCTAAGCGATGAATGGCTTCACGCAATGGACCACGACTACTTCCATAAATACGCGCCAACTCGGGTTCAGAGATTTTGCTCCCTGCTGGCAAGTCTCCACAAATGATCGCATGCTGAATTTTTTCAAAAAGTTGATCTGTGAGCGTAAGATTATGGGTTTTGTCTAAAAGTGCTTCCATGCAGTTTTGCCTAGATTGTCAACAATATGATGAATATATGTTCAAAATAAGATGAAAAGATGTTTTTTTCAACAATGATTGTCAACAATTTTAAATTTTAAGACTAAAGCATAATAAAAATAGGTGATTTTTCAGCACTTATTGCTTATTTAAGATCGTGACCCATGAGTTCATTTTATGCAGAACAGTATTGACTTAAGCTAACATCAGAATGAATGAGCAGAATAATGAGTGAATATGGATATTGATTTTCAACTGATTAGCGCCGAACAAAAACAACTTGAACGTCAGGTCAAACGCGAAGCGCTGATGCAAGCTGCAGTTAAAATGTTTAACCAAAAAGGCTTTCATGCAACGTCTTTAGATGAAGTGGCACATAGTTTGAAAATTTCCAAACCGACCATTTATCACTATTTGGGCAATAAAGAACAGATTTTAATGACCTGTTTAGAAGCGGGTGTCGCACATTTATTACAAGCCGCTCAGCAGGTTCAACAACAACATTTTGATGGCGCAACACGCATCCGCCAATTTTTATATTTATATGGTTTAAGAATCTTGGATGATTTTGGCCGTTGCGTGATTTTAACCCCTGATGACGTACTTTCAGCCGAAGCACAAACTCAACTACATGCACAAAAGCGTCAAGTGCACCAAGCCTTTGTTGAAATGTTACAACAAGCCATGCAAGAAGGTGCTATCAGCCAGCAACATCCTGCTAAGTTACTGGCAGTGACGCTCACCGGTGCTATGAACAGTGCCGCCAATTGGTATCGTATCGATGGTGAATTAAGCGCCAATGAGGTGGTCACCCAGATGGTTGATATTTTAATGCAAGGTTTACTTACACGTTAAACCTTGCAATATTTTTCGCCGTGGTTAGGTATAGGCCTCAATAATCGTTACGTTGGCCATACCACCGCCTTCACACATGGTTTGTAAACCATAGCGCTTTCCTTCACGTTGTAGACCATGTAATAAGGTAGACATAAGTTTGGTGCCACTTGCACCTAAAGGATGACCTAAGGCAATTGCACCACCAAATTTATTCACTTTTTCAGGGTCTACCTCTAAAACCTTTAACCATGCCAATGGTACGCTTGCAAAAGCTTCATTCACCTCAAACAGATCAATATCATTTAAACTTAAGCCTGATTTTTTTAACGCACTTTGCGTAGCAAAAATGGGCTCTTCTAGCATAATGACTGGATCCCCTGCTGTAACCGTTAAATTGATAATGCGAGCTTTAGGAGTAAGCCCGTATGCTTTTAAAGCACGCTCACTTACAATCAATACAGCACTGGCACCATCACAAATTTGACTGGCATTGGCCGCGCTAATTATGCCCTCTTCTTGTAGTGGCTTAACACTTGCAATTGCCTCTAAAGTGGCCCCTAAGCGCACACCTTCATCTTGGCTATGCCATGTACCATCAGCCAATTGGATCGGCACAATTTCAGAGTCAAATAATTGCTGTTCAATAGCATATTGCGCACGTTGATGACTCTGTAATGCATATTGATCCAGATCTTCACGGCTTAAATCATATTTCTTTGCCAAGATTTCCGCGCCTTGAAATTGACTAAATGCATTAACCCCAAAACGCTGTTTAATCCGTTCACTTAAAGGATCTGCTGCTAAACCAGCTTGAGCAGCCAATTGAATATTACTAAACATAGGCACACGGCTCATACTTTCTACACCCGCAGCAATCACAACGTCCTGTGTACCTGACATGACCGCTTGCGCAGCGAATTGAATCGCTTGTTGTGAACTGCCACACTGACGGTCAATGGTTACTCCTGGAATATGTTGTGGTAATTGCGAGGCTAAAATAACATTGCGTGCAAAAGAAAAAGCTTGTTCGCCACCTTGAGTCACACAGCCTACGATCACATCATCCACCGTATGGGGATCAATTTGATTACGTTCTAGTAAAGCATTAATCACATCAGCCCCTAAATCTGCTGCATGGATATCGCTTAACTTTCCATTACGACGGCCACCTGCACTACGTACCGCTTCTACAATATATGCACTTGTCATTGTTATCCCATGTTCAATTTTTTTGTTGTCATGTATAGATAACATAATTTCTCAAGTTTCGCTGCGAAACTCAAAAAAATATTAGAACTGCAGCGTCGCTTTTGGTTTAGGTTTTGATGATTCGGATTATCTTTTTAGATCTCATTACATTGGCTTCAAACGTAAATTTTAAACGCGTTATAATCGAGCTTGATGCTCTCAGCCTTGCAGCACAAATTTCAATGTAAATTATTTTGGTCATATTCTACACCTGATAGACATTCTAGCTTGAACTATTGAGAGCATAGAAAAGTAACGCTGTCAGTCAGAATCTCAACCCATGAGCTCAATTTTTATGTGCTGTAGTAACGATTAAACATCCTCATGTTACTTTTATCAGTTCAAAAAAAATTTACGTATCTAAAGCTCATTCAATTTTCTAAGTTTCAGCGCGGAATTTTTAATTATTACATTTAATCATTCTGCAATTACACAACACTCATCATCAAATACTATACAAAATCTGCTTTTCTATCTAATCTAAACATCAAACAGTATAAAAATACCGCAAACTGCGGGCCTAAGGACAATAAAAATAAGGAAGAAAAATCATGTCAGAATTGACTGAATTAGTACAACACGCCCGCGACTATCATCTGAGCGATATTCCTAAACGCAGTGCCAAACGCCATCCTAATAAATTGGCTTTAGTAGATGGCGATATACAGTTGTCTTATCTTGATTTTTATCAAAAAGTAGAACAGCTGGCCGCTTACCTCGCACAGATTGGCTTGCAAAAATCTGACCGCTTGTTGTTGCTCAGTCATAATTGCTGGCAATTCCCTGTCATCCATTTTGCTGCAGCGCGTTTAGGTATTATTACTGTACCTGTTAACTTTATGCTCAACAGCAAGGAATTAGCCTATATTTTAGAAAACAGCCAGACTAAAATTATTTTTGCAGAAGATCAATTGACGGCAACTGTAGACGCTGCCATGCAACAATGCCAGCATCAACTACAGCATTTTTATCACATTAACTTAAATCACGCCCCTACTTTGCCTAAATGGCAAGATCTAGCAGTATGCTTTGAGCAACCTTTACCAGCTTTAGCTCCACAAGCCTTAAATGCCTATGAACCAATACGCATAATGTATACCAGTGGCACTGAATCTTTGCCTAAAGGTGTATTACTTAATAGTGAAGCCCTAATGTGGCAATATATGAGTGCGATCTTAGAAGGTGAAATGTCGGCAAATGATCGTGAAATTCATGCTTTTCCACTCTATCACTGCGCACAATTTGATGCCTTTTTAAATGTTGATCTTTATTTAGGGGCAACCAGCTATATTTTACGTGGTTTTGATGCCAATCGTGTTCTAGATTTAATCGTAAAAGAAAAAATTACTAAATTATTTTGTCCACCTACCGCATGGATTGCCTTGCTCAATGCCCCTGCTTTTAAACATGTTGATTTAACCCCCCTACAAAAAGCGTACTATGGGGCTTCTTCGATGCCTAAAAGTGTCATTAGCAGCCTACTTGAAAAACTTCCGCATATTCGTTTTTGGCAATTTTACGGCCAAACTGAAATGGCACCTGTCGCAACTGTACTTTATCCTGAAGATCATTATGATTATCCAACGTCAGTGGGTCGCCCCGTGTTCCACGTGGAAACAGCAATTATGGCTGAAGATGGTCAAATTTTGTCAACAGGTGAGATAGGTGAGATTGTACATAAAAGTCCACATTTAACTTTAGGCTATGCAAACCAGGAGCAGAAAACTGCTGAAGCTTTTTTACATGGTTGGTTCCATAGTGGTGATTTAGGTTATTTTGATTCTTCGGGACATTTATATATTGTCGATCGTATCAAAGATATGGTGAAAACGGGCGGTGAAAACGTATCTACTCTCGAAGTCGAGGAAGTGATTTATCGTTTTGAAGGAATTAGAGAAGTCGCTGTCTTTGGAATAGCGCATCCTCACTGGATTGAAGCGGTAACTGCAGTTGTAGTTTTAAAAGATCAGTATGATTTTGAATTAGAGGCGTTGTTCACGCACTGTAAACAGCATCTATCAACCTATAAAATGCCAAAGTCTATTCATGTTGTTCAAGAACTGCCTAAAAATGCAAGCGGTAAAATTTTAAAACGTCAACTACGTCAGCAATATCAAGATTATTATAATCAGAATCGTATTGCTTAAATTATTATATAATTCAGCCACTGCGCATGATATGGCTTCATTTCATTGCGCTTTTGGTTATCATAAGAAATATTAACATCATGATGATAAGCTAATGAAACACAGTATCTTATTTAGTCTGGCTATTTTTATAAGTTTCGCTGCGGGATGTGAAAAAAATGAGCCTTCATCTCAAGCTTCAGATACGCATCAAATCAATGCTGATTCTAATACCTTAGCAGATAATTTTCAAAATGCAGATGATAAAATTACTACATTGATTGATCAGATCGAGAATCCTGAAATTTCTCCATCAAATCGCCAACAAGTATTGTGCCAAGATTTTCCCAAAGTTTATCAAAACGAATATATACCGGCTCTATTGGCTTTAAATCCTAAAGATACCAGTCAAGCTCAATTACTCGAAGAAATGCAGTTTACTTTGGATTATTATCAGAAACAGTTAAATATCCAATGTGTCTAATCACAGGCCTACTCATGTAGGCCTTGAATTTTTTTAATTAGAGGGATAACGACTACTCGGCAAGAATACAGTCATCAGTCCAAATAACGGTAAAAATGCACAGACTTGATAAACCCAAATGATTCCATATCGGTCTGCGAGCACACCTAAAGCTGCTGCAGCGATCCCACCAATACCAAACATGACACCAAACATCAGACCTGAAATTAAGCCTACACGTCCTGGTACAGCCTCCTGTGCATACACAACCATTGCAGAAAAAGCAGATGAAATAATTAAACCAATAAATATAGTAAAAATAATTGTGGCAGTGAGGCTGACATAAGGCAGACAAAGCGCAAATGGAATAATACCCAAGAAAGAACTCCAAATAACCGCTTTACGACCAATTTTATCGCCAATTGGACCACCAACAAACGTACCTAAAGCTACAGCAGCTAAAAATGCGAATAGGTAGACTTGTGCTTGAGCCAAACTAAGTTGGAAGCGTTCAATCAAATAGAAGGTATAGTAATTGCTCATGCTGGCGATATAAGTAAATTTTACTAACATCAAAATAGCAATGACAGCCAAGGCACGATATAAACGAGCACCCTGTAAACCTTGCTTTTGAATAACTGGGCTTTTGTTAACTTTTTTGGCTTGTAAAACTAACCAACGGCTGACATGGCTTAATACAAAAATGGCTAATAAAGCAAATCCCATAAACCAGGCTATGGCACTTTGTCCATTGGGTACAATAATTAAAGCAGCAAGTAGAGGTCCAATAGCAGAGCCGCTATTGCCGCCTACTTGAAATGCTGACTGAGCAGTACCAAATCGTCCTCCTGAAGCCATACGAGCCACACGTGAGGCCTCAGGGTGAAATGTGGATGATCCTATGCCAATCATCATTGCGAAGCCCAGCAACATATAAAAATGATGTGCAACAGCTAAACCACCTATCCCTACAAGAGTAATTCCCATACCTATAGGCAATAAATAAGGTAAAGGATGTCGATCGGTATACAAGCCGACCAAAGGTTGTAATAAAGAGGCAGTAATCTGATATACCAAAGCGATTAACCCAATTTGAGCAAAAGTTAATTGGAATTCAGCTTTTAACATAGGATAAATTGCAGGTAAGACAGCCTGTATTAGATCATTAAGTAAATGTGCAACTGCCACTGCTGCAACCATTGAGACCACCATCTTTTCTGGCTTATGTACAGTTGCAGATTGAGATATAGACATAGAATCTTCCGTGAAGCTAAGAAGTACAGACTGAGTAAATTTGAGAGTAGTTGTATCATACGCTGACAATAGCTTAACTATCTAATATTTTAAATTGAATTAAATGATGTAACTTATGAATAGTGACTTAATAAAAAAACACCTACATAGGTGTTTTTTTAAGTTTCGCTGCGAAATTTGTAAATTAAGCCAATTGCTGTAAAAACTGCTTAATTTTCTCTAATTTGGTTTCATCTAAGTCTTGCACGCTCATACGAATTGAAACGACTGTCTTGCCTTTTAAACTTTCTGAGCATTTTAAGGAACCAAATTTTTTACCTGATGCGTTTAACAGGCTTTCTTGCTGTGGTTTAATTTTAGTCATGCTCTCTTGTTGTAGCACGATTTGTTCTTGCTCAGCATTCTCATCGGTTATATTTAACTGTGGATGGTGCTGCATGAACAGATTTTGTGATTGCTGCTCAAACTGTCTAATAAATTGCGTATTACGTTTTTTAGTTTGTACAAACTCTGCATCAAAGTATTGTCTCCATGCTGCCTCTAATAATTCTAAAGCTATTTTCTGACCAAGTTGTTCACTACTTTTATTCAGTGCTGTTTTAAGTAAGCTTGCACCTGAACCACTTAAAGCCTCAGGCGTTGTTGTGAGATCCTTACGAATGAAATCTGGTAAGTCAAATAAACTAATCAAGCGATAGTATTTGTTACGAGAGATATTAAACTTCTCAGTCATAAATTCGACATTATCAATCGGGTAACCAAAACGCTCACAACTGTTAGACAGTGCATGCGCAATTTCATAGTCAGATAAATCAGCGCGGTTAATATTATCAACCAAAGCGGTTAAGGCTGCCTTTTCGTCACTTACATCTTTGATTAAGCAATCAATATCTTTGAGTTTTAATATATCGCGTACAGCTTGTAAACGTCTTTCACCGCCAATGAGCTCATAACGACCGTTTTTAGGTCGAACAACAATAGGGTTAATCTGTCCATGCTGACGAATATTATCTGCTAACTCTTGCAACTCATTTAGATCTAAAGCTGCGACTAAACGTGGTTGATAAGGTGAAGGATCAATTAAATCTACACTAAGACGTTTTAAAGCAACACCATATTGATTACCTGTTTGCGCACGACGTTGTACAGGAGATAAATATTCCTCACCAGTATCTTGAGCCAACTTCTGCTCTGGCTGCTCGACTTGTGTCTTTTTTTCCTGTTTTTGCTTGTTGAGCAATTGATTAAACTTAGACATGTTTTGCTACCTTAAGCCGCTGTTTGTTGTTGGTACTGTTGCTCTAATAGATCAACAATACGGTCAATTGCGTCTACAGCAGGTGATTTAGAAGGTGCTAAATCATAAATTGACATCTTTGTGATCGCTGCCTGCTCAAAAACAGCAGATTGGGGAATTAATATAATTTCAGAATGAATAACTCGATTCTCTAATACAACAGTTGTAAACTCTTCCTCAAGTTGCTCTTTCATATTTTTGTCAGCAAGTTGATTCTTTTTAAAAAAATTAAGAACTGGACATAAAATCTTAAGCTCAGGATTAATGCGATCAAGACTGTCCATTGCATCTAATATTTTTTCAAAACCTTCAATAGAATACTGACCTTGTGCTGGCAAAATAAAATTATTCACAGCAACAAGCGCGTTAAAAGTCAGGGTCTCTATCTCAGGAGGACAGTCTATTAAGATAAAATCATACTCAGATTCAATACGACCTAAAATGCGCGATAAAATTTCATTGGGAATTGGACTATTACGTTGCAGATTTCTAGCTGCATCACCAATACGCTTTGAACTTGGTAATAAACTAATGTTTGCAAAACGTGTCTGCTCACCTGTTAAAATTGCAAGACTAGGATCGAATCTTTTATAGTCATCAAAAAAATCCGCTACTGAATAAGAAAGTTCTACTGCCGGTATTATACTAATATGATTGGTGGCATTACATTGCGCATCTAAATCAACAACAAGAACTTGATAACCTCGTGTAGCTAAAGCAACTGCAACATTGACTGTAATTGTAGTTTTACCTACACCGCCTTTATTTTGTGCAATCGCAGTTTTCAATGCTGGATTTCCATTCATGAATAATACCTAAAGTCTATATTTTTGTGCTGTGATGAATCTAAGTATTTTTTTTAAAAAAAGCAATAAATTTAGAAAAATTAATATGCGATTGTTTATTTTTTCCAAATCGTTTCGGAGCGAAATTTGAAAAAAATACTTACCATCTTAATTATGACTTTAAATAGATTAATTATAAGAGATAAGAGATAAGAGATAAGAGATAAGAGATAAGAGATAAGAGATAAGAGATAAGAGATAAGAGAAGTTTAGAAGTTTAGAAGTTTAGAAGTTTAGAAGTTTAGAAGTTTAGAAGTTTAGAAGTTTAGAAGTTTAGAAGTTTATGATGGAAAAGTTTTCAGTTTTCAGTTTTCAGTTTTCAGTTTTCAGTTTTCAGTTTTCAGTTTTCAGTTTTCAGTTTTCAGTTTTCAGTTTTCAGTTTTCAGTTTTCAGTTTTCAGTTTTCAGTTTTCAGTTTTCAGTTTATTAAATATTGCATGCCTTTGATTTAGAAATAATTTTTTAATTTTTTTTGCTTATTAAAATTCATTTTCACTTTAAATTTAAAACTGTGGATAACCTTAACTCAAGTTGACTTTGTTGTAAAGAAATTTAAATTCAAATTAGATCTAGTTGTGGATAAATTAGACTTCATTAAATAATTTATTCAGTAATTGATACACGAGTAAACAAAAGTTTTTTAAAGTTATCCACAGATAAAGTCTTTTTAAATTTATTTTAAATTTATTTTAATGTTTTTAAGCTAGCCTAAAAGCCAAGCCCAGCAAGGCTTTCAGAAGATATAAAGATAGTTTTTCACTACTTCAAAGATAGTTTTTCACTACTTCAAAGATAGTTTTTCACTACTTCAAAGATAGTTTTTCACTACAAATGAATAGGTGATATATTGACTATCTTTATTGAATTAGGCATGCTTAAGGTTAAACCGATAAGCACCAAAAGAAATGACTGTGAAACCTAAAAAAATTGTTGTTAAGGATAACTCTTTAATTGACGCAAGCTTTAATTTGAGCCTTGTAGAACAACGTTTAATGCTGTTAGCCATTGTTGAGGCACGTGAATTTAATGAGCTCACTTATAATACTCCAATTGAGGTAAGTGCTAAATCTTATATGGAGCAATTTGGTATTAATGAGAAGGAAAGTTACAGTGCGCTCAGGGATGCGGCTTTAACCTTAAAAAGACGTGAATTTAGTTATATTGATCGTTATAAAAGTTTTGATGCAGTTACGTGTGACAATTGGGTGAATAAAATTACTTATGTCAAAGATCAAGGTCTAGTTGTACTGTATTTTACTGATATCGTTATTAAAATGATTAGTAGACTTGAGCAACAGTTTACGCGTTATTATCTTGATCAGGTCAGTAATTTTAAAAGTAAATATTCAATTCGCTTATATGAGCTGATTATGAAATGGCGCATGCGTGGTATGACACAACGCTATGAAATTGACGACTTGCGCAGTAAATTAGGTATAGAACCTCAACAATATAAAACCATGAGTTTATTTAAGACCAATGTGTTAGAAAGAGCGTTAGAAGAAATTAATGAACAAACAGATTTAATTGTAAGTTATCAGCAGTTTAAACAGGGTAAAGCCATTACTCATTTACAATTTAAGCTAGAGCCTAAAGATCCTAAAACCGTACAAATTATTGAAGGGGATGATTTAGGTGACTTTAATTACAGTCTCACTGAACCGCAAATTGATTTATTTAGTGCTAAGTTGAGTCAGGATCCCTTATTTGGTAGTCAACATGCCAACATGGGGGAGACAGGTAAAGAGTTCCAAATTCGTATCAAGAGTATGCTGGGGGACCCTGACTGGGTGGAGCAAAATCTTGAAATATTGATGGGGGTTGGTTTTATACCTTAAGTTAAAATGTTCATTAATTATGCCCAATCTATTGAATTGGGCATTTTTTTTAATTTTTGTATCCTAAGTAGTGAAAAACTATCTTTATAAATAAAATAATATAAAACAAATGGTTATATAATTTTCATTTTAAAGAAGATCAGTAGTGAAAAACTATCTTTATGTAGGAAATGAACAAAAATATATCCAGATATTTAACTGTTAAGTAGTGAAAAACTATCTTTATATTTAAATAAATCATTAAAAATAGGTATTTAGATAGTTATAGATAGTGAATTATTTTCTCTTTAAAAGTTAAGTAGTGAAAAACTATCTTTATTTATGAAAAACACATCAATTTGAATGATTTTGGTAGTGAAAAACTATCTTTAAATAGAAATTTATATTTAAAAACAATAGTTAAGCTGAATAAATAAACAAGATTTTAGCTTTAAGTAGTGAAAAACTATCTTTATATGGTTACGTGAGCCTTATCTATGCGTTTAGGTAGTGAAAAACTATCTTTATTTTCAAAACAGACTATATTTGTAGAATTGATAAAGTATATTGGTATATAAATTAATCAATGTAGACGGTGAAGTAGTGAAAAACTATCTTTAGGACATTGAAGGCTCATTATTTGAGTAGTGAAAAACTATCTTTATAGCTGATGATTTTACTGTCTTAGTAGTGAAAAACTATCTTTATTATATTTTGGATGCACAATAATGCTGCATTTAGTGATGCAGTGCGACTTGATAGAGCAATATACGACTTTAGTAGTGAAAAACTATCTTTATAAATAGTCTAAGTAGTGAAAAACTATCTTTATATAATAGGTCCCATGAGTGTTTCTCTGTGTTCTTGTGCGACTTGACGTAGAAAATCCCAAACTAATTTGATCCGCGGTTCATGTTTTAGATCAGCAAAGGTTAACATCCAAAAGGTATGCACAAATTGAATATCGTCACTTAATACTTGTTTGAGCTCAGGCTGAGCACGTGCCATAAATACCGGTAAAATGGCCAAACCAGCTCCAGCAGAAACGGCCATTTGTTGAGCCACAATACTACTACTGCGTAAGCATGCACTGACGTCAACAGGTAGACGTTCTAGGCAATAAAGCTCAGAGCTATACACTAAGTCATTAATATAATTCACAAAGCGATGCTGTTTTAAATCTTCTATAGATTCGATCTTGGCATGCTGATCAAGGTAAGTCTCACTTGCGTACAATTTTAGACAATAATCTGAAAAACGCGTGATGATATAGGGTCCGGTTTTTGGCCGATCAATAGAAATAACAATATCAGCTTCGCGATGTGACAATTTTATGGTTTTAGATACAGGAATAAGATCTATGATGAGATTTGGATAATGCTGAGAAAAACTCGCCAATAGTTTAGCTAAAAATGCTGTTCCAAATCCTTCTGGTGTTCCTATACGTACTCGTCCTTGTAAGGGGGTATTCACCCGTTCAATTTGGAAGAAAGCCTGTTCCATTTGTTCAACGCGTGGCATGAGTTCTAAACCTTCATGGGTCAATTCATAGCCTTGAGCTTCTCGTTTAAATAAAGTGCTGCCTAAATTTTGTTCCAAAGCCTGAATACGTCTTGCCACAGTGGTATGTTCAACCCCCATAATACGTGCTGCATTGGTGAGCGTTTTTGCACGGGCTAAAACTAGAAAGAAACGTAAATGATCCCAGTCAACTTTCATAATGGTTATTTTTCCTGGTTATTTTGATTGTATAGCAAGGTGTTGTGCAATTTTGCACATCTATCGTGCATGAATTTATCTTGTTGGTCAAAAAAATCTTTGTTAGTGTCATTTCAAAGCACAACAAGATGAATCAATTTGAACGGCAAATTGATACGCGATAACAATAAGGCAAAATGCACGGAGCGAACATGAACGCAATTTATAAAAACTTGCAAGGACAGCAAACCACAACTGCAAAATTACTCATCAATGGTGAGTTTGTTGAGTCTAAAACTCAACATTGGCAAGATATTATTAATCCCGCGACACAAGAAGTAATTGGTCAAGTACCGATGGCCACCATTGAGGAAGTGAATGCCGCGATTGCTTCAGCCCAGGCAGCATTTGCCACTTGGCGTCAAACTCCTGTACAAGCGCGTATGCGTATTATGTTAAAGCTACAGGATTTAATTCGCCAAAATGCTAAATCTATCGCGCAAGTATTAACCGCGGAACAAGGTAAAACACTGGCTGATGCTGAAGGTGATATTCAGCGTGGTTTAGAGGTGGTTGAGCATGCGTGTTCTGTGGGGACGCTACAAATGGGTGAATATCTAGATGGCGTGGCGCGCGGTGTTGATACCTACACATTACAACAGCCTTTAGGTGTTTGTGCTGGAATTACCCCGTTTAACTTCCCTGCTATGATTCCGCTTTGGATGTTCCCAATGGCAATAGTATGCGGCAATACATTTGTCCTAAAACCGTCTGAGCAAGATCCACTGACCACCATGCTCTTGGTTGAACTGGCAATTGAAGCCGGTGTGCCAGCCGGTGTACTGAACGTGGTACACGGCGGTAAAGAAGTGGTGGATTTACTGTGTACGCATCAAGATATTAAAGCGATTTCATTTGTGGGCTCGACTGCAGTGGGAACGCATGTATATAACCTTGCCGGTCAACATGGTAAGCGTGTACAAGCCATGATGGGTGCGAAAAACCATGCAGTGATTATGCCAGATGCCAATAAAGAGCAAACTTTGAATGCCCTAGTTGGTGCTGCATTTGGCGCAGCTGGTCAACGTTGTATGGCACTGTCTGTAGCAATCATGGTCGGTGAAACCAAAGAATGGGTTGCTGAGCTGGTTGAAAAAACCAAAACACTTAAAGTCAATGCTGGGCATGAGCCTGATGCAGATCTGGGTCCAGTGATTTCACCACGTGCTAAACAACGTGTTTTAGATTTAATTCAAAGTGGTGTAGAGGAAGGCGCAGAATTACTACTTGATGGTCGTGATATTGAAGTTGTTGGTTATGAGCAAGGCAATTTTGTCGGACCAACCATTTTTGACCAAGCTACAACCAAAATGCGTATTTACAATGAAGAAATCTTTGGTCCTGTGCTCGCGATTATTCATGTAGATACCCTAGAAGAAGCAGTGGCTTTAATTAATGCCAATCCATTTGGTAATGGTGTTGGCTTATTTACCCAAAGTGGCGCCATTGCACGTCGTTTCCAAGATGTGATTGATATTGGTCAAGTGGGGATTAATATTCCAATTCCAGTACCAACACCATTCTTTAGCTTTACTGGCTCGCGTGGCTCAAAATTGGGTGATTTAGGCCCATACGGTAAGCAAGCGGTGCAGTTCTACACGCAAACCAAAACCATCACTAGTCGTTGGTTTGAAGATCAAGCCCCAAGTACTGGTGTCAACACCACCATTAGCCTACGTTAAGGAGCAAACAGATGAGCATTGCATTTATCGGTTTAGGCAATATGGGGGGACCCATGGCGCTCAACCTACTCAAAGCAGGACAGAAGGTCTATGGGTTTGATTTAAGTGAACAGGCTTTACAATGTTTTGCTGAGGCAGGTGGAGTAGTATGTCAAAGCCCACAAGAGGCCGCACGTCAGGCAGATGTAGTCATTAGCATGTTACCCGCGGCGAAGCATGTTCAAGAAGTCTACTTAGGTGATAAAGGCATCCTAGCAGTGTTAAAGCCAGGTGCTTATTGTATTGACAGTAGCACCATTGATCCGCAAACCATTCAAGAAATTGCTCAAGTGGCGAAAGCACGTGATATTTTGGTCTGTGATGCGCCAGTTTCAGGTGGTACTTTAGGTGCTCAAGCTGGTACCTTAACCTTTATGGTGGGTGCTGAACATGACACTTTGATTGCTGTGAGTTCAGTCCTTAAACAGATGGGCAGCAATATCGTACATTGTGGTGATGTAGGCACAGGGCAAATTGCCAAAATTTGTAATAACCTGATTTTAGGGATTTCGATGGCAGCTGTGGCTGAAGGTATGGCTTTAGGCGCGCAGTTAGGAATTGATCCACAAGCATTAGCGGGCGTGATTAATAGCTCAACAGGGCGCTGCTGGAGTTCAGAAGTTTATAATCCATGGCCAGGCATTTGCCCAAATGCGCCAGCCTCACGTGGTTATCGTGATGGTTTCGCTGCACAACTGATGCTTAAAGACTTAGGTTTGGCGTTGCAAGCTGCTGAGCAGGTTGAACAGTCGGTAGTATTGGGTGAGTTTGTTAAACAATACTATCAACAGCTTTGTGATCAAGGTCAGGGTCATCTCGATTTTTCCAATATTATCCAACACTATTTACCTGAGCCTGCAGTGGCTTAGGTCGGCTTAACGAGGTCGCAAGGAGCTGCGACCTTTTGATCTTCATGTCAAGACATAACAATAATCGACTGAGGTACAGCGGATGCTAAATTATCAACAAGTTGCAGACAATTTCGATTTAAATCAGGCTGCAAAAGAATTTTTATCAGGCGACTTAAATGCCCTAAATGCATGTTTTGAATGTTGTGATCGACATGCTTTACCTGGACGTATTGCCTTGTTTTGGCAAGGTAAAGATGGCACTAAGATTCAATATACCTTTACTGAATTACAAAAGCGTGCAGCACAATTTGCCAATTTTTTAAAAGCCAACGGTGTGAGTAAAGGAGATCGTGTATCGGGTTTATTACCCCGCACGCCTGAGCTCATCATTACTATTTTGGCCACATGGCGTATTGGTGCAGTGTATCAGCCTTTATTTACTGCCTTTGGTCCTAAGGCCATTGAGCATCGCGTAACTTTAGCCAACAGTAAATTTGTGGTTACTGATTTAGTCAATCGTGAAAAACTCAAAGACCTAGACACTTGTCCAAGTATTATTACCGTCACTGGTGATAAAGGTACTGGACTCTATCAAGGCGATTATAGTTTTTGGGCCGAAGTTGAACGCCAATCCAATGATTGTCCAATTGAACATTTAAGCATTGATGACCCATTCTTATTGATGTTCACTTCAGGCACCACAGGTCCAGCTAAACCGTTAAAAGTGCCGCTAAAAGCGTTAATTGCGTTTGGCAGCTATATGAAAAATGCTATTGGTTTACAGCCTCAAGATAGCTTTTGGAATATTGCTGATCCGGGTTGGGCATATGGTTTGTACTATGGCATTACCGGGCCATTATTACTGGGTCAGCCAACATTATTTTATGAAGGCGGTTTTACGATTGATAGTCTGTGCCAAATTGTGAAAGACTATAACGTCACCAACCTAGCGGGTGCACCAACTGCATATCGCATGATGATGGCCGCGGATCAGAAGCAAATGCAAAAACTACGCGGTCAATTCCGTGTCGTGAGTAGTGCAGGTGAACCGTTAAATCCAGAAGTGATTCGCTGGTTCGATCAGGTTTTAGATGCCCCAATTTACGATCATTATGGTCAAACTGAAGTGGGTATGGTGGTATGTAACCATCACGGTCTAGCACATGATGTCAAAGCGGGTTCAGCGGGTTTTGCTAGTCCCGGTTATCGAGTGGTCACGGTAGATGAGCAGGGCAACGAATTAGCTCAGGATACACCGGGAATTTTAGCAGTAGATTTAAATCAATCACCTATGATGTGGTTTTCTGGCTATGAAGAAAGTCGTAAATCACCATTTTTAAAGCATTATTATTTAACCGGCGATACTGCAGAAATTCATGCCGATGGCAGTATGAGTTTCGTTGGACGTAGTGATGATGTGATTACCACATCGGGCTATCGTATTGGTCCATTTGATGTGGAAAGTGCCTTACTTGAGCACGAGGCTGTGATTGAGGCAGCGGTGATTGGTGTACCTGATCCTGAACGTACCGAAATCGTCAAAGCATTTGTGATTTTAGCCGATCAAGAGGCGGCATCAGAGCATTTAGCCGAAAGTTTAAGCCAATTTGTGAAAACACGACTTTCGGCGCATGCCTATCCTCGGATGGTCGAGTTTGTGACAGAATTGCCAAAGACCCCAAGTGGTAAAATTCAGCGCTTCTTATTGCGTAACCAAGAAATTGAAAAACAAAAAACTCAGCTCAATGTGGCGAGCTAATATAAGGATATAACAATGAATATGCAATATGAACAAAGCCATAGTGATCAAGCCGCAAGCTTTCCATCAGCAACACAGTACACAGAAGAGCAATTACTGATTCAAGACATGACCAGAAGTTTTGCTGAAGAACAAATTAAACCCTATGCTGGGGATTGGGATGCTAAAGGTGAATTTCCGGCCCAAGCCTTAAAACAAATGGGGGAGCTGGGCTTGTTAGGTATGTTGGTCTCCGAAGAATGGGGCGGTTCTGCAACGGGTAACTTGGCTTATGTTCTGGCTTTAGAAGAAATTGCCGCAGCCGATGGTGCGACTTCAGCCATTATGAGTGTGCATAACTCTGTGGGCTGCGTACCTATTTTAAAATATGGTACCCAAGCGCAAAAAGAGCGATTTTTAGGCCCTTTGGCCCGTGGTGAGATGATTGGTGCTTTTGCTTTAACTGAACCCCATACCGGCTCAGATGCGGCAGCCATTAAAACCCGTGCCGTTAAAGATGGCGATCATTATGTGATTAATGGTGCCAAACAGTTTATTACTTCAGGCCATAATGCAGGTGTTATTATTGTCTTTGCCGTAACCGATCCAAGTGCGGGCAAAAAAGGCATGAGTGCCTTTTTAGTGCCACGTGACACCGCCGGTTATGAAGTGATTCGTGTTGAAGAAAAACTGGGTTTACATGCCTCAGATACCTGCCAAATTGCTCTAACTGACGTGCGTATTCATGAAAGTTTGCGTTTAGGTGCAGAAGGTGAAGGCCTTAAAATTGCTTTATCTAATTTAGAAGGTGGGCGTATTGGCATTGCAGCACAAGCGGTAGGTTTGGCACGTGCTGCCTTAGAAGAGGCCACCAAATATGCTCATGAACGTGTGGCTTTTGGTAAGCCGATTTTTGAACAACAAGCGATTTCTTTCCGCTTAGCCAGTATGGCAACCGAGATTGCTGCAGCCCGTCAATTGGTCCACCATGCTGCACGTTTAAAAGAAGCAGGACAACCGTGTTTAACTGAGGCATCTATGGCAAAACTATTTGCCTCAGAAATGGCAGAACGTGTTTGCTCTAAGGCATTACAAGTGTTTGGGGGTTATGGGTACTTAAAAGATTTCCCAATTGAACGTATTTACCGTGATGCGCGCATTTGCCAAATTTACGAAGGTACCAGTGATATTCAACGTCTCGTCATTGCACGCAGCTTGGCACAATAAGGAACAATCATGACACAAGAACAACAATTACTGATTGAGCAACATGGAAAGGTCGGTATTATTCGCTTAAACCGTGTAGCACATTTAAATGCGTTATCCATTGAAATGATTCAAGGCATTCATCAACAAGTTTTAGCTTGGCAAGACAATGCGCAGGTGCAAGCTATTCTTCTTAGCTCGAATAGTCCTAAAGCGTTCTCGGCAGGCGGTGACATTCGTTATATTTATGACAGTTATTATGCTGGTCAAAATCAGCATTTAGACTACTTTGCTGACGAGTATGCTATGTTGGCAGATCTATATAAGTCTAAAAAACCCTTAATTGCTTTATTAGATGGCTATGTTTTAGGCGGAGGCTTTGGATTAGCACAAGCTTGTCATCTTCGCGTGAGTTCAGAAAAGTCGCGTTTTGCTATGCCTGAAACCGTGATTGGTTATTTCCCAGATGTGGCTGCGACTTACTTTTTATCGCGTTTAGATGAAATTGGTGTCTATTTAGCCTTAACAGGTGAGCAAATCAGCGCTAACGACGCCTTTGCCCTAAAACTGGTTGATGCCTTGGTACTCAGTGAGCATTTAACTGAACTTGAGCAGCAAATCATTCAAGCCAAAGCCTTAGATTTAGGCAGTCTTCAAGCATTAATTGCTGGTTATACTGTACCAAAACATGCCTTACAGCTCGATGCAGGACGTATTCAGCGCTATTTTGCGCAACAGACCATTGAGGAAATTGAAGTGGCATTAGCCAGTGCAAATGAGGCGGATCAGTCATGGGCCGCTCAGGTGCTTGAAATCTTAGCCCAGCGTTCACCGAGCGCAAAGCGTGCCAGTCTTAAGCTACAGCAGCTAGGTCGTGGATTATCTCGTGAGCAAGCGATGAGCTTAGAACGCGAAGTACAAAGCTTATGGTTCAAACAAGGCGACTTTATTGAAGGTGTACGTGCCTTAATTATTGATAAAGACAAACAACCAAAATGGCGCGCTGATCAAATACAGTTAGATCAGCAAATTTCGGCATTGCTGCCTGAGCAAAAAGCATTGAGTGCTTGACGTGCTTAAATAAAAAAATCCCCGAAAGGGGATTTTTTTTATTTAAAAATCTCATGCGTTTACAGCGCTGATATAGGTAAAAACCCCTATCGTGTTAAGGAGTTTATTTGAGTGAGCATCACTTTTTTATAGCGAGAATTCGATTTTTACTTACTTTATAGCTAAAAATACTTAATCCATTCTAGATTTATCCTTATATCTCGCAGCCTTCTTTCTAACTAAAGTGAATGTATAAAGATTAACATTTACATAGGAAGGCATTTGATGATCAAAGCTCAGCACATGATCTCGGTGATGCTTTTAGCATGCTGCTATAGCAGTGTTGTATCAGCCGCTGAAAATGGTGGAAGTGCTTATCCTGACGGAACAGAAAGTTTTTTAGGTGGGGCAATGCCACCACCGGGCATGTATCTCGTCAGTTATAACCAATACTACAACGCAGATAAATTCAACAATAATCATCCAGTATTTGATGATTTCAAAATTGATACTTTTGCCACAGTTGCACGTGGCATCTATGTCAGCGACAAAACATTCTTAGGCGCAACATGGGGCATGCATTTCTTGTCTACGCCAATGCTGATTTAACGCTTGGTGGCGGTCAAGATGATCACATGGCGATGGGTGATCTGATTATCGACCCATTCTTATTAGGTTGGCATAAAGGGGATTGGCATGTGGCGACAGGGGTCGACTTCTATATCCCAGTTGGTTCTTACAACAAAAATAGACTCGCAAATATTGGACGTAACTATTACACCATTCAACCGGTTATCTCAGCCACATATTTAAATAAACAAGGCATCGAAGTCACTACCAAGTGGATGTACGACATCAATTTTGAGAATAAAGATAGCAAATATGAGTCAGGTAATGCTTTGCACGTCGACTATTTAGTTGCAAAGCACATAGGACCTTTGGCTGTAGGTGTTGGAGGGTATGTTCATCGTCAGCTTGAGGGTGACTCAGGTGAAGGTGCCATTTTAGGTGACTTTAAAGCCAAAGCAGCCAGCGTAGGACCACAAGTTCGCTACCAATTCCCGAAAGGGTATGCAATTGCAGCGAAATATCAAAAAGAATTTGATGTGGAAAACCGACCAGAAGGTCAAAAGTTCGCAATTGATATCACTATTCCATTTTAAAACATTGTTATTAAAAAATTAAAGCAAGTATACAGAGGTAAAATTATGAAAATTGAGAATCAAGATTATGCAGCAGGCAGTACAGGAGCTGTTGATTATTTAGTGGTGAATGAGTTTTCAGGCGGTATTGTCGGACCGAGCCAACGTATGCTTGGCCCTTTAAAAAATGGTGGGACACTTAAAACAGGTACACCTCCAGGATGCTGGGGTCCCATGATCACACCAGCATTCCAAGGTGGGCATGAAGTGACACTGCCCGTCTTTATTGAAGGTGCAGAGGTAGGCGATGCTGTCGCTTTAAAGATCAAACACATGCACGTGACCTCTACGGCGACCTCATCTGGTGTGATGCAATTTGTTGAGGGGCGTTATAAAGGTGATCCATTTGTCGCGAAATACTGTGAAGCATGTGGTACTGAACAGCCTGCAAGTTATGTAGACGGGATTGGTGAAGACGCGATTCACTGTAAAAACTGTGGTGCAGAAGTTAGTGCTTTCCGCTTTTCACATGGTTATGTGATCGTGTTGGACGAAGAAAATAAAGTGAGTTTGACGGTCAATCAAGAGATTGCCAACAAATTAGCAGGTAATGCCAATGAGCTTTCTGCATTACCTGAACATGCGGCACAACATTCTATTCTATCGCTCGCACGTGCTGACATGCCGGGTGTTGCTGCACACATGCGTCCATTCCTTGGAAATATTGGTACAACGCCTGCACGTGACTTACCAGATTCTCATAACTGCCACGACTTTGGTCAGTATTTGATTGATGCACCGCATAAATTCGGGATGACCGAAGAGGAGCTGATTGCAGCCAAAACTGACGGCCACATGGATACCAACTCGATTCGTCCAGGCTGTATTTTGATTTGTCCTGTGAAAGTACCAGGTGCAGGTGTGTATATGGGTGATATGCATGCGCAACAAGGCAATGGTGAAATTGCAGGGCATGCCACGGACGTTTCAGGCGAAACAGAATTACAAGTGGAAGTGATTAAAGGTTTAAACATTGATGGCCCAATTTTACTTCAAGCGTTCGATGACTTACCACCAATGGCACGTCCATTTAGCAAAGAGGAGCGTGAAAAAGTAAAAGCTTTAGGTGCGCGTTGGGGACAAACTGAAATTGAAGAAAGTGGTCCAATCACATTTATGGGAACAGGTAAAAACCTCAATGATGCAACCGACAATGCTTTAGCACGTGCGGCAAAAGTCACAGATTTAAGTGTGGATGAAGTCATGAACCGCTGCACAATTACAGGCTCTATCGAAATCAGCCGTTTACCAGGAATGGTACGTGCAACCTTCTTATGCCCAATGCCAATTTTAGAAAAACTAGGGATTGCAAACTTAGTCCGCGAACATTACCAACTTTAATTCATCACCTGAACGGCGGTTGATTCGGGCGTTTCAAACGCTGTTCGCAAAGAAGCATGAAATTTACTAAACCTAGAATTTAGAAACAATAATTTGAACAGGAATGTCATATGAACAGTAATGCAAAACTCCGTTGGGGCGATTTATATCCAGAACTTGGGATTGAGCCTATTCCAACTGAACCATGTATTTCACCAGAGATCTATCAAGAAGAAATTGAAAAGGTTTTCTCAAAAGTCTGGTTGAAAGTGGGACGTGTAGAAGAAATTCCAAAGAAGGGTAATTACAAAGTAAAACGCCTAGATTTTGCTAAAACCTCAGTCATTTTAATGCATGGCAAAGATGGTGAAATCCGTGGCTTCCATAACATTTGTTCACACCGTGGCAATAAAGTTGTGGTGGAAACAGGCAATGAAACCTTTGGTTCAAACAAAGCCGCAGTTGTGACTTGCCGTTTCCATGGCTGGGTTTACGATGCTAAAGGTGATTTGGTTAGCGTACCTGAAGAAGAAAAATTCACTTCTTGTTTTGATAAAGGTCATAACGGTCTTGCACCTATTCGTACCCAAGTTTGGGAAGGCTTTATTTTCATTAATCTTGATAACGAAGGCACGCAATCCGTTGAAGAATTCCTCGGTGATATGGGTACGCATTTAGGGGGCTACCCGTTCCATGAAATGGAAGAATGCTTTGCGTATAACACCTTATTAAATTGTAACTGGAAAGTGGCACATGATGCTTTTGCGGAAGCCTACCACGTCGCAACCATTCATGCAGGCTCTTTCCCGAATGTCTTTGCTTCAGGCTTACAGGAAGTACAGTTGTTTGGTGATCACCGTACCTGTGCAGTGTGTCTGACCAAAAATGCCAATCCAAAACCTGCTGCAGCATTGTCGGGCGAGATCACAGGTGCATCTTTGGTGAATCACTATGAACGTGTTCAGTTACCAAAAACAGTCAATCCAAATGACCGTGATGACTTCTCTTTCGAACTCTCTGTCATTTTCCCAAACATTTTGGTGCATGTGACGGAAGGGGTATGGTTTACCCATCAATTCTGGCCAGTTGGGCACAATCAAACACGTTGGGAAGGTCGTTATTACATTCCTAAAGCGAAAACCTACTCGGAGCGTTGGGCGCAAGAATTTGCACAAATCTTACAACGTAACGCTTGGTTAGAAGACACCGCAACCATGGAAGATACGCAAGAAGCGCTTGAATCTAAAGCGAAAAAAGTAATGCACCTTCAAGATGAAGAAATCTTGATCCGTCACGGTTACCACGTTCTTGAACAATATCTAAATCGCGCATAAGGAGAATGCACATGTCAAACATCATTTCACAATTGCCAGCTGACTTTGCAAGCTTAGAACCTTTTGTCGCGAAATGGGCTTTAGGAACGGGTAAGCAACGCCATGAAGCGCGTTTGAACTCAACCAAAGAAGAGTTGCAAGCATTTTATGATGCCATTTTGCCAGAAATGCGCAAGCTACTCGCTGCACTTGATCAATATGCTTTAGGCACATTGCCTGAAGAGCTACATAAATTGTATTGGTTAAGCCTGAGTTTTGCTGAGGTTGCACCACATATCGAGCTTTATAAGGGTTCAGTTGGCGTACCGTATGCATTTGCTGAGAACCGTTTCATTTATGAAACTGGTGACGTGGTCAACGTTTAAGAGGAATACAGGATGAGCCAGCACAATCTAGAACAGCGTTTGCATTATCTGGAGGCCTGCGAGGCGATTCGAAGCCTGATCGGTCGCTATGCCACAGCGGCGGATCAGCGCAACAATCCAGCTATTTTACAGCATGTATTTCATGAAGATGCAGTTTGGTATGCCAATGGTTTTGGAGAGTATCAAGGACGTCAAAATATCTTGAATGGATTGTCAAGTATCGCCAAAGCCAAGGTAGTTTGGAGCTTACACATCATGGCCATGCCCGACATTGAAGTGATGGATCAAAATCATGCAAACGCATCATGGATGCTTTGGGAGGTCTGTAATTTGGCAGATTCATCAACACAGCACAACCAAACGAACACCAGTTGTTTAGGTGGTTTTTATAAAACGGAATTACGTCGGGATGAGTTGGGTGAATGGAAATTTGATCGTGTCGAGCTGAATCTGACTTTCAATCAACCCTATCCGAATATAGCTATATAGGCACTGTATCAGTACGGCCTAAGGGAGTTTAAGATGAGAAAAATTGCAATTATCGGTGGTGGACAAGCAGGCTTATTATTGGCGTTCTCGCTACTCGAAAACAAATATGATGTCACTTTATATGTAGATCGCCCTGCGGATGAATTGTTACACGGCCGTATGGTGAGTACCACAATGTTCTTTACCAATACATTAGAGTTCGAACGTAAACTTGGTTTGAATTTTTGGGATGGTAAAGCGCATCGCGGTCAAGCGCTGCATGTCGATTTTCGCGCACCAAACGGCGAGATCATGTTACCTGTGACAGGTTATTTACATAAAAATGACGGTATTGCCATGGATCAGCGAACCAAATATCACCGTTGGTTAGAGGAATATCCACGCCGTGGTGGCAAGCTCATTATTCAAAATGTCAGTCCAGAAGATTTGCAAGTGATCACTGCAGAAAATGACCTGACGATTTTGGCTGCAGGTAAGGGCAATATCACCAGTTTGTTCAAGCGCAACGAATCGCGCTCAGTACATCACACCCCTCCGCGCAAATTGGCTGCAGCACTTGTCGTCGGTGACGATCTTTGTGGTCCAAATAGCTGGAACGGT
Organism: Acinetobacter sp. CY17; assembly: GCF_059515825.1. Classification (NCBI taxonomy): domain Bacteria; kingdom Pseudomonadati; phylum Pseudomonadota; class Gammaproteobacteria; order Moraxellales; family Moraxellaceae; genus Acinetobacter; species Acinetobacter sp. CY17. The sequence goes on from NZ_JCAKMX010000017.1 coordinate 38,481, forward strand.
CAACCATCTCAGACCTTGCATTTTAACTTTGTGGCAGGTGCAGGCGAATACTTCAGCATGCCGTTCTACAGTCATACACATGGGCCATGCCGTAGCTTCTTATTTGAGTGTGTACCGAATGGTCCAATGGATATCTTTGATGATGTGACATCTGGTGAAGAAATGGTGCAACGCATGAAAGAAGCAGTTGCCAAAGTTACCCCTGACCAAAGTTTCCGTATGCCTGACAATATGGAATTAAGTGATCCAAATGCATGGCTCAAGGGTGCTTTTCGTCCAGAAGTCCGTGACCCTGTTGCGACCTTAGACAATGGCGCGAAAATCTGGGGCATCGGGGATACAGTGATTGTCAATGATCCAATTGCTGGTCAAGGTGCGAACAATGCAACCCGAATGGTTGAACATTATCTTGAGGCAATTTTAGCGCGTGGCGATCAAGCGTTTAGTGCAGATTGGATGTCGGAAGTCTTTGAACAATTCTGGGAAAAGTCAGGTCGATATACCACAGAATTCACTAACTTGTTGTTAACCCCCCCAAGTGAAAGCTTATTACAAGTGTTAGGCGCAGCATCGCAAAACCAAGCGATTGCGGATGATTTTATGGGGCATTTCAATAATCCATGTGGTTTCTGGCCAGCGGTAGATGGAGAAGCTGGGGCACAAGAATACTTGTCAAGAAAGGAGTTTCAACATGCAGCTGCCTGAACACTTTTGGCAGGATGTTGATCTGGCGGAAGCAAAATCGCTCCGTCAGGCATTTGGTGGCTTTGCGACAGGAGTGGCGATTGTCACTTGCTTAGACCAAGATCAACAACCTGTAGGATTGACGATTAACTCTTTTAGTTCAGTGTCTTTAGATCCGGCATTGGTGTTATGGAGTTTAGTCAATCATTCTCCCAGCCGATCTGTTTTTGAAAGCGCTGAGTACTTCGCCATTAATATTTTAGGTGCACAGCAGCAGGAAGTAGGCTTGAACTTCGCTAAGCCGATTGCGGATAAGTTTCAATATGGGACTTGGAATATACAAGATTCCAAAGCGCCTATTTTAGATGGGTGTGTGGTGCAGTTTGTCTGCAAACGTGAACAACAAATTGAAGCAGGTGATCATCAAATTTTCTTAGGAAAAATTGAGCAATGTCGTCACAGTAACCAACGTCCACTGCTGTTTTGCAAGGGACAATTTAATGAATGGCCTGAGTACAAGGAGGTTTCATGACAGACTTAGATGGAAAAGTCGTCTTGGTGACAGGTGGTGCGACACATATTGGTCAAGCCGTAGTCCAAGAGTTGAAAGGCTTAGGTGCACAGGTCATTGTTGCTGATATTAATCAAACTCAAGGACAGCAAGTTGCACAATCAACCCAAGCTCAGTACGAATTTCTAGATCTCGCTAATGATGACAGTATTCGCACATTAAGTGGAAAACTCACTCAGTTAGACGTCTTGGTTAACCTAGCGTGTTTGTATGAAGATCATGGATCTGAATCTACACGTCAAGATTGGCAAAACACGTTCAATGTCACGGTATTTGGTCACGCAGCGTTAGTACAAGCATGTCGACCACTTTTGAAAAAAAGTACTGATGGTGCCGTAATTAATATCAGCAGTGTCAGTGCACGTATTGCACAAAAAGAACGCTGGGTCTATCCAGCATCTAAAGCAACTTTAGAGCAACTCACACAAAGCATGGCACTGGATCTAGCACAAGATGGTATTCGTGTACATGCACTCTCATTAGGTTGGACTTGGTCCGTCCCAATGCAAATGATTTCCGGCGGAGACCGCGCCAAAACTGATCGAGTGGCAGGACGTTTCCATGTGTTAGGACGTATTGCGGATGCAGAGGAAGTCGCACAAGCATTAAGTTTATTGTGTAGCCCGAAAGCAAAATTACTTACAGGCAGTGTGATTCATGCCGATGGTGGTTATCACATTCTAGGTCCTGAAGCCACAGATTCACCGATAGAGGAGTTAACTCAATGAACATTAAAATGACCAATGTTGCTGAGAAATTTTTGTGTTCAACCTCTGATGTGGAACAGGGTGAGGGACTACAAATCATTATTGACGGTTATCCGCCATTGGCAGTGTTTCACTTAGAAGATGGCGAGTTCTATGTCACCGATGATACGTGTACACATGGTGATGCATCATTGGCAGATGGTGAGATTGATGGCTGTGAAGTGGAGTGCCCATTTCATGCGGGTGCATTTAATATCAAAACCGGTGAACCATGTGGTGCACCTTGTACGATTCCACTGAAAACCTATCAATCGATTGTACGTGACAATAATGTTTATTTGGTGGAGTGATGCCGATGTATAAAATCCAAATAGACGGTCAAGCCGAATTTTATTGTTCAGCTAATGATGTATTGCTACGCGGTGGCTTACGTGAAGGACTAGGCATTCCTTACGAATGTAATGCGGGTGGTTGCGGGACGTGTAAAATCGAAGTCCTGTCAGGTGAAGTAGAAAATTTATGGGCAGATGCACCTGGATTAAGCGATCGTGATAAACGTAAAGGTCGGTTACTGGCGTGTCAGTGTCGCCCCAAATCGGATTGCGTGATTAAGCTTCGTTTAGACGAACAATGTGTTCCTAAAATTATTCCAAAACAAAAAAAAGTAACATTGAAGCATGCTCATTTGGTGACACATGATATTTTGGAAGTACATTTTCAATCAGATGAGCCAGCACAATTTATTCCTGGACAATACGCTTTAATTTGGGTGAATCAAGAGTTACTTCGTGCCTATTCGATGTCCAATTTGCCGAATGACGATGGTTTATGGGTCTTCCAAATCCGCCGTGTTCCTGATGGTAAGATGACCAATGTACTGTTTGATGAACAGTTGCGCGAACAAGCAGAAATACAAATTGATGGTCCGTACGGTTTAGCGCATTTACAAGAACAACCTCGTCCGATTGTCTGTGTGGCTGGTGGGTCTGGACTTGCTCCTATGTTGGCAATTGCTCGTGGCGTTGCAGTTAACCCACATTTACAACATCATAAAGTCTGGTTTTTCCATGGTGGACGTGAGCAACGTGATTTGTTTACTGAAAATCAATTACGCGATTGGACTGAATTGGGGGAGCGGCTGAACTATGTGCCAGCAACTTCATCAGAGTTGATCGAAGGTGTTCGTTCGGGGTTTATTCATGACGTGATTCATGACGTATTGGGTGAACAGTTGATTGCGCATGAAATTTACTGTGCAGGTCCGCCACCGATGGTGAAATCTATTGAACAAATGGCCCATCAAGCCGGTATTCCACAACAACAAATTCATTTTGATCGATTCTTTTAATGAAATGAACCCCCCATTCTTCTGCTAGTTTATCTCGCTCAGGCGATGGTTAACCCATCGCCGGTATTGAGCGATCACGACACATCAAGACCATATTGATGATCTGAGCAATCGATTCAGTTCCTAATTTTTGACGAATATGCGTGCGGTGAATTTCTACCGTTTTATGGCTGATATTCAACATTTGTGCGATATGTTTACTCGACAGTCCATCGACCAATAAATTAATAATCTCACTTTCTCTTGGTGATAAAGATTTTAATTTAAGCATCTGCTCTTGACGTTTCTCTTCTTCAATAAAGTCTTGTTCGGCAAGTTGCAGACAGGCTTGGATTTGATTGAGCATGTGCTGTGGATTAAACGGTTTTTCTAAAAAATCAAATGCCCCAGCCTTCATCGCGTTGACCGACATGGGAATGTCGCCGTGACCGGTCATGAAAATGATTGGCATACGGATTTTTTGTTGATTGAGTTGTTGTTGTAATTGCAAGCCACTCATCCCTCGCATACGAATGTCAAGGATTAAACATGCAGGTGTTTGCGGGCGATGAAAGTTAAGAAATTCAGTCGCACTGTTAAATATTTTGGTTTCGAGTTGCACTGAATCGAGTAACCATGTCAGTGAATTACAAATATCTTGATCATCATCAATGACATATACAATAGGCTCAGGAACATGAGAATTGGTTAAATACATTTTGCACGCTCCTGTGCCGCCAAAGAAATATTAAAAATGGCACCTGACTGACCTTCACAGACCCATAGGTAACCATGATGGTTTTCAATGATGCTCCGAGATAGCGTTAAGCCAATACCCATGCTATTTTTTTTGCTTGAATAAAAAGATTCAAAAATTTGTTCTGGATTTAGCCCTTCGAGTCCAGGGCCGTTATCTGCAATCGCGATCCGAACATGTTGGTTATGTTGCCAAGTGCGGATATAGATGTCTCTTTTACCCTCAGGATTATTTTGTAAAGCATCCACTGCATTAAAGACCAGATTGATAATAACCTGACTAAAGAGCGTTTCATCCGCAGAAATAAAGATCGGCGAGACACTGAGTTCATAATGAATCGTGCATCCACCTTGATCTGCTTTAAGCTTAATTAAAGGGTGTAGCTCTTGAATCAGATGATTCACAGCGTGAATTTGAAAATTCGCTTCACCCTTGCGTAAAAAGCTTCGCATACTTTGAATAATACGATTGACGCGTTGGATTTGATTTAAGCCTGAGTTTAAGGCAACTAAAGTTTCTGGTGTACTGGCTTGACCTTGTTGAATGCGAATAATACTGCCACCGATATAATTGTTTAATGCGGCTAAAGGCTGATTAAGCTCGTGTGCGAGTGCTGTGGCAAGCTCGCCCATGGTTTTACAACGTGATAAATGTCCAAGTTGTTTTTCTCGCGCACGGGCTTTTTCCTCAGCTTTCACTCGTTCTGTAATATCGCGATAATTAATTAAAATTCCCTGGATATTGGGATGTTGAAGTAGATTTCGATAAGTGGCTTCATGATGGCACCAGCGTCCATTATGGTGCAGAATCTTGTAGTTCAGACGATTTTCGTCGCCACAGGTTGGCGGTTGAAACAGCATTTTACGAACATGGCCACGATCATCAGGATGAATAATGCTTAAGATATTTTTATTGAGTACAAAACGTTCTCGATATCCTAAAATCCTTTTTAAGGATGGGCTGGCATAGAGCAATTTGCCTTGAATATCAACAATGGCGATCCCATCACCTGAGTGCTCAAGTAATAATTTAAAGTATTGGTCTTGGGATTGTAGCGCATATTGGTATTGCTTGATCTCACTAATATTACGTACTAAGGCAAGTAATTTAAGTTCATTAGAAATTTCAACCACTTTTAAGCAGACTTCAACAGGGATGTTGCGCTTAGTTTTAGATGAAATTAACCATTCAAAGGTGATCGCTTGATTAAGGGCGGCTTGTTTGACTTTAGTCAACGCTTGTTGAAAATTAAAACCATGTTCGAACACACTAATTTGTTCAACATTCATGGATTGTAATTCAGCCTTTGTATAACCGGTCAGTTGCTGTGCGGCCTGATTTACATCAATAAAGTCAATACAATTGATATCGTGAATAAAAATAGCATCACCAGCTTGATCAAAGATGGTTTTGTAATAGTTTAAACTGCTCATGTTTTTCCTTACTCTTGATGGCATCCGGCTATCTGGTAGAGGGTGTTCTTCTTCAGTGATGAACATTTTTTATGTTGTACTATATTGGCGCAAAGTCATACAAACTGCAATTCGTACCGATTAGAGTTTGTATACTTTAAGCATATAAAGCTACATCGTCAGTCATACTGAAGAAATCATGAAAGTTCAAGCAAAATATATACCGCTTTTAGAACATAAAAAAATCATGCTCTTTTAAGCATGATCTATGTAGAAAAAATGTGCTGAGATCGAGGACACTCACTCAGCACAAAAGATTTATGACTGGATAAAAGCTGTAATAGCTTGGTTAAAGGCTTCAGGCTGTTCGATATTTGAAATATGCGATGCATTAATTTCAAATAGTTGGCTACCTGTAATGCGTTGTTGCATAAATTCACCATCTGCAACAGTGGTTACAGGGTCTTGTTGACCTGCAACAATAAGAACAGGAACAGAAATATCTTGTAATTGTTGAGATACATCCGCCTTCGCCAAAGCTTCACAGCAACTTGCATAACCTTCGGGGCTGCCAGCTCCTAAGTCGTTTGAAAGTTTTGCAATGATATCTGGGTTGCTTTGAACAAAGGCTTCAGTAAACCAGCGGCCTGCAGCAGTCGATGCGATCGGTGCTAAACCTTGTTCACGTACAAGTGCTGCACGATCAGACCAAGCCTGTTCTTGACCAATTTTGGCAGCCGTGTTGCATACCACAACATGGCTAAAACGGTTTGCATGATGAATGGCTAACCACTGACCAGTTAAACCACCCATTGAAATCCCACAGAAAGCGGCTTTTTCAATATTTAGGTGATCGAGTAAATTCACAACGTCTTGACCGAGTTGATCAAGGGTGTAAGGGCCTTTTGGCGCTGATGATGCACCATGACCACGCGTGTCATAACAAAGCACAAAATGATCTTGGCTAAAGCACTCAATTTGTGCTTGCCACATGCTGAAATTGGTACCGAGTGAATTCGAAAATACGATTGCAGGTTTCAAGGCATCACCAAAAGTTTGGTAATTAATTTCAGCGTCTTGAGATGTAAAAATAGGCATAGAATCCCTCCCGACCTCCCTTTATACAAGGGAGGGGGGTTTTAATAGTTAAACACGTTCGATAATTAAAGCGATGCCTTGACCAACACCAATACACATTGAGCAAAGTGCATATTTGCCACCAATTTGTTCAAGTTGATTGATTGCTGTGGTCACTAAACGCGCACCCGATGCACCGAGTGGATGACCCAGTGCAATTGCACCACCATTTGGATTGACACGGGCTTCATCATCAGCCAAGCCTAAATCACGCGTTACAGACAATGCTTGTGCTGAAAAGGCTTCATTGAGCTCAATCACATCCATCTGTTCTAAAGTGAGACCCGTTTGTGCCAGTAACTTTTTAATGGCAGGTGCAGGACCAAAGCCCATAATGCGCGGCTCAACACCGACAACCGTTGCACCAATCACTTTGGCACGCGGTTTTAAACCATACGTTGCAACTGCATCGTCAGAGGCAATCAAAATTGCTGCTGCACCATCGTTAATACCTGAGGCATTACCTGCTGTTACTGTACCATCTGCTTTTACCACAGGTTTTAGCTTGGTTAAACCTTCTAAAGTGGTCGATGCACGTGGATGCTCGTCCGTATCAATCACAACTGCATCGCCCTTACGCTGTGGGATCACCACAGGCACGATTTCATTATTAAAGAAACCTTTGGCTTGTGCCGCTGCGGTACGTTGTTGGCTGTTGAAGGCAAATTTATCTTGATCTTCACGGCTGATGTTGAATTGTTCCGCTAAGTTTTCCGCAGTTTGCGGCATGGTTTCAACGCCATACATCTCTTTGAGTTTTGGGTTGATAAAACGCCAACCCATGGTGGTGTCTTCAAGTTTTTGACTACGACCATAAGCACTTTCTGGTTTACCCATTACCAGTGGTGCGCGTGACATAGATTCTACGCCACCTGCAACAATCAGGTCTGCTTCACCCGCTTTAATGGCACGGGCTGCCATCGCCACGGCATCAAGCGATGAACCACATAAACGGTTTACTGTTGTTGCTGGTACTTGATACGGTACACCAGCAAGCAGTGCAGACATACGACCGACGTTACGGTTGTCTTCACCCGCTTGGTTGGCACAGCCGTAAATAATATCGTCAACTTTTTCCCAATTGATGCTTGGGTTACGTTGCATCAGTGCTTGAAGTGGCACTGCACCTAAGTCATCAGCACGGACAGGCGCTAAACCGCCTGCATAGCGACCAAATGGCGTACGAATGGCATCGATGATATATGCATTTTTCATTTATTTATGTCCTAAATCTTTGAATCCCTCCCGACCTCCCTTTAAAAAAGGGAAGAGTTCCCAATCCTTAAATTCATTGGGTGGAAAGTCCCTCCTTTAATGAAGGAGGAATTTAGGGAGGATTGATAAATTAGCCTTGAGTCGCATCAATGAGTTTTGCGCCAGTCATAGATTGAAGTTCTTCAAAAGATAAGCCTTCAACTTTCTCAATGACTTTCATGCCATCAGGTGTCACATCAATCACACAAAGGTCGGTATAAATGCGGTCTACACATTTCAAACCTGTTGCAGGATAAGATAGCTCAGCCACGATTTTTGGTTCGCCTTTTTTAGTCACGTGATCCGTGGTAATAAAGACCTTTTTCGCGCCAACGGCTAAGTCCATGGCACCGCCAACCGCAGGAATTGCATCAGGTGCGCCTGTATGCCAGTTGGCAAGGTCGCCATTTTCCGCTACTTGGAACGCACCAAGGACAGCGATGTCTAAGTGACCGCCACGCATCATGGCAAATGAATCACCGTGGTGGAAATAAGAACCGCCTTCTAATAGAGTCACAAACTCTTTACCTGCGTTAATTAACTCAGGATCACGGTCTTCTTCTGCAGGGGGTGGACCAAAAGCCAATAAACCATTTTCAGAATGTAAAAATACATCTTTGTCAGAAGGTAAATAGCTCGAAATCTTAGTCGGTAAGCCAATACCAAGGTTGACATAAGCACCATCAGGAATATCTTGTGCAACACGTTCAGCAATTTGATCACGGGTTAGTTTTTGATAACTCATTTTATTTCTCCAATCTCAAATTACTGTGCTGGTTTAACTTGTACAACGTGTTGTACAAAAATACCCGGAGTGATGATGTGCTCAGGGTCTAAAGCACCTAATTCAACTACTTCTGATACTTGTGCAATTGTTACTGCTGCTGCTTGTGCCATAATTGGACCAAAGTTACGTGCAGATTTACGGTACACCAAGTTACCCCAACGGTCGCCCTTGTGCGCTTTAATTAAAGCAAAGTCTGCTTTGATTGGGTTTTCTAAAACGTAATCTTTGCCTTCATAGTTGAGGGTTGGTTTGCCTTCAGCAAGCAAAGTACCAAAACCTGTCGGGGTGTAGATTGGACCTAAGCCCATACCTGCTGCTTGAATACGGCACGCCAAGTTGCCTTGTGGGACAAGTTCTAACTCGATTTTGCCTGCACGGTAAAGCTCATCAAACACATAAGAATCTGACTGACGTGGGAAAGAACAAATAATTTTACGCACAGCGCCTGCTTGCAGCAGCTTTGCTAAACCGTAATCACCATTTCCAGCATTGTTATTAACAATCACCAAGTCTTTAACACCCAGCTCAATTAAACCATCAATCAGTTCGGCAGGTTGACCTGCTGTCCCAAAGCCACCGATCATGATGGTGGCACCATCTTTAATTTGTGCCAGTGCGGCTTGCATTGACGTTGAACTTTTATCAATCATGTCGTTTCCTTAGATGAATGAGGTTTAGAAGAGGACGGTGCCTTTGTGGCTGGCACGGCGCGCGGTGTTAAGATCAGGTGCGCCAACATGCCAATACAAATGCCCCAGAATACTGAACTGAGACCCAAAAATTGCATCCCAGAAGCAGTGGCTAAAAAGGTTAATAGTGCAGCATCGCGTTGATTTTCATGTTGCATGGCTACAGAAATATTGCTGGCAATCGCACCCAGTAAAGCCAGTCCAGCCAGTGCTGCAATCAACTCTTTAGGGAGTAGGCTAAACAGCATCACGATGCTGCCAGCAAATAAACCCCCTAAAATGTAAAAAACACCGTTGGCGATGCCAGCGATATAACGTTTATCTTTGAGTTCATGGGCGTCTTTACCCATACACAAAGCAGCGGTAATAGAGGCTAAAACGATGGTAATTCCACCCATACATGCCACAGCAAGGGAGGCGATACTGGTCGTTGCAATAATGGGTTTGGCTGGGACGTCATACCCACTGAGTTTAATGATCGACATGCCTGGTAAAAACTGACCAGACAAGCTGACTAAAATCAGCGGCAGGGCAAAGTTTAAGGTCGATGACCAGCTCCATTCAGGTTGAATCCACTGCGGTACCGCCAATTGAAAGTCGACAGTCACTGGATTAATTTGCCCGAAAGACATCGCCAAGATGACACCGGATAAAAGTACCCATAACATGGTGTAGCGTGGAGTCAAACGTTTGGCGAGCAAAAAAACAGCCAACATACCAAACACAATCCATGGCATGGAGTCGCTGGCTTTAAATAAACTTAAGCCAAATTGAAATAAAATGCCCGCCATCATGGCAGCGGCAATATTTTGTGGAATCCACTTTAAAAGTTTGTCAAAGGAACCAGAAATCCCAATCAGAAAAATCACCACAGCTGAGGTAATATAAGCAGCAATGGCCTCATTTAAAGACAATTCAGGGAATAAAGTAACCAGTAAGGCAGTACCCGGTGCTGACCATGCTGTCACAATTGGGACTTTATATTTAAGTGATAAAAAAATCCCAGCACACGCAGCACCGATGGAAATGGCCCAGATCCAAGAGATCATCATCTCTTGAGAGACTTGAGCTTGCTGCGCGGCTTGGAAAAAGATAATCAGCGGGCCGGCATAAGAAATCAGCACAGCTAAAAATCCTGCAACTGTGGCTGAGATCGACCAATCCTCTTGTAATGTTTTTAACAGGGTTGCCATTGGATGATGCCTCCTTGCGTCAATGATCCTGCAAATGAGAGGGGGAGATCAGGTTAACCCTGATCACCACCACCCACAGGAACCACTGTACCTGTGATATAAGATGATTCATCTGAAGCAAGGAATGTAATTGCATTCACTTGTTCTTGAATCGTGCCATAACGACCCATAAAGGTACGATCAATGGTTTGATCGACCACTTGTTGCATCCACGCTTGGTCTTGCTCAGACATTGGCGCAGCATTACGCGGTACTTTACGCGGCGGTGCTTCTGTACCACCTGTTGCAACCGCATTGACACGGATGCCATCTTTGGCATGTTCAAATGCTAAAGATGCCGTTAAACCATTTACACCGCCTTTGGCAGCAGAGTAAGGGATACGGTTAATGCCGCGTGTTGCAATTGAAGAAACGTTTACAATCGTTCCTTGTTTGTTTTTCAACATTTCAGGTAGAACTGCTCGGCAGCACCATAGGGTTGGGAACAATGAACGATTGACTTCTTTGATGATTTCTTCTTCAGAAAATTCTTGAAAAGGTTTCATCCAAATTGCACCACCGACGTTGTTGATGAGGGCATCAACACGACCGTAGCTTTCAACTGCTTTGGCAACAACGGATTGTGCACCTGAGAAAGTTTCTAGGTTGGCTTTCACTACAATCGCTTGACCGCCTGCATTGGTGATTTCTGCAAGCACATCATCGACATAGTCAGAAAAGTCAGCCATGACAACGTGTCCGCCTTCGCTGGCAACTTGTAAGGCAACCCCGCGACCAATGCCTTGCGCGGCACCAGTCACGATCACAACTTTATTTAAAAATCTTTGACGATCAGACATTTGAATCGCTCTCAATTAGTTTGCTGAGAATTTTTCGAATAAGAAGCTCGCCGGTTTAACACCTTCTGCATCTAACCAACCACGAACCGCATCGACCATTGGTACAGGACCACAGAGGTAAACGTCTACGTCACCGCCATTTAACCATTCTGTTTCGATATGACCTGTGACATAACCTTTACGCTCATGCGCAGATTCAGGGCTTGCAACCACTGTGCGATATTCGAACCAAGAAAGTTTCTCTTGTAATTTGTTCAGTTCTTCAAGTGCAACTAAGTCGAAGTCATTGGTCACACCAAATACAAGGCGTACTGGATGCTCAGAACCTTTTTCTTCTAATACTTGAAGCATCGACATAAATGGGGCAATACCTGTACCACCCGCAAGCATTACAACAGGACGTGCAACATTACGTAAGTAGAAGCTACCAAATGGACCCGTAAATGTCATTTTGTCGCCAACTTTCGCTGTTTCGCTTAAGAAGCTACTCATTTTACCGTTAGGTACGTTACGAACAACGAAACTGGTTAAACGGTTACCTGGTTTAGAGCTGAAAGAGTATGAACGTGTCTCTTGCGTGCCTGGAATACCTACGTTGACATATTGACCCGCAAGGAAGTTGATGTCTGGTTGACCTTCGTCTAATTGGATATCAAAGGTAATAGTAGATTCTGATAAGTTTTCTACACTTGCCAAAGTACCTTGGTAAGTATGAATTTCTGTTTTGCAGACATCAGAAGATGCTTGAATTTGGAATACCGCATCAGAAGTAGGGCGGCATTGGCAGGCTAGGATATAGCCTTGCTCAGCTTCTTCTGGCGTCAGTGCATCTTCAATATAAGTTTCTTCAGGCATGTCATATGTACCCGATTCACAAAATGCACGGCAAGTACCACATGCGCCGTCACGGCAATCTAGTGGAATATTAATCTTTTGACGATAAGCGGCGTCAGATAAAGATTCACCTTGAGCAACTGAAATGAAGCGTGTCACGCCATCTTCAAATTGAAGAGCAATGTTGTGGTTTGACATGGCTGAAAATCCTATAAAAAAATCTGGGGAACAGAGAGAGAAACCTTTAGCTAAAAATCCTTTTAGCTAAAGGCAGTGCTTGTAAAAATAAAAGCACTTAAAAGAACTTATTAGAGGTGATAAACATCAATCACTTGGTTGATGTAATCATTTTTAAGTACCACATATTTATTTAAAATTTGTGGTTGATCACCTGATAAATCGATTTCGTAACGTGACATACCAAAGTAGCTGTACGATTTTTGGTAGCGGTAACTTAAAGTGTTCCAGTTAAAACGTACAATAACCTTGTCTTCATGACGCTCAAGAATCTCAATGTTGTTTACATTGTGGCTGGTACGTGTATCCGGCATGGTTGCAGAAGAACGTTCTGTTTTAATACGGAACACACGGTCTTCTAAGCCTTGACGATCTGGATAATAAATTAACGAGATCTCAGATTGTGGATCTTCAGTTAAAGTATTGTAGTCATCCCAAGATGGCATCCAGAAAGAGGCTGTAGGTGCATAGCACGCTAACCACTCATCCCATTGCTCATCATCAAGTAGGCGCGCTTCTTTAAATAAGAACTGGCTCACTGATTCTAAAGTTGCTTCAAGATTCGCGTTGCTCATGCGTGATCTCCTTGTTCAGCTAAAGCTTGCTCTGCTTTAATCGCACGTTTCATTTCTTCTAACCAATGTTGATGTTGTGCAAGGTATAAACCTTCATCTTCAGTTTTAATGCCTGAAAGTTTTGGTTTAAGACCGATTTCATTTGCAGCATCATCTGGACCATTGATCCAATGCTTAGAACCACGGCACATATCGTTCCATTCAAGCTCGATACCTGCATAGCCTGCTTGACATGCGCGGAATTCTTCTAAGTCATCCGGAGTTGCCATACCTGAAGCGTTGAAGAAGTCTTCATATTGACGAATACGGCGTGTACGTGCTTCTGGCTCTTCACCTACAGGTGCGATACAGTAGATGGTCACTTCTGTTTTATCGACAGAGATCGGGCGAAGGACACGGATTTGTGAACCAAACTGATCCATCAAGTAAACGTTTGGATATAAGCACAGGTTACGTGAACGTTCGATCATCCACTTCGACATTGCAGGGCTGAATTTTTCAGCATATTCTTCTGCTTTCGGGAAGTTAGGACGGTCTTCAGGGTTCGCCCACTGTGTCCAAAGTAACATGTGACCGTTTTCAAAACCGTAAGAACCACCGCCTTGTTTACCCCAAGAACCAGCGCTCATGGCACGGATGTTGTCACCCGCTTCTTTCTCTTTACGTTGCTGAGTCGTTGCAGCGTAGTTCCAGTGAACTGCTGATACGTGGTAACCGTCTGCGCCGTTTTCAGCCGTCAGTTTCCAGTTGCCTTCGTAGGTATACGTTGAAGCACCACGTAAAACTTCTAAACCTTGATCAGACTGACCTACGATCATGTCGATAATTTTAGTCGTTTCACCTAAGAATTCTTCTAATGGTAATACGTCTGGGTTTAAGCTACCGAATAAGAAACCTTTATAGTTTGCAAAACGTGCAACTTTTTTCAGGTCGTGTGAACCTTCTTTGTTAAAGCAATCAGAATAACCTGCATCTGCTGGATCTTTAACTTTTAAAAGTTTACCTGAGTTATTAAATGTCCAACCATGGAATGGGCAAGTATAGGTTGCTTTGTTACCACGTTTGTTACGGCAAAGCTGTGCACCACGGTGTGAACATGCATTGATCATCGCATTTAACTCGCCTTGGCGGTTACGTGCAATAACGATTGGCTGACGACCAATATATGTTGTGTAGTAATCGTTATTATTTGGAATTTGGCTTTCGTGCGCCAAGTAAACCCAGTTGCCTTCAAAGATGTATTTCATCTCTAAATCAAAAAGGGCTTGATCAGTGAAAACTGAACGATGAAGTTTAAACTCACCTGTCTCAAAGTTGTCTACAAGTAACTCATCAAGACGATCTAGATGGCTGGTATTAATTACAGGAATACGTGGCATGGACGTTCTCCGACTTTCCAAATTGAGGGGAAGTCATCGGGATAATGGATGGATTATCCCGATTCCGACTGAATGATTTATGCTGATGCGCGGCGGCGTTCAACTTCAGTTGAAGGTGCACCTTCAACATCTTTGACTAATTCAATGTCAAATTGAATGTGTTTGAACGCACCTTTCAGGCCACGACGAGCGATTTCAGCTTCATCAGTTACGTCTACGGCAGTCGCTACCAAGCCATCACGTGTTGCGAATGCAAAGTCATCCCAAAGGTATTGATCACCTTCGATGTTAAACTGAGTGGTTAACTTACGGTAACCCGGTGCAGTAACGAAGTAATGCACGTGTGAAGGGCGGTTACCGTGACGACCTAGTTTGTCTAATACAAGCTGAGTGGTACCTTGTGGAGGGCAACCATAACCTACAGGCATAGTTGTTAAAGCAGTGTATTGACCTTGTGCATCAGTTAAGATCGAACGACGTAAGTTGAAGTCAGATTGTGACTTATCGAAGAACGAGTAGTTACCTAAGCTGTTGGCATGCCAAACTTCAACTTTAGCACCCTCAATGATGTTACCTTGAGTATCTTTAACGATACCTTCGATAATTAACGTTGGGATTTTGCCTTCTTCAGAACCATCATCCATACGGGCAAAACCGACAGATTCTGGTGCACCAGCGACATACAATGGACCTTCAATGGTACGTGGCGTACCACCAGTGATGCCTGCTTTGGCATCAGCTTCGTCAGCACGTAAATCAAGATAGTGCTCTAAACCTAAACCAGCAGCTAAAAGACCAAGTTCGTTGGCTTGACCTGCATCAGTAAAATACTCAAGACCTTTCCAAAGTTCCGTTTGGCTGATGTCTAAGTCTTCAATCGCTTGGAACAAATCTCCAAGTAAACGCACCACAATTTGTTGTACACGTGCATCCACTGGACCTGTTGCAGTGTCAACGTTCATTTGCTTAACTAAAGCATCAATTTCTTGGCGATTCATACATTTACTCCTGTAAATATGTATGGCAAGCACATTCATCGCAATTTAACTTGGGCTGGCGAGATGGCTGGCCGGTTTCCTTTTTTGGACAATAAGGGGGTCAAGATGCAGCAAAAAAACTGCATCCATGCTGAAAATTTAAACTAATTGATGTGGCTTAAATTAACGATCGTCTTCACGAATTGAAGAGGGATGACGATTGAGTGCCATCACTTCAATGTGCATATACGGATACAACGGTAAACCTTGTAAAATCGTATGCAGCTCTTCGTTACTTTCGACATCAAAAATACTGATGTTGGAATATTGACCGGTAATACGCCAAATATGACGCCATTTCCCTTGCTGCTGTAACTCTTGCGAATAAGCTTTTTCTACAGCTTTAATTTCATTGGCTTGTTCAACCGGCATATCACGTGGAATATTGACATCCATTCGTACCTGAAACAGCATGTTTCACTCCTTCTTTAATTCTGGGTTTATTGACGACGTAAGTTGTCAATTTTGTTTAGATCCAGTTCTAGACCTAAACCTGCCGTTTTTGGCAAATGTAATTCGAAATCTTGGTATTGCAGCGGCGTTGTTAAAATGTCTTCGGTCAGTAGCAATGGGCCAAAAAGTTCAGTGCCATACGCTAATTTTTCAAAAGTAGAGAACACATGCGCTGAAGCAATAGTTCCCACAGGACCTTCGAGCATAGTGCCGCCATAGAGGTCAATGCCGGCTAGACGAGCGATGGTGCCTACTTCGCAACCTTCGATTAAGCCCCCTGATTGCGCAACTTTAACTGCAAATACAGATGCTGCATGACGTTTAGCTAAGCGATATGCAGTACTTGGACCCATAAGCGATTCGTCCGCCATGATGGCAACATCAAATCGTTGAGTTAAACGTTGCATCGCATCAATATTATCAATCGCGCATGGCTGCTCAATTAAATCAACACCACCATCTTGGAGTAATTGAATGCCTTTAATGGCTTCTAATTCAGTCCAAGCACGGTTGACATCGACACGAATCGATACGTCTTTACCCAAGGCTTGTTTAATGGCCAGCACATGTTCAACATCCGCTTCTACTGCACGTGAACCAATTTTAAGTTTGAAAATATTATGGCGTTTTGCTGCCACCATGCGTTTTGCTTCAGCAATATCTTTCTCTGTATCGCCAGATGCAAGTACCCAAAGGACAGGCACGCTATCACGTAAACGGCCACCGAGTAATTCAGATACAGGCACGCCTAAACGCTGTGCTTGAATATCGAGTAACGCAGTTTGAATGGCACACTTGGCAAAACGGTTACCATTGATATTCTTTTTTAAGACTTGTAATGTTTGTGCAATATTCAAGCCCGATAATGTTTTTAACAGTGGGGCAAAGTAGGTTTCAATATTAGTTTTGACACTTTCAGGGCTTTCATCACCATAACCTAAACCACCGATAGTGGTGGCCTCACCCCAGCCCACAAAGCCATCAGCCGTACTGATTTTCACCAACACCAAGGTTTGGGTTTGCATCGTTGCAACCGCCATTTTGTGTGGGCGGATGGTTGGAATTTCCACCAAAATTGTTTCTATTGCTGTGTACATAATCTCTTCCGGGCTGTACTTGCGTTTCGCTGTTCTTGCATATACCTTAAAAGAATAAATTTTTGCTGTCGAAGATCAAATTAGCATTTTTTTATACCTTTAAGATATGAAGTTAAGGAGTGAGCCCATGGAATTGCGACATTTACGTTATTTTGTCGCCGTGGCGGAAACCAAAAGTTTTACCAAAGCAGCAGAACGTTTATTCATCGCTCAACCCCCGCTAAGCCGCCAAATACAACAGCTTGAAGCCGAAATTGGGGTGCAGTTATTTGAACGTGGTACACGTCCATTACAGTTGACTGAAGCAGGGCAATTCTTTTATCAGCATGCCGTTAAACTTTTGTCTAACGCTGAAGAAGTCAAATCTATGACCACACGAATAGGTATTGTTGAACGTAGTATTAAAATTGGCTTTGTGGCGTCATTACTGTATGGATTATTGTCAAAAATTATTTATGTATTTCGTCAACAACAGCCTAGTTTAAAAGTTGAGTTGATTGAAATGTCGACTTTTGAGCAGATTCAAGCGCTTAAAAAAGGTCAAATTGATGTTGGTTTTGGTCGTCTACGTATTTCTGATCCGAATGTGAAACGCATTTTATTACGTGAAGAACCTCTAGTTGCAGCAGTGCATCAAAGCCATCCTTTGGCTCAACAAGACGCAATTAGTTTGGCTGAAATTGAACAAGAAAACTTATTTTTATACCCAAACAGCACTGGGCCTAACTTTGCCACGCAAGTTCAAGGAATCTTTGCAGAGCATAGCCTCACACCCAAAAGTTTAAAGTTGGTTCGTGAAATTCAATTGGCTTTGGGTTTAGTGGCTGCGGCTGAAGGAATATGTATTGTGCCTGAAAGTGCCCAATCAGTGCGCTTAGCGCATGTTCACTATATTCCGATTCATGAGCATGATGCAGTCAGTCCTGTATTTATGGCGATTCGTAATTTAGATGCAGCCGACGATCTACGCGCATTATTTGATTGTATTTATCAAGTCTATGATTTAGAGGCCATTCAATACGACCGTTCTGCTTTTTAAAGTATTGAAAATTGAGATATTGTGGAAAAATACCACTTTTTAAGTATAAATGTATGCTTAAACAGTTTTGGACAAAGGAGTTTTAATCACGCATTGTGCACAGCAGATTGTTCTTCACAATAAGGAGGTGAAGTATGGCTGAGCAGATTCAAATTCAGCGTGTGGTGGATGAAGCAAAATTCCGCCCATTCCATTGGAGCGTATTGCTTTGGTGTTTGAGTATTATCATTTTTGATGGTTACGATCTGGTCATTTACGGAGTGGCACTACCTTTATTGATGCAAGAATGGGGCCTAACGACCGTTCAAGCAGGCTTACTCGCCAGTAGTGCTCTATTTGGTATGATGTTTGGTGCTATGGGCTTTGGCACTTTAGCGGATCGTTTGGGGCGTAAGAAAACTATTTTAATTTGTGTGGCCATTTTTAGTGGTTTTACCTTTTTAGGGGCGTTTGCCGAAAATCCGACCCAATTTGCAGTGCTGCGCTTTTTAGCTGGACTGGGTATTGGCGGTGTGATGCCTAATGTCGTCGCCTTGATGACTGAATATGCGCCCAAACGTATTCGCAGTACTTTGGTGGCACTCATGTTTAGTGGTTATGCCATTGGTGGTATGAGCTCAGCATTATTAGGGGCATGGTTAGTGGGTGACTATGGCTGGAAAATCATGTTCTATATCGCTGGTATTCCATGTTTATTTTTGCCTATATTATGGAAATATTTACCTGAATCATTAATGTTTTTGACGCAAAAACAGCAAAATGATGAGGTTGCGAAAATTGTTCATAAAATCGCACCTGAACAGCGTTTAACTGCGCAAACTCAATTTGTATTACCTGAAGTGAATGTCGCAGATCAAGCACCTTTAAAAGCTTTATTCCAGCAGGGGCGCAGTTTAAGCACCTTTATGTTCTGGTTGGCATTTTTTATGTGCTTATTGATGGTTTATGCGCTGGGCAGCTGGTTACCAAAATTGATGATTCAAGCAGGTTATTCACTTGGCGCCAGTATGATTTTTTTATTTGCTTTAAATATTGGTGGCATGGTTGGCGCGATTGGCGGTGGGATGTTAGCAGATCGCTTTCATATTAAAAAAGTACTCACCAGTTTATTCGTTGTGGGGGCGCTGGCCTTAATTTTACTTGGCTTTAATAGTCCACAACTGGTGCTCTATAGCTTAATCGCGCTTGCTGGTGCAGCCACGATTGGTTCGCAAATCTTACTATATACTTTTGTCGCACAGTTTTATCCTGCTAATGTGCGTTCAACAGGCATGGGATGGGCTTCTGGAGTGGGACGTATTGGTGCCATTGTGGGTCCAGTCTTAACAGGTGCATTACTGACCTTTGAACTACCCCACCAAATGAACTTTTTACTGATCGCCATTCCTGGTGTGATTGCCGCCATTGCTATTTATTTGGTCAATCTAAAAGTATCAGTAGATGGTCAACATGAGCAACATATAGCTGACCCTCAAACAAAGATTACTCTTGATCGCCAAACCAGTTAATAGCTGGATTCTGAAGATGCGTTATAGTGCAGTATTTCTATCGCTATAACGCATTTGAGAAGCGATTGATATATTTTAACCAAAAGGCTTGCTTATCTATTCAAGCCATGTATAATTGGAGTCACTAAAATAATAATACTGTTGTTATCGCAAATCTTTTCATTTCGTTGTTCCCTTCGTTTTATCAGATTTTTTCGTTGCAAAGTTTATTGTCTTAGGCACTATGGCACAAGCCATACAAAGTTTTTAAAGTATAGGAAAAATCTATGTCAAACGTAGTAACTGGCACAGTTAAATGGTTTAACGAAACTAAAGGTTTTGGTTTTATTGCAGCAGATTCTGGCGAAGACGTGTTTGCACACTACAGCCAAATCCAAGTAAAAGGCTTCAAAGTATTGCAAGAAGGCCAACGCGTTCAATTTGAAATCGTTGCTGGTCCTAAAGGCTCTCAAGCTAACGCGATTAGCCCACTTTAATTTTTCTTTTTAGAAAGTAAAGTGAAAAAACCCATGCATTGCATGGGTTTTTTGTGTCTTTAATCTGGACAATCTTGTTTAAATTGACGTGCTGCAAAGTATAAGAAGATCGATGTAATCAATAGCGCTACAGGAATGACATATAAAGCATGATGTAAACCTACCGCTTTAAATTGCTCTAACATCACAGTAGAACCTGAAGCGAGCATAGCAGCATTAGAAAAATGATCAGACAATGCTCCCACTACGACCGGTCCAAAAGCACCACCTAAAATATACATACAAGCAAAATATACCGCTACAGCTGTCGCACGTAAATTTGGTTGCACCACATCTTGAATTGCTGGATAAACCGTCGTGTAATAATTATAAGACGCGAGCCAACCAATACTGAGTAAAATCACAACAGCAGTTAATGAGTCATTGCCAAGGTATAAGGCTACGGCAATAAAAATTGCTGAGAACAACAGGCTTATCGCACCAAATAATAAGCGACCACCTGCTAAACGTTGATGTGCACGGTCGGCGATTATGCCACCCAATACTAAGCCAATTAAACCAGTGATCCCAACCACGCATCCAGTAATCACGGCGGCTTGGGTTAAACTTAAGCCAAAATAACGTTGAAACATGGGCACAAAAAAAGCGTTACCTGCATAGGCTGCAAAATTCATACTCACACCGGATAAAATTAACCAGCGTAAGGTTTTAATTTTGAGTAACTGGCGTACTGGTTGATGCACCGTATGTACCGGTGCAGCAGTGGCATTTTGTAGTTGTTGACGCTGTGGTTCCTTCATACGAAAGAAGAATATAGCCAAGATAATGCCAGGGACAGCGGCCAGTAAAAATGGTGCTCGCCAACTATTAAAGTATTCTGCAATTGAACCTACAGTAAAAAATGCCAGTAATAAACCAATAGGTAAGCCAAGCATAAAAATGCCCACTGCACGTGCACGACGCTCAGGGGGGAACAAGTCAGCAATCATAGAATTGGCGGCAGGTGCATAACTGGCTTCGCCAATCCCCACGCCAATACGTACCAAGAAAAATGAGATATAGTTCCACGCCATAGCATTCATGGCGGTAAAACCACTCCAAATGAGTAACCCCCAACCAATAATATTTTTACGTGAGCCTTTATCGGCTAAACGTCCAAAGGGTAAGCCTGCAACCGCATAAACCAAAGTAAATGCTGCAGTGACCAGACCTAATTGTAAATCACTGAGTTTAAACTCGAAACGTAAAGGTTCAATAATAATAGAGGGAATGGTACGGTCAAAAAAATTCAACATATTGGCTAAGAACAAAAAAAACAAGATTTTCCAAGTTCGATTGCCACTTGAGGCTTCAGGTATGGGTGTTACGGTAGTAGTGTTTGAATCAATATAACTTTCCTTAGACATAAAAATACTTCCTGATGTTATTGTTGTTGTAAGAATCGCGCCGATCATATCACGTGCTTTATCTATATAAACATAGATGTATTTATACAAACAAGTCTTAGCATATGGCTTTTACTTGTCATTGGTCGGGAAGCGAAGAAGCATTAATGAGTGGGAAAAGATATGCAATTTTCTGTTAAATTCGCTACACTTCAAGATGAGACTTGCCTATAAAAACGAGCTGCAGATGCCAAAATTAGATCCCATCATCGAATCTCATATGCCAGCGCTAGATCAGGTAGAACGCCGTGTATTGCCACGTGGTAGCAATAGCCTACCGCCTGCAGTGGTCATGTTGTCACAGCGTGGACGCTTAATTGAAGCGACAGCTTATCATTTGGACCAAAAAGGCTACGCGGCGACTTCTGTCCAAGATATCATTGACCGTGCTGGTGTATCTAAGACGACGTTTTATAAATTGTTTAAAGACAAAGAAGATTGTTATTTACAGTGTTTTGAACGTATTAGCTCCGCACATATTAAAGTGTTGCATCAAGCTTATGCCAAAGGTATAGATCATAAGGCCCGTTTAGAGCATGCGATTTGGGCTTATGTACATCATATTCCACAAAATGCTGTTTATGCCAACGCATTTTTTGCTCTGGCACCTTATACCACAAATAAAATTTTAGCAGAGCTAAATGTCATTAAAGGCCATTATGTGGCGGGTCTAGAATATTGGTTTAATGCTTTGCCTGCGCATTTTAAACCGCATTCACTGCCTGTAGAAATTTTTAAAATGTTAATTGAGGGAGCAATTGCCTATTGTCGGCAATGGATCATGACAGGTTTTGGGCAAAGCGCAGCGCAAGTGCATCATTATATTTGTTATGTGATTTTTGCAGGGCTTGGCTTAAATGTCTGGGCACATCAAGCACTCACGCAAGCGAAAATGGCGGCTTAAATGATTTAAGCCACCTGATTGAATTGCTTAGTGTTGCATAGCCTTTTCGACAAAACGTACAGTTTGTTCTGAGGCACTATTTAAATAATGGCGTTGTTCAGAGGCAGAAATTTGCTCAAAATGTTGAGCAATAATTTCTGGTGTACGCTGTTCTTTGGGAATGAAAACACCTTCTGTTTCAAAAATATAGCTTCTAGCATATACACCTGCACCCACTGCTAAAATGGTTTTAGAGGGTGCGTCTGGACCAGCTAAAAATAAAGTTGCAGGGGTAATAGCATCGGCAGTCAACAAGGGTTTTGCTGCTTCTGGTAACAATTCATCAGTCATACGCGTATGTGCGCTTGGCGCCAATAAGTTGACTTTAATGTTATATTTTTTACCTTCGGCATCTAAAACATTCATCAAGCCTAACAACGCTGATTTGGCCACAGCATAGTTAGTTTGTCCAAAATTACCATATAAGCCTGAGGCAGAGGAGGTCAGTACAATACGGCCATAGTTTTGTGCTTTCATCACATCCCAAACCGCTTTAGTACAATGTACACTGCCTTTGAGATGCACATCGACGACCTGCCAAAAATCATCTAAATTGGCTTTAGAAAAGGTCGAATCACGCAAAATACCTGCATTATTAATCAAAATATCGATACGCCCAAAGTGTTTTAGCACGTCATTGACCATTTCAGTGACAGCATTATAATTGGTAATGTCAGCATAGCTAAGTAGGGCTGTTCCTCCGTTGGCTTGAATCTCTTCAACGACTTTGGCCGCAGCACTTTGATCTTGACCTGAACCATCGCGTGAACCGCCGACATCATTGACTACCACTTTAACACCCAGCTCAGCCAATGCTAATGCATAAGATTTACCTAAGCCATTGGCTGCACCTGTGACAATAGCCACCTGATCTTGAAATTGATTTTGCATACCTACTTTCCTTGTAAAATAAAAATTAAGCAATAAATAAATTAATCCACTCGGCCACTAAGGCAGGTTTTTCTTGTCCTTGAATTTCAATAGTGACTTGAGTAATTAGTTGATATTGTGAATTATTGAGTGGAGTAAAACTTTGAATCAAGATATGTGCACGTAATGAACTGCCACACTTGACCGGCGATAAAAAGCGAATTTTATTATAGCCATAATTAATGCCCATTTTTAAGCCGTTTAATTTAGGCAAAGTCTGCTGACTAAAATAAGGCAACAGCGATAAAGTCAGTAAGCCATGAGCAATGGTACCTTGAAAAGGAGTTTGTACGGCCTTTTCCGGATCAATATGAATAAATTGATGATCTAAAGTGGCATCAGCAAAGGCATTAATTCGTTCTTGGTCTAACGCGAGCCACGGTGAGTGTAAAGTTTGACCTACCAATAGTTGGTAATCTTCTAAATTGAGCATTTGATTCATAATAAGCTCCTTAGCGCGTGGTTGAGTATCCGCCATCTAAAGGGATCACTGCGCCAGTAATATAGTTTGAGGCTTTGGACGCTAAAAATAGGGTAGTTCCAATTAAATCTTCAGCTTGACCAATGCGTTGTAGTGGAATGCGTTGTTCAAGTTCTTGTTTATTGTGTTCTAAAACAAATTGAATCATTTGTGTGGCAAAAGGCCCAGGTGCAATAGCATTCACTTGAATGGATTGTCCAGCTAAATGGCCAGCTAAATGTCGGGTTAAATGATGTAAAGCTGCTTTACTGCTTGAATAGGCATAACTGTCAAAACGCGGTACGGTTAAGCCATCCATAGAACCGATATTAATAATTTTAGCGGGTTGCTGGTCAGTTGCAGCTTGTTTTAATAAAGGTAATAAGGCTTGAGTTAAAAAAAACACCGATTTAACATTGGTGTCCATTACTTTATCCCAACCCTGTTCAGGGTATTCACCTAAAGGTGCGCCCCAAGTTGCGCCTGCATTATTTACCAAAAGATCTAAGTGGCTTTCATGCTGTTTAAACTGTTGAACAAAGGACTCAATTTGTTCAACATCAGATAAATCAGCAGATAGAGCATACACATCACCAAAGGCTTGCAATGTTTCAGCCGCTTGTTGGCATTGAGCTAACTTACGTGACACGATATAGACTTTGGCGCCTTGTTGTAATAAACCTTGGGCAATCATATAACCAATACCACGGCTGCCACCGGTCACTAGAGCCACTTTTCCTTGTACATCAAATAGATTCTGCATGCAGCATCCCTGTTGTTTTTCTATAAATACGGTTTTGTTTTTTTAGATTTTATAACGGAATTTTTTTGTAAATACTATATTTATTTAACTATGCTAAATTAATCCATTGTATTTGCATCAATTTTATTTATGCACACGGATTAAGCTCTCTTGTACTGCACTACACACTAATTGATTATTTTGCCAAATATAGCCCTGATTTAAACCGCGCCCAGCCTGTGCAGTTGGACAATGCAATTGATAGAGTAGCCATTGGTCCACTCGAAAATCACGATGAAAATATAAACTGTGGTCTAAGCTGGCACTCATTATATTGGTATCATGCTCATTTAAATCTAACTGACTTAAAGCAGTATTTAATAAGCTGTAGTCAGAGTAATAAGCGAGAATCGCTTGATGATAGCATGGGGTATCATATTCCAAATTTAAGGGCTCATAGGTTTTGCCATATTCAATATATTCAGAGGGTTGTGTAGCAATATGCGGTTCAATATGTAAATGGAAACGTCGTGCATATTGCTGCTGAATATGAGATGGCTGCTCGGGATAGGCAGGTACAGTGGCTTGATAATCAAAATCTGCATATTCAATGCTCATGGAAATCAAGGCAGTAAAAATCAGCTGCTGATGCTGATAGGCATGCACTTGTCTTAAAGAAAATTTTTGGCCATCGCGTAAGATTTCGACTTGGTATTCGATTGGGAAAGCACTATCTCCAGGGCGAATAAAATAAGCATGTAAAGAGTTCACTGGACGATCGCACGTTTTAGCAGCAGCCATAATAGCTTGCGCCAAAATTTGTCCGCCAAACACGCGTTTACCAAATAGAGCTAAACTTTTTCCCAGGAAACGTTGCTCAGTGAGTGGATTTAAGGCTAATAAATCAATCAGCTGTTGTGTCGGAGTTTGTATAATTTGATTCATATTGTTATAAAAGAGTCAATTTAATCTTTATCCTTGCATATTTTTTCACCACAATCCAAAATTATGTTATAAAATTTAGTTTCACTCTGTGAAATAAAAAATAAAAACGCCACAATAAAGGAAGTATTAGACAATATGGGCGCATTAACTGGATTTCGTGTATTGGATTTAAGCCGTATTTTAGCTGGACCTTGGTGCAGTCAAATTTTAGCCGATTTAGGTGCTGAAGTGATTAAAGTTGAACGACCACAGGCAGGCGATGATACCCGAATTTGGGGCCCACCTTGGCTGAAAGACAATCAAGGGCAGAATACGCGTGAATCAGCCTACTATTTATCAGCCAATCGTAATAAGCATTCTGTGGCGATTGATTTAGCGAGCCCAGAAGGTCAAGCCTTAATTTTAAAAATGGTAGCAACTGCGGATGTAGTGATTGAAAACTATAAAGCGGGTTCTTTAAAAAAATATGGCTTAGATTATCAGAGTTTAGCCAAGGTCAATCCTGGTCTCGTCTATTGTTCAATTACAGGCTTTGGACAAAATGGCCCACGTGCCCAGCAAGCAGGTTATGATTTTATTATTCAGGGTATGGGTGGCATGATGAGCGTCACTGGTGAGCGTGATGATTTACCGGGTGGTGGGCCGCAGAAAGCCGGTTTAGCCTTTGCCGATTTAACCACAGGTTTATATGCAGCCATTGCAATTCAAGCCGCTTTATTATCTCGCCATACCACAGGCGAAGGGCAACATATTGATATGGCGCTGTTAGATACCCAAGTCGCATCTCTTTCCGTGCTGGCCATGAATTATTTAACCTCCGGTAAAGTTCCAGGACGTTTTGGTAATGCACATGCCAATATTGTGCCCTATCAAGTCTTTAAAGCGAGTGCAGGTGAATTTATTATTGCGTGCGGGAATGATGGACAATTTGACGCGCTATGCCAAAGTATTGGCTTACACCAATTGGCCCAAGATCCGCGTTTTCAGCATAATTCAGGTCGGGTCGAACACCGTGATGTTCTAACACAGCTTTTACAGCAACATTTTATGCAACATGAAGCCCACTATTGGGTTGATGTGATTCATGCTGTGGGTGTACCTGTGGGGATGATTAATAATTTAGCAGAGGCGCTCGAAGAACCACAAATACAAGCGCGTGAGATGCTGGTGAAAATGCCGCATCATTTACGTGATGATTATGAGTCAATCGGTTCACCGATTAAACTGTCTAAAACGCCAGTTGAGTATAAAAAAGCACCGCCTTGCTTAGGTGAAGACACCGATCAGGTCTTAGTGGAGTTTTTAACTGAAGATGAATTACAAAGCTTAAAGGCACGCGGTATTATTCAGCAAAGTGCCTAATATATAACTTTAATAACAACAAGGATGAATCAGATGCGCTGTTATTGTGTACAAGAACATGGTGCGCCATTACAAGAAATTAATCTACCCATGCCTGAGCCGAAAGGCACCGAAGTCCTCATAAAAGTGCATGCTGCAGGGTTATGTCATACTGACTTACATTTATGGGATGGGTATTATGATTTGGGCCAAGGTAAAAAATTATCCTTGGCTGAACGTGGAGTGAAGCCGCCATTGACCTTAAGCCATGAAATTAGTGGTGAAGTAGTGGCTTATGGTGAGCAAGTCACTGCACTTGAAATAGGGACACAGGCCTTGTTACATCCATGGATTGGGTGTAATACCTGCCGTTATTGCCAAAATGAGCAAGAAAACTTATGTTTAAAACCCCAGCAATTGGGCATTGTCAAACCAGGTGGTTTCGCTGAATATATTTTAGTGCCTCATCCACGCTATTTGATTGATTTAAAAGGTCTTGATCCAGCTCAAGCTGCCCCTTTGGCCTGTGCGGGTTTAACCACGTTTAGCGCCTTAAATAAATTTGGCGCACAAGTTCAGCAACAACCTGTAGTAATTATTGGCGCAGGCGGATTAGGCTTAATGGCACTCGCTTTGCTAAATGCCCAAGATGCTAAGGGGGCAATTTTAGTGGATATTGATGATGCCAAATTACAAACTGCGCAGCAACTGGGTGCACTTGCTACAATCAATAGTCAAGCTGCAGATGCCAGCCAGCAATTACAGGCGCTTACTGATGGTGGTGCAGCTTGTATTTTAGATTTAGTTGGCAGCAGTAATAGCTTAGATTTTGCTTTAAAAAATGCCGCACGTGGAGCACATATTGTGGTATGTGGCTTAATGGGAGGAGACATACACTTACCTATTCCAAGCATTGCGATGCGACCGATTACGATCCAAGGCAGCTACGTGGGCACGGTGCAGGAATTACGTGCCTTGCTAGAGTTAGTACGAGAACGTAATTTAAATATGATTCCGATTCAAACCAGGGCAATTACGGAAGTTAATCAGGCTTTTGAGGATTTACAACAAGGTAAAATAACAGGGCGTGTGGTGTTATTACATGCCAGTTAAAAAAATCGCTTAAAACAAAGCCAATCTTGCTCAAGATTGGCTTTCTCTGCGTAACATAACCATGTGATTCGAGGACAAGTTTTCCCCATAAAGCATGTCTAAGCATCTAAAACTCAGTTACTGCTAGACTCCATGGGACTGCCAATAAAAACCAGCGCGGCAAAAATTAGAGTGCTATCGACCATAAGGATCTGTTATCCACGCGCTTTGCAGATTGCCATATAACGGCAAGCAAAACGCAAAACCTAAGGTTCTCATTACCGACCTATTGAATAGAAGTGCAGTATTATTTTAACTTAGCCAATTAAGCAAAAGTACACATCAGATATGAGAATAAGTGGTGAAAATTTCATCTATGATATCTAACATAAATTGCACTTTCATCTAAAATTGGTCACCTAATAGCGCTTGATACAGCTTAAATCTTTAATTCTTAGGACAATGATCAGAGTGAGTTTCATTTAAATTTAACTGAATTAAATTATTCTTACGCCTTAAGTCATAGGCATTTAAGAATAAAATGAAAATTCCCAAGATACTGCCCATAATCACACATGCCCACCAACCATAATGCTGCCATAGTTTTAAGCTTAAAAATGACATTAAAGCTGCACCAGAAAAGTAACATGTCATATAAATGGCATTAATCCGTGAGCGTGCTGAAATCGAAATGCGATAAACCAAATTCTGATTTAAAACATGGAGTGCTGAAATCCCAAAATAGGCAAAAATTAGGCCTAGAATATATAAAACTAAACTGTGCTGTGCAGCGGCTAAAGGCAACCAAGCGATAAATAAACTGCGTGTTGCCCAAGTGGCTAAAAAAGATTCCTGAGCGCGAGCAATCATTTTGCCTGTCCATTGGGATGCCCAAATCCCAACTACACCAATAATGCCCATTAACCCAATTTCAAAATCATTAAAATGATAAGGTGCTTCAGCCAAAATAAAGCTCATGGTAGTAAATAAAATGCTGAGCATGCCAAAAGATAAGGCACCAATGAGACTACGACGCATTAGTCTTGGTTCGGTTTTAATTAAATACCATAAAGATTGATAAATTTGTACGGGTTTTAAATCAAGCGGGCTCTTACTTTGTGGCAGTTGAAACCACATCAAAAGACTAAAGAGTAAAATACAGCAGCCACTGAGCCAATACACCATATGCCAAGACCATAGCGTGGAAATTAAGCCAGATAAGGTACGGGCAAATAAAATACCAATGAGCACTCCGCTCATGAGCAAGCCAACCACTTCGGCACTTTTTTGCTGATTAAATAAACTCGCTGCAAAGGGAATTAAAATTTGCGTGCTAATTGAACAAAAGGCGGCAAGCAGCGTAAAGCCATATAAAGTATTGATTTGCTGGCTGGCGGCTAGGCCCATTAATGATAGGGCAGTGAGTAACATCAAGCCACAAATATAGGCACGTTTCTCAAATAAATCACCCAAAGGCACAAATAAGCATAGCCCTAAGGTATAGCCAATTTGACTTAACACCACGGTAAAACCTGCTTGCTCAGGTAAAATATTTAAATCTTGAGCAATTGAATAAATTAGTGGTTGATTAAAATAGTTACAACCTGCGCATAAAGCGCAGGTTACTGCCATCATAAAGATGACTTGTTTGGATGGCGTTACTTCAGACATAAGATTATGCCTAGAAGCTATATTTAGCAGTCATATTAATACGTGAGACATCTGCTTCCCGACCATCAAAACTTTCACGTTGTCCATGATGATATTCCGCGCCTAAATCGACATTTTTCCATGGACTATAAATGCCATTAATGACGTAATCGCTTAGGCGTTTATTGCTTTCAGGATTGGCTTTGGCATAGTCTGAATCATCATCAAAATTTACCATGCTTGCCGCAATATTGGCACGCCATTTAGGATTGAAAATGTGCGAGTAACCTAAAGTAAAGCTATCAAAACGATTCAGCAGTAATTCTTTTTGAATAGGATCGACTGAGAAATCACCGCCCCAGGCGTGGCCATCTGAAGTTGCTCCTTGCGTTAAGAAGGATACAATGCGTTGGTCACCGACCATATGATAATACTGCGCTTGAATAGAGTTCTGCGCGTCAAAGCGATAGCGTCCACCTAAACCTACACCCCAACCGATTTCTTCAATATCCTCGCTGGTACTTTGGGCTTGTTTCTCATTGACAAAACCATTGGCAATGATGTGTGCTGGCCCATTTTTATAGCTGTATTTGGCTGTTAATGCAGGTAATGCTGAAGATCGGTCACCACCGCCCATATATTCTAAGGCCACATTGACACTATTTTCTGGATTAAGTTTCCAGCCGTATTGGACTTGAGGATGACGCACCACGGCATTACCAAGTAGCAAACTATAATCCACCGCGTCGGTTGCCACTTCAATATTAGACATTAATGACGTGGTTTGACCAAAGGTCCAATTATAAGCATTTAAATAAGCATGGCGGATACGAAAATTACCATCGCCCCGGCCACCATTGGTCCAAAAGTCAGCTTCGATTTTGGCTTTAACATTTGGATTGCCGGCTAAATCTTTAACGTTGACCCCAATTCGCGTCGCAGCAGCGGTAAAATCGGAGCGCGTTGAGTCAGGTTCATTAAAAGGTGCGCGATTGATTTGGTTAATGGTACGACCCCGGCCATCAGGAGCACTTTTAAAATCTACAGCACCATCAAAGCGTAATACCCCATACACGTCGACATTATCACCTAAATCAAGTAGTTTTTTGCTGCTACTTTGCTGTGCTTCTAGATTCTGCTGTTGTGCTTGTAGGTCTTGCTGTACCACAATTTGGCTGTGTTGTAGTTGGGTTTGTGCTTGTTTTTGTTGCTGTAATTCAGCTTTCAATGCACTGAGTTGTTGTTCTAATAATAAGATACGTTGTTCTGTTGTGTCCACGGCAAAAGCAGACATAGCTGTGAAACTGCAAGCACCAGCAAACAGTAATTTCTTCATAAATTATCCTTTTTATGTTTATATTTTTATTGTACGATGGCGTACTTATACAGTACGCGCATCAATTAAAGCACATCCAGTGTGCTTTTGTAACTCTTCAAATGATAATTCAGGAATCATCTCAATCACATGAGCTTGCCCATCTTTTAAGTCAATGGTGCAGAGGTCCGTATAAATCCGATCCACGCATTGTTGCCCAGTCACAGGGTAAGTTAAATCTTGCACGATTTTAGCTTCGCCGTGTTTGGTCAGATGCTCCATACATACATAAATGCATTTTGCCCCAACGGCTAGATCCATTGCGCCCCCAACGGCAGGAATAGCATCTGCAGCACCAGTATGCCAATTGGCCAGATCACCATTGACTGCAACCTGAAATCCGCCTAAAACGCAAATATCTAAATGACCACCGCGCATAATGTCAAAAGAATCGCCATGATGCATAAAGCAGCCGCCATCTAATAGGCTGACCAACTCTTTACCTGCATTAATCAGATCAGGGTCTTGATCTTCAGGGCCTAAGCAAGGGCCAAATGCCAATACGCCATTTTCCGAATGTAAAATAATTTCTTTATCGGCAGGTAAAAATTGCGCCACTTTGGTGGGTAAGCCAATGCCTAAATTGACATAGCTACCCTCTGGAATATCGGCTGCAATGCGTGCCACAATTTGCTCACGAGTACGTTTTTGCATCGTCTCTCCTTAGACTTTAATCACGTGTTGTACAAAAATACCGGGAGTAATGATACTTTCTGGATCGAGCTCACCGAGTTCAAAAAGCTCTTTAACCTGTACAATGGTGGTTTTGGCAGCTTTGGCCATAATGGGACCAAAATTACGCGCGGTTTTACGATAAGTTAAATTGCCCCAACGATCGGCTTGATGTGCACAAATTAAGGCAAAATCAGCATCGATTGGATACTCAAGCACATAATTTTTGCCATTAATTTGTCGGGTTTCTTTGCCTTCTGCCAAAGCAGTACCATAACCTGTTGGAGTAAATACCGCGCCCAAGCCTGCACCTGCCGCTTGAATGCGGCAGGCAAGGTTACCTTGAGGGACAAGTTCGAGTTCAATTTTGCCTTGACGGTATAAGGTTTCAAACACATTAGAATTATTGGTTTTAGGAAAGGAACAGATCATTTTACTGACCCGTCCTTCCTCGAGTAAACGGGTTAAACCGCGGTCACTGGATGCAGCATTATTATTAATAATAGTCAGATCGCGTGTACCTAAATCCAATAGACCTTCAATGAGTTCGATGGCTTGCCCTGTAATCCCAAAGCCACTGGTCATAATTCGCGCGCCATCTGGAATTTGTTTTAAGATGTCATGCATATTGGGGCGAATTTTATTAATCATATGCTTATCCCTTATTCAGCTTTTTGTGGATCGTATAAACGGTCTTTAATAAACAGTGCAGGAATGAGGCCACAGAAGAAATAGGCTGCGCCCATCAGTAATAAACCGGTACCAATTGAACCATTCATCGCCAAATAACCAATGGCCAGCGGCGCAAAAATTGCCCCAACACGACCAATATTATAGGCACCACCGACCGCTGTACCACGAAATGCGGTGGGGAAACTTTCAGTTAAATAGGTGGCATTAATGGCATAAGGAATACCGTATAAGAAACCAAAGACAATCATTAATATGCCAATGTTTTCAGGGGTATGCATATAAACAACCACAGGAATAAAGATTGCAGTACCCATCGTACCAAAAGCAAATACTGCACGGCGTCCGATTTTGTCGGCCACATAACCTGCAATCACCTTAGCAAAAATCATGGTGGCATAGGTGCCCATCATATAGATGGCCATATCTTTAAACTTAATGCCCATTTCTGCTTCTAGATAAGATGGTAACCAGTTGCTTACCCCAAAATAACCAAACAGTAAGAAGCCTGAACTGAGTGACCATAAGATCATCATGCGACCATGTTGTTTGTCTTTTAAAATGGCAAGATAAGGGTTGCCTTTTTGTGTGGTTAAATCTTGCAGTTGACCTGAGCGACGTAGTGCATTGACCTGTTTCCATGATTCAGGTTCAGGTACCATAAAGTACATTAAAACGCCCAATAACACCGGTGCAATAGTAATGAAATACAGCATACGCCAGCCATATTCAGGAATAATCCAACCGGAAAGCATGGTAATGGCCAATGAACCTAAGGTATAGCCAGTCATTAATGCGGCTAAAATAGTCGTACGGTGCTTGGTTGGCACGTATTCTGACATTAAGGTATTACAGGCAATATATAAGCAGCCCAAACCAAAGCAGGCTAAGGTGCGTAGTACAGCAAACTCAACATAAGATTGAGCAAAGCCTGAGTAGGCGGATAAAATAGAAAATGAGATGGTGGAGATGACGATGACTTTGACACGTCCAAAACGGTCACAGGCCCAGCCACCTAAAAAGCCCCCCACACCCATACCAATTAAAGACCAACTACCTAGCGCACCGGCTTGAACACTGGTCAAGCCCCATTCTGCTTTTAAACTGGTCAGGGTAAAGGCCAAAATACCGATATCAGCACCGTCACAGAGCAAAATAAAAAATGCAAAAATAAAAGCAGTGATCCACACGCGACGCGGAGTTTCGCTCACCGCTTGCGTTGTTGCAATCGCTTCTGTTGTCATTATGAAATCCTCAAAGATAAAACGCCACATCCTGTGGCGTTATATAGATTTAAGCTTAGCTTGCTTCTTTCATCATATTTTTGGCGATAATAATTTGTTGGACTTGCGTGGTACCTTCATAGAGGCGGAATAAGCGCACGTCACGGTAAAAACGTTCAATGGCATATTCACTGATATAGCCTGAGCCGCCATGAATTTGGACACAGCGATCTGCCACACGACCACACATTTCAGTGGCAAACATTTTGGCACAGGAGGCTTCTGTACTGATGTTTTGACCTGCATCACGGCGCTTGGCGGCATCAATTACCATGCATTTAGCCGCATAAATTTCCGCTTTAGAATCTGCCAACATAGCTTGCACCAATTGGAAATCGGCAATGGCTTGACCAAATTGCTTACGTTCTAAGGCATATTGCAGTGCATCTTCAAGCATACGTTCGGCAATGCCCACGCTATAGGCTGCAATATGTAAACGACCTTTGTCTAAAACCTTCATCGCGGTTTTAAAGCCCACGCCTTCTACCCCGCCAATAAGTTGATCTTGATGGACACGGCAATTGTCGAAAATCACATCACAGGTATAAGAGCCATGCTGGCCCATTTTTTTATCCACTTTACCTAAGGACAAACCTGGTGTACCAGCTTCGACCAAGAAGGCGGATATCCCGCCGGCGCCTTTAATTTCAGGATTGGTGCGGGCCATGACCGTAAAGGTCGAGGCGCGCGGCGCATTGGTGATAAAACGTTTGGTACCATTGAGGACGTAATATTCACCGTCTTTGACGGCTGTGGTTTTTAAAGATGCCGCATCTGAGCCTGAATCCGGTTCAGTTAAGCAAAATGAACCAATAATATCGCCGCTGGCATAACGTGGTAAGTACTTTTGTTTTTGCGCTTCCGTGCCGTCAATCAAGATACCACTTGAACCAATACCATTATTGGTACCAATTAAGGAACGAAAGGCAGGTGAAGTATGTCCAAGTTCAATGGCCACATAGACCTCTTCTTCCATGGTAATGCCCAATCCCCCGTATTCCTCAGGAATGGTCAGACCAAACAAACCTAATTCGCGCATTTGCTGAATGATATGTTCAGGAATTTCTTTAGTTTCATCCACTTGATGTTCAATTGGCACCAATTCTTTTTTAACAAAATGACGAATGGTGGAGAGTAATTGATCTAACATCTCTTGATCACGAATCATGGCTCAGATCCTCTATTTATTGTTGCATTGCAGCAATCCTGCTACATTTTTATTAAAATTTCGTTATGCGAAACATATTAATCATAAAATGGGCTATTAAACAAGCAAAAAGCCATTAAAAAATCATTTTTTTACTTAAAAATTTGCTTTTACAGTTTTTTAAGCATAAAAATCAAAAAAAACTTGCTAAAAAATTGGAAAAAACGTAATTATGATTTAAAACAAATTTTCACGATGCAAAATAAAAACAAGGAAAACCTATGGAACAGGTCGTAAAAATTGAAAAACAGCAGCATGTCGCTGTGGTAACGATTCATCGCCCCGAAGCAAAAAATGCGCTAAATACCCAAGTCCGCCAAAGCTTGGCTCAAGCATTTCGTGATTTAAGTGATGACCCTGAAGTCCGTGCCATTGTATTAACGGGTGGTGAACAAGATTTTGCCGCAGGTGCAGATTTAAAAGAGTTGGCCAGTGCCGAACCGATTCAAATGATGCAACGTCGCACGGAGCGCTATTGGTCAGCCATATCACAGTGTCCAAAACCTGTTATTGCGGCAGTCAATGGCTATGCATTAGGCGGGGGCTGTGAACTGGCGATGCATGCTGACATTATCATTGCAGGTAAAAGTGCGCATTTTGGACAACCTGAAGTCAAAGTTGGGGTAATGCCAGGTGCCGGCGGTACACAACGTCTGTTTCGTGCAGTGGGTAAATTCCATGCCATGCGTATGATTTTAACGGGCTGTTTGGTGCCAGCCGAAGAAGCTTATGCGATGGGCTTGGTATCGCAAGTCACCGAAGACAGCGAAACGATTCATACAGCAGTCAAAATGGCCCAAGGTTTAGCAAAACTGCCACCAATTGCCTTAGAGCAAATTAAAGAAGTAGCGTTAATGGCTGAAGACTTGCCACTTTCAGCAGGTTTAAGTCTAGAGCGTAAATCTTTCCAACTGTTGTTTGCTTCACAAGATCAAAAAGAAGGCATGCAAGCCTTTATCGAAAAACGTAAACCAGCCTATCAAGGACGATAAAAATGAGTCTGCATATTGAAAAAATTGCCGTGATTGGCGTAGGCACCATGGGCGCAGGCATTGCGCAAATTGCCATTCAATCAGGACATGAAGTCTGGCTATATGATGCCAAAGCAGGCGCTGCGCAAGAGGCTCAGCAAAAACTCAGCCAAACCTTAAAACAATTGGCGGATAAAGGTAAATTCAGCCATGCCAAAGCTGAACAAGATCTCGCTCGTTTGCACATTGCCAATCAGCTATCAGATTTAAGTGACTGTGATTTAGTAGTTGAAGCTATTATTGAAAATCTTGAAATTAAACAAGATTTAATGCTACAGCTCGAGCAAGTGTTAAAAGCAGATGCGGTGATTGCTTCGAATACCTCATCTTTATCCATTACTGCAATTGCCGCCAAATGCCAGCAACCTGAACGCGTAGCGGGTTATCATTTCTTTAACCCAGTACCGCTGATGAAAGTAGTTGAGGTGATTCAAGGTTTTTATACCCGCGATGATATTGTACAGGCCTTGGTACAGTTGTCGGAGAAAATGGGACATCGTCCAGTGGTCGCCAAAGACACACCAGGGTTTATTATTAATCATGCCGGCCGTGCCTTTGGTAGTGAAGCCTATGCGATTTTGTCTGAACAAGTGGCTGAGTTTTATGAGATTGACAGAATTTACCGTGATGGTATTGGCTTTAAAATGGGACCGTTTGAACTCGGTGATTTAACGGGCATGGATGTTTCCCATCCAGTCAGTGAGTCGATCTATCAGCAGTATTACCATGAGCCGCGTTATCGTCCAAATGTCAATACGCGTCAACGCTATATTGCCAAGCAACTGGGACGTAAAACTGGGCAGGGCTTCTATGATTATCGCAGCGGGCAAAAGCAAGGTGATGTGGCCCCTATCTTTGTTGGTCGCTTAAATGATTATCCAAGTGTTTGGATTGGTGCAGACTTTACACAAGATGCTGAAGTATTAAAGCGTTATTTGAACGAACACCAGATTCGTCTTGATACCCAGCCGCAGCCACAAGCCAACAGCTTAGTGTTATTGGCCTGTTATGGTGAAGATGCCACCACAGCAGCGCAGCGTTATGGGGTAAATCCAGAGCAAGTGGTATGTATTGATCTGCTCTATGGCTTAGATAAACACCGGACGCTGATGCCATCATTGCTGACAGCACCGCATTTACTGCAAGCTGCTCATTCTATTTTTAATTTAGATGGTCAAAGCTTAAGCGTGATTCAAGAGAGTGTGGGTTTTGTAGCACAGCGTGTCATGGCCATGATTGTCAACTTAGGCTGTGATATCGCCCAGCAAAATATTGCCAGCGTGGATGATATTAATGCTGCAGTACGCTTAGGTTTGGGTTATCCATATGGCCCAATTGAATGGGGCGATGTGTTGGGGGCTGAAAAAATATTTATCAT
Organism: Acinetobacter sp. CY17; assembly: GCF_059515825.1. NCBI lineage: Bacteria > Pseudomonadati > Pseudomonadota > Gammaproteobacteria > Moraxellales > Moraxellaceae > Acinetobacter > Acinetobacter sp. CY17. Next base: position 75,657 of record NZ_JCAKMX010000017.1, read on the forward strand.
TTTAGAACGCATCAGTCATATTACTCATGATCCACGTTATCGTCCAAGTCCATGGTTACGTCGCCGTGTACAACTGGGCTTAAAACTTAATCATCAACCACAACAGCAACAAGAACAAGCAGCATAATAAGGATATTAAACATGTTAAATGCATATATTTACGATGGATTACGTTCACCTTTCGGTCGTCATGGCGGTGCACTCGCACCTGTGCGTGCTGATGATCTCGCAGCCTCAGTGATTAAAAGTCTACTCGATAAAACCAAAATTCCAGCCCATGAGGTTGAAGATGTCATTTTAGGTAGTACTAACCAAGCAGGTGAAGACAGTCGTAACGTGGCACGTTTTGCGGCATTGTTAGCGGGTATGCCAGTGACTGTGCCAGGGCAAACGGTCAACCGTTTATGTGCTTCCGGTTTAGGCGCTGTCATTGATTCAGCACGTGCGATTACCTGTGGTGAAGGTGATTTATACATTGCGGGTGGGGTTGAAAGTATGACTCGTGCCCCATTTGTGATGGCAAAAACCGAATCTGCATTTGGACGTGACGTCAAAATTTATGACACTACCATTGGTACGCGCTTCCCAAATCCAAAATTTACCGCGATTTTTGGTGCACATAGCATGCCAGAAACTGGTGATAACGTCGCTATAGAATATGGCATTAGCCGTGAGCAAGCAGACCAATTTGCCGCAGCTTCACAAGCCAAATATCAAGCGGCGAAGCAGGCTGGTTTCTTTGATGGCGAAATTACCCCAATTGAAGTACCACAAGGTAAAAAACTACCTCCTAAACAAGTGCTTGAAGATGAGCATCCGCGCCCGAGTTCAGATTTTGCTGCATTACAAAATTTAAAACCATTGTTTGAAGGTGGTGTGGTGACTGCAGGGAATGCTTCGGGTATTAATGACGGTGCTGCAGCTTTGCTGATTGGCAGCGAGCAAGTGCAACATAAATATGGTTTAAAACCATTAGCCAAAATTATTTCTGCGGCAGCAGCAGGTATTGAGCCGCGTATTATGGGGGCAGGGCCTGTAGATGCCATTAAAAAAGCAGTACAGCGTGCCAATTTAAGCCTTGATGATATGGACGTGATTGAAATTAATGAAGCCTTCGCGTCACAAGTTTTATCCTGCTTAAAAGGTTTAAATGTGGATTTAAATGACCCACGAGTCAATCCAAATGGCGGAGCGATTGCTGTTGGACATCCTTTGGGCTGTTCCGGCGCGCGTCTGGCACTCACCACCGCTCGTCATTTACAGCGTACAGGCAAAAAATATGCCGTGGTGAGCTTATGTATTGGTCTGGGCCAAGGCCTTGCGATGGTGATCGAAAACCAAGCTGCTTAAGTTCAAACATGCCATGAAATTTCGTTTTTCATGGCATTTGTTCTGAATGATGAAATAAAATGTTATCATTTTTAGCAGTATAATTTTATTTAGGTGAGTCATCAATGCAAACAGAAGCACAAGAACCAACAAAAAAAATTAATCTTGATGAGATTCGCCTAGATCCAATTTCCCATATCCACCGTGAAAATAATCCGCAATTTATTGCGTCACTTGCGCGTGGTTTAGAGATTTTACGTTGTTTTTCAGCAACGAATCAGGTTCTAGGTAATCTTGAACTGTCTACCATGACAGGTCTACCCAAACCCACTATTGCTCGAATTACCAATACTTTAGTGTCGTTGGGCTATTTAAAACAGTTGAATAACTCGACCAAATATACGCTAGATATTGGCGTACTCGCTTTAGGTTATGCAGCCCTGTCTAATATTTCGGCACGTGTACATGCGCATCCATTTATGGAGGCCATGGCTGAATATGCTCAAGCACCAGTGGCTATGGCGACCCGTGATCGTTTAAATATGATGTATTTAGATGTGGTGCAACATGATTTAACCCTAACCATGCGTCGCCCAATTGGTTCGACTTTACCGATTCATTCGAGTGCGATGGGACGTGCCTGTTTAGCCGCGATGGAACAAAGTGAACGTAATTTTTTAATGGACGCTTTAGCCAAACGCCATGGCGATGATTGGCCACAAATTAAACGTAACTTAGAACGTGCTTTTCGCGATTATCAAGATTATGGCTATTGCTTATCGATTGGTGAATGGCATAAGGATGTCAATTCGGTCGCCGTGCCATTAGTACACTCAAAACATGGCTTATTAGTGTTTAACTGCGGTGCGCCAAGTTATTTGCTGGGTCAAGAAAAGTTGGAAAATGAAATTGGTCCACGTTTGATTCATATGGTGCATAATATTCAAGATGCGCTGAATATGAGCTAAAAAAAGCCCCAGCAATGGGGCTGATTGTGTTTAGGTTGAATGCGAGGTAATGAGTAAAGTCGCTGAGCCGTAGGCATAGATGTTACCCTCAGGATCAATAATACGCCCTTCTGACGTCAGTACATTGCGTCCAGTACGAATCACTTCACCAATTGCAGTATAGGTTTGACCGCTTTGCAAACCTTTTAGCATTTTGACGTTTAAATCAATGGTAGAAAATTTGACCCCTTTACCGACAGTGGTGTGTACAGCTGCGCCTGTAGCACTATCTAAGACTGTGGCACAAAAGCCGCCATGAATGCCGTGTTGTAAATTGAAATGACGTTCATCAGGAGTTACTTCATATTCAATATACTGTGGTTTGACCACTGTTAGGCGCATGGGAATAATATCTGCCATGGCAGAACCAGGAATTTTACCTTGTTGAATGGCAGTTAAATATTCTAAACCGCTCATATGTTGCATATCCATAATTGATTATCCTTGTTTTATTTCGCTTTGTGAAATTATATTCTGTTTTATTTAAAATATGCTATAACAATAAAGCACAATAATAATCAGCGTCAAGGATTACGCCATGAGTATAAAAAATCAGGTCAGCCCACTCGAGTGGCAAGCACGCTGTGAGCTTGCCGCACTGTATCGGGTGATTGCTTATTATAAAATGACCGATTTAATTGATACGCATATTAGCTATCGTTTACCCGATCAACCACAACACTTTTTAATTAATCAATATGGGGTCGCATTTGAAAAAATGACCGCCTCGACTTTGGTTAAAATTGATCATGAAGGTCAGGTTATTGCTAGCTATGATCAAGATAAGCCCGTCAATCAAGCGGGTTTTGTGATTCATTCTGCAGTACATCATGCCCGCCCTGAGATTGATTGCGTTATTCATACCCATACTGCCGATGGCATTGCAGTATCAGCACAAAAACATGGACTGTTGCCGATCTCGCAACATGCATTGAAATTTTATGGGCAACTGGCCTATCACCATTATGAAGGCATTGCTTTATCGACCGATGAGCGTGAACGTTTGGTAGCAGACTTAGGTGATAAACGTGCCATGATGCTACGTAATCATGGCTTATTGGCTTTAGGAGAATCTATTGCGCGGGCGTTTCATGAAATTTATTTTCTAGAGCGTGCTTGCCAAGCGCAAGTCAAAGCCTTAAGTGGTGGCAGTGAGTTGTATTATCCCGATGTAACGGTGTGTGAAAAAACCGCGAAACAGTTTTCCAGTCCTTTAATTGAACCGATTTTACAGCGTGCTTGGCAAGCGGCATTGTCACTAATTGCCGAGCAGCAGGAGGCCTATTGCCAATGATTGTGATTGCCAGTAGCCGACCTGAGGTCGAGAAAATTTTAATACAAGTCTTTAAAAAATACGCGCCTGAAATGCCGATTACAACACCCAATACGCCACAAGCTTTACAGGCGCGTACGGCTGCTTGCTGGTTTCCAGATCTGAGTCAATTACAACAATTGCCGCAGTTGCAGCTGCTACATTCCATTGCTGCTGGAGTCGAACATTTAGATTTAGCGCATTTAGATCATCAATATCGGGTCTGCCGAGTATTAGATCAAGTCCATCAACAAGGTATGTTGGATTATGTACTTTGGGGCGTGTTGTATTTTCAGCGTGCCTTTGATCGTTATTTTACTCAAGCTAAGCAACAGATTTGGCAACAGCAGCGCCAACGCAGCCGCCAAGATATCTGTATTGGCGTCATGGGCTTGGGGCACATGGGGGCATTCGTGGCGCAGGCTTTAGCCGACTTGGGGTATCAGGTACGCGGTTGGTCAAATTCTGCTAAGCAATTGTTAAATGTAGACAGTTTTGTGGGGGTCAAGCAGCAAAAAGCGTTTTTAGCAGACTGTGACATTTTAATTAATTTATTACCACTCACTGATGCAACCTTGGCCATTTTTGATCAACGCCTATTTCAGCAGCTAAAAAAAGGTGCAGCTCTCATTCATTGTGGGCGTGGTCAGCATTTGGTGGAGCAAGATCTACTTGCTGCATTAGATACAGGGCAATTGTCGGGTGCAATTTTAGATGTGTTTGACCAAGAGCCTTTAGCTAAAAGTCATCCATATTGGCAGCATCCTCATATTGTAGTCACCCCACATATTGCCTCACATGCACCGATGTCCGCCGTGGTCAAACAAATTGTTGAGAACGATTTAAGACTACAACATGGCCACGCCTTAGAGCATGAGGTGGATTTGAGCCGCGGTTATTAATGATCTATACAGGTTTGAATATGCAGAGTATTTTAATCGAAAAACGCGCTGGGATTGCGCGCATTCTTTTAAACCGTCCCGAACGTTTAAATAGCTTTAATGAAAGTTTACATCAAGAATTGGCCAATGCTTTTGCCTCATTCAGTCAAGATCATGAGGTGCGTGTGATTGTAATCAGCGGCCAAGGACGTGCCTTTTGTGCAGGGCAAGATTTAAGTGAAAGCTCAGCACAGCAGGGTGTACCGTTGCCTTTAGAAGGCAGTTTAGAGCGTTATTATAATCCTTTAATTCAAAGCATTCGTCAGTCGGCCAAACCTGTGGTGGCGGCTGTCAATGGTGTGGCTGCTGGTGCAGGTGCCAATTTAGCGCTGGCCTGTGATTTAGTGATTGCCAAACACAGTGCTCAGTTTATCCAATCTTTTTCTAATATTGGGTTAGTACCTGATGCTGGCGGCACTTGGATGTTGCCACGTTTAGTGGGTTATGCCAAAGCAGTCGGTTTAACCTTATTGGGGGAAGCCGTTAATGCGCTTGAAGCAGAAAAAATGGGCATGATTTGGCAAGCCGTTGCTGATGATGATTTTGAATATCAAGTACAAGCTTTATGTGAAAAATTAGCCAAGCGACCAACTCAAGCTCTGGGTTTTACCAAACAAGCGCTGTATCGCAGTAGCGAGCATAGCCTTGCCCAACAATTAGAATTAGAACGTAATTTACAATATTTTGCTTTGCATAGTTATGATTTTAAAGAAGGTGTGCAAGCATTTAAACAAAAACGTCCCGCAGTATTTTTGGGACGCTAGGAGAATCTGATGCAAACGCGTGTTACACAATGTTTAGGTATTCAATATCCAATTATTCAAGGCGGTATGATGTGGGTAGGAACAGCGGAGCTGGCCAGCGCTGTCTCTAATGCCGGTGGACTAGGTACACTCACCGCCTTAACTCAAGCAACGCCCGATGCATTAGCTGCCGAAATTCAACGTTGCAAAAGCATGACGGATCGTCCATTTGCGGTCAACTTGACCTTATTGCCGAGTATTCAGCCACCCCCTTATGCAGATTATCGGCAAGTCATCATTGAAAGTGGGGTAAAGATTGTCGAAACCGCTGGTAACCGCCCACATGAGCATATTGAAGCCTTTAAAGCACACGGGATTACAGTCATTCACAAGTGTACCTCGGTACGGCATGCGCTATCGGCCGAACGGATTGGTGCAGATCTCATTTCGATTGATGGTTTTGAATGTGCAGGGCATCCAGGAGAAGATGATATTCCAGGCTTAGTATTAATCCCAGCTGCCGCTGATCAGGTGCGCGTGCCATTAATTGCCAGTGGTGGTTTTGCTGATGGACGTGGTTTAGTGGCAGCATTGGCTTTAGGCGCAGAAGGCATCAATATGGGTACACGTTTTTGCGCGACTCAAGAAGCACCGATTCATCCTCGGGTGAAACAATTTTATCTCGAGCAAGATGAGCGCGCGACGCAACTCCTGTATCGGCAATTTAATAATACCGCACGCGTGGCCAAAAATTCCATTTCGGAGCAAGTTTTACAGATCAGTCAAAATCCACAGGCGAGTTTTGACATGATTCGTCACTTGGTCAGCGGTGCCCGTGGTAAAACAGTGCTTGAAACTGGGGACCTTGATGCAGGTCTGATCAGTGCAGGGCAGGTAATGGGCCTGATTCATGATATTCCAAGCTGTGATGCTTTAATTCAAAGCATTATTCAACAGGCGCAGCAGATTATTGGCCAGCGTTTAAGTCATTTTATGATATCTAAATCATCATGAATAATTTTTTTGCCTGAAAAAACATAAAAGGCTAGATTTTTTTCTATACAGACACTATAGTATTTTTAGAATTAAATTTCGTTGTACGAAACTAAACAAGAATAACTAGAGACGCCAAAGGATTTAGCGATGCGACCATACCAAGCACCTTTAAAAGATATGCACTTTGTACTCAATGATGTGCTCAAGATTGAACAGCTATATCAAGCGCTGCCCAAATATCAAGATAAAGTTTCAGAAGAGCTTTTTGCCCAATATTTACAAGTGGCTGCTGATTTTTGCCAAAATGAGTTATTACCTTTAAATGCTATTGGTGATCAAGAAGGTTGCCGTTTAGACAATGGTGTAGTCACCACACCAACAGGCTTTAAAGCAGCTTATCAACAATATGTTGCTTTAGGATTTCCATCCTTAACAGGTGATGAAAACTACGGTGGTCAGGGTTTTCCCACTCTGCTACGTATTGCTATGTCAGAAATGATTACCGCGACCAACTGGTCATGGGGGATGTACCCGGGCTTAGCACACGGTGCAATGCGTACTTTAGAACATCACGGCAGTGAAGAGCAAAAACAAAAATTCTTGGTGCCGTTATTAGAAGGACGTTGGACAGGTACCATGTGTTTAACCGAATCACATGCAGGTTCCGATTTAGGTTTAATTCGCACCAAAGCAGTGCCACAAGCAGATGGTAGCTATGCTATTAGTGGAGAGAAAATCTTTATTTCAGCTGGTGACCATGATTTGGCTGAAAATATTGTCCATATTGTTTTGGCACGTTTACCTGATGCGCCTAAAGGCACCAAAGGTATTTCTCTATTTATTGTGCCTAAATTTAATCTAGATGAGAACGGTGCTGTGGCGGAACCTAATGGTGTGATCTGCAGCGCACTCGAACATAAAATGGGTATTCATGGTAATGCCACTTGTGTTTTAAATTTTGAGCAAGCCAAGGGTTACTTAATAGGTCCTGAAAATCGTGGCTTAAATTGTATGTTTACCTTTATGAACTCAGCGCGTATTGGTACAGCCATTCAAGGGTTGGCTGCAGCAGAGTCAGCTTATCAAGGGGCATTAAAATACGCCAAAGAACGCTTAGCGATGCGTGCTTTGACTGGAGCTGAACGTCCTGATTTACCTGCTGATCCAATTATCGTGCACCCTGCGGTGCGGAATATGTTATTAACGCAAAAAGTCTTTGCAGAAGGTTCACGCGCCTTAGCTTATTACTTAGCCAGCTATGCGGATTTAGCGGAAGCTTCAACAAGTGCAGTAGAAAAACAGCAAGCTGAAGATCGTTTGGCCTTATTAACACCAATTGCAAAGGCATTTATGACCGAAACAGGTTTGGAAGCGGCTAAACACGGTATGCAAATTTTTGGTGGGCATGGTTACATTGCAGAACATGGTATGGAACAAGTGGCACGCGATGCCCGTATTGCTTGCTTATATGAAGGCACTACAGAAATTCAATCAATTGATTTACTGGCGCGTAAGGTCTTAGGTTCTAAATTAGAGTTATTGCATCCATTGACTGACGAGATTAAAATTTTTATTGAACAAAATCAAACTAAAAACCAATTTTCTACTCAGTTTAAGCAACTCTCAGATTTGGTCAGTCAATGGCTAGATTTAACGAGCTTTGTAGAACAACAAGCCAAAAGCTCAGCCAATGAAATTGGTGCCGCTTCAGTCGATTATCTATATTTCTCAGGCTATGTGGTATTTGCTTATTTATGGCTCAAAATGGCGTTGGTGGCGGCGGAAAAAGCGCAAGATAGCCAAGATCCATTTTACGCAGCTAAAGTGAAAACCAGTCAATTCTATTTTGAACGTATTTTACCGCGTACCTTAACGCATCGTGGCAATATTATGGCCGGTAGCCAAAGTCTGTATCTTTTAGATCCAGATGAATTTAAATTCGATTAAGTTTTTTCCCACCCACAATTTTGCCAGTTGTGGGTTTTTTTATATCTGCGTAGGAGTAAATTATGGACTTAGACGCAAAAGTACAACAATTCAACCATCAACAACAAAGTATACGTTTTTATGAAGCGGGGCAACGTAGCCAACATCCGACTATTGTTTTAATTCACGGTACAGGTGGGAGTACGGATAAGCATTTTAACTATATTTTTCCAATGCTTGCGGTACATCAGCGTGTCTTGTCGATTGATCTTTATACACCGGATCGAGATGATCTTGAGGTGCATGACTTTAGTGCTCAAGTTGCTGCGCTGATTGAGCAATATACCGAGGCAGATGAAGAGATTACAGTAGTTGGTTATTCTTTAGGTGCTGTAATTGCCGCTCAATTGGCGGCAGAATTGGGTGAGCGGATCTCACGGCTAATTTTACTGGCAGGTTGGGCGAAAACCAGTTCCGTACAGCAATTACGTAACCATGTTTGGCAAACTTTATTTGAAGAGCGCTCGCAAGCTTTGCCGCATTTTATTAACTATTGTTTATACAGTGATCAATATTTATCACTGCGCAATCAACAACAAGTACTCGATCTCGCTCGCTTTGTGACACCTTCTAAGGATGCGGCCAAACAGCGTATTTTAAACTGTCGTATTGATATTACCGCCTTGCTCAAAGAAATTAGCGCGCAAACTTTGGTCGTTGCATGTACACAAGATCGTATGATTCCTTATGCACAAGGCAAATTATTGTTTGCAGGGATCCGTAATAGTCGTTATAGCGAGATTCAATCTGGACATGCTTTATATATTGAAGCACCTGCTGAGGTGGTCCGTTTAATTCATTTATTTAGTCAGCATGCTGAGCGTTATCACGCCAACAGTACACTCGCTGCGCTGCTGCCTTAAGGAGATGTTTTGATGCAACATTATCAAATTTTAATTGTTGGAACGGGCTTTGGCGGTTTAGGCATGGCAATTCGTTTAAAACAACAAGGGATTGAGAATTTTCGACTGATTGAGCGGGCTAATGAAGTTGGTGGCACATGGCGTGACAACACTTATCCTGGTGTTGCTTGTGATGTGCCGTCACATTTGTATTCATTTTCTTTTGTACAAAATCCAAATTGGTCACGGGTTTTTCCACAAGGTCAAGAAATACAAAACTATTTAATTCAAACCTGTGATGAGTATGCGATTCGTCAACACATTGATTTTAATACTTCACTTGAATGTGCCACATGGCAAAGTGACTTAAAACGTTGGCACATTCAAACCTCACAAGGACAATACAGTGCAGATTTTTTAATTACTGCCACGGGGCATTTAGCAGATGAACGTTTACCCAATATTCAAGGAATTGAACAATTCCAAGGGCAAATCATGCATTCAGCACGTTGGCAGCATGATATAGATCTCAGCAATCAACGTGTGGCGGTGATTGGTTCTGGTGCCTCAGCCATACAACTAGTACCTGAAGTGGCCAAATGTGCCAAACAACTCACTGTTTTACAGCGTAGTGCACCTTATATTTTACCGCGCCCTGACCGTGCTTATAGCACGCTTGAAAAGCAACTTTTTGCCAAAGACCCCGCAAGTATGGCGCAGTTACGCCATGAAATTTTTTGGGGTAATGAATATAACTTCGCGCAGCGTCGCAATGTCACGAGCCAAATTGAGCGGGTGAAAAAAAATTGCCTTAACTTTTTAGCGAAGCAAGTACCTGACCCAACGTTAAGGGCCAAGCTTACACCTAACTATCAGCCGGGCTGTAAACGTTTATTATTATCCAATAGCTATTATCCCACCTTTCTCGAAGCTCATGTGACCCTAGAAGATGCGGCTTTATCTGAAATTAATGCCAGTCAAGTCATCAGTCAAAAGGGCAATGCTTATGATGTCGATGTGATTATTTTTGCGACAGGTTTTGAGGCAGCACGACCGCCTTATGCCAGTAAAGTAGTGGGTAAACACGGCTTGAGTTTAGAACAGCAATGGCAAAATGGCATGCAAGGTTATCAATCGACCACGGTGCACAATTTCCCTAACTTATTTATTTTAAATGGCCCTAATACTGCTACAGGCCATAATTCAGCATTATACTTCCTTGAAGTACAATTTGATTTAATTTTAGATGCTTTAGACTTTTTTAAACAACAGCAGATTCAAGTCTTTGAAGCGGATGAACAAGCTGAAGCTGATTATATGGCAGATTTACAAACTTTATCTCAAGGCAGCGTGTGGTTATCTGAGGGCTGTAAAAGTTGGTATTTAGATCCGGTGAGTCGCAAACTGACGCTTATTTGGCCTGATTTTGCACATTCTTTCCGTGATCAAAATCAGCATTTCAAGCGCAGTGGTTATCATTATCAATATATACAGCAACAAACAGTCGCCTAAATGCTCAAAGCGCCAATAATTGGCGCTTTTTTGTAATCTATAATAATGAAAAGCATGAGTAACTTATAGATTGCTTAAACTCTTGAATCGATCCATTATTCTCTTTTCGCTTTTTAGTAAAATATAAATAAAAGACCAGGTAAATCTTCTCATGAATAGGATTTAAATGGGGGATGGGTACAACACAAAAACAGTCCGTGCTTTGCGATATGATCAGCAGTATAAAAAGAGATAAGCTTAAATTTCCTAAATCAATTTAAGCTTATACGTAACTTAATCATTGTATAAATAGCACATTATTTTTTATGACCGTGCTGAGCTAGGCAGGCATCTAATTTACTAGCATGTTCTGTATTACTTAGTTTGGCTAATGAAATTTCATAAGCACAATCTGTTTTGGCTTGCTGCATTTGCGCTGTAGACCAAGTGTTTTGATGGGGTGTGGATATACAGGCAGCTAAAGTTAAGGCACTGAATAGCATAAGTATTGGTTTCATAAATAGGACCTCATTACAGAAAATATTTTTATTAATAGACCTCTTGCGAAAGTAAAAATCACCTCCATATAAATTTCATGAGATATCAGAAATTAAACCGTTTTTCAGATTCTGAATTCAAACGCTTAGTTGGCGTACCTCGACAAGTTTTTACTGAGATGGTAGAGGTTCTAGAAATAGCAGAATCACTCAAAAAGAAATCAGGTCGACCTCATACTTTA